>CAZETM010001016.1:0-3433 GCA_964514885.1 uncultured Polyangium sp. | reverse complement strand
GTAAGTGGTTCCATGCCGGATCCCACGCGCGAGCTGAATGCGATGACGCTGGCGGCGCAGATTCTCGTAACGGGTACGCTGCGTGCTGGCGGAGCAGCTCGGGCATTGCTTTATTCGACGACGGTCGAGAAAGAATGGGACTTTTGTCGTTCGGAAACCATCTTGTCGAAGTTTTTGATGCGTTACATTGGCGGAGGGACGCGTTTCCCTTTCGAGGTGCTTGCCGAGTCAGTTGAAAAGCAGCGCGATCTGCAGCCGATTCGAGTGATCATCACGGATTCGGATTTCGACGGGAATTACGACCAATATACGGAGAATGCCGCCATATTCAAACGAGCGGTCGAACGCTCACCAACTTTGGTGCTTTTGTTGCATTCACCGAGTCAAGATCGAATTCGCCAGTATCAACAAGTGGGGGCGCGAGTGGTTGCTGTACGCAAGTTGTCGGATTTTCCGCACATGGCTGCATTGCTGGCACATTCATTGTTCGATCCCAGCGGCAGCGTCATCATTTCAGATGACATTGACCCTGCCAAACCCTTGGACAAGGACCAACGCCGTGTCGTTCCTAAAAAGTTGGGTCGTTGAACGACCGAATGCACCTGCTGCGGATGCGCTGCTTTTGCCAGAAGCCGTCCCAGTCGCGATTGTTCCCATCGAAGCGGCGATGATCGAAACATTGGCCGAATTCGATTCCGCGCTGGCGGACGTGGACGTTGCTCGGGCCAAAATGGCGGACGTTTGTCGAGATTTGCAGCTCGATCCGCTGGAACCGCTGGAATGGGACACGCTTGCGACAAACTTCGATCGTCATGCGGTCGAACGATTGTCGCTCATCGTGCTATTGCTCGAACGTGGTGTCATCCCAAAGGAAACGCTGCGACGCATTTTGGAGAAGCGAATTCGTACGGCGGTGAAGGATGGGATTGTCGAGCCAGCACGCGTCTCGTCGTTGGTGACGCTGGATCTTCTGGCGCAAAGTCCGTTGCGGCGCGAAGAACTGGCGCGGCGAGTGGTGCTTGGGCTGGGGGCTTCGGTGGCGGGCGAACGTCTTGCCGATTCACGCGCAGCGCTCGAACGGCTGGATTATGGGCGTTTGTTGGCGGAATCGAATCGAGCGCGGCGGGCGATGCAGGATCAAGCAGGGAAGGGGAAGTGAACGGGCCTGGCGCGTAATGAATTTGCAAAAGTTCTGCACGGGCGCGTGACGACGTGTAACATGCGCCGCGATGTCCGAGCAGCAGCCGCAGGCAGATAAAGAACCCGAGTCGTCACGTGATCGACGTCGGGCAGGCTTGGCTTTTTCGAATGAACCGTCCCCGGGCGCGCCGCCGGGTACGCTCGTCATGCAGGGTACCGAGCCGCCGAAGATCTACATGATGGACTTCTGCGAAAAACGCGTGGTCGAAAAGTGGATCGAGTCGGTGGACGAATGCGTCGAATACCTGAACGACGATCTGGCGAGCATTACGTGGATCGATGTGCAAGGTATTGGGCACAAGCCGACGTTCGAGCGAATTGGGCAGATATTCAAGATTCACCCGCTGGCGCTCGAAGATGTGGTGAACGTGCCACAGCGACCGAAAAGCGATGTGTATCAGGAGCAGCACGTGATCATTGGGCGCATGGCGCAAATTGATTCTCGTGGCGCGCTGATGACGGAGCAGATCGCGATTGTGTTCGGCAAAGGGTTCGTCTTGACGATTCAGGAAGAGCCCAATGCCGACGTGCTCGAACCGGTGCGCGATCGTATTCGCAAAGGGCGCGCGCTCATGCGCTCGGGGGGCACGGATTATTTGGCTTATGCATTGCTCGACGCGATCATCGACGGGTTTTACCCGGTCCTGGAAACGCTCGGTGACCGGATCGACGATGTCGAGCTTGCGGCTCTGGCCGGAAAACGTCACACGGCGCGACAAATTCACGATATCAAGCGCGATTTGTTGCAATTGCGGCGAGCCATTTGGCCTCAAAGAGAATTGGCCAACTCGCTGATTCGCGATGAGTCGCATCATATTCAGGGGAACACGCGACTGTATTTGCGCGATACGTACGATCACGCGGTGCAGGTCATGGATATGGTCGAGACATTTCGCGAAATCGCGTCGGGCTTGATGGACGTATATTTGTCCAGCGTGTCGACCCGCATGAACGAAATCATGAAGGTCTTGACCATCATTTCGACGATCTTCCTGCCGCTCACGTTCATTGCTGGCGTGTATGGAATGAACTTCGATACGGCCGTGTCGCCGTACAACATGCCCGAGCTGCGTTGGAAGTACGGATATTTCGCGTCGATTGGGCTGATGCTGCTCAGTGTCGCGCTGCTTTTCGTTTTCTATTGGCGCAAAGGGTGGCTTAGCCGCGAGCGCGACACGGACGATTGAAACGTTTCACTTCGGCGGCGGCTCGGACGGAGCAATCGTCGTCGATCCGGCGCCCCAGAACGACAGATCCGCAGGTGCGTTTGGAATCGCGATTTCGCCTGAAACCACGAGTTGACCATTGCTGAACGTCATCTCGAAAAGCTGCCCGAAGTTGGTAAAGCCGTACACGCTGCCGGCCCAAAAGGCAATGCCGAAAACGGAGCTATAGCCCGTGTCACCCCAGTTCTCGATGAGCGCACCGGTCTTCGGATCGACCTGAATCAGGCAATCTCCGCACCCGTTACCATTGACGGTCAAATAGGTACCGCCACCTTTGACCGACACGATGTCACCGCTCGAATTGTACCCATTACCAATCGCCCCGATTTGGGTAACCTGACCCGAAGTCGTGCTGATGCGAACGTACGTCGAGCCTTGATAACCGACGAGCACGTCTTCATTTGGATCGAGCGTGCCTGCGGGAACGAAGGAAAGCGAATTGGGATAGCTTCCATTCGCAATCAGTGTACACTTGGCGTTTGTCTTGTCGATCCAATAGATCCCGCCGGACGTCGTGGCGATGATTTTCGAATCTTTATCGATGGCCAAATCGATGACGCCGGAACAACCCTGGAATGGTCCGACGACCGTGACTTGCTTCGAATAAGGTTCGAGCTTGTACAACGTACCGGAGCTGTGACCGAATACTTCGCCGGGCGTTTGAGGCTCCGGGACGCCGCTGTCCATCGGGAAATTGAAGCCGCCGTCGCCGCCTGTGCCGGGCATTCCACCGCTGCCCGCGGATCCGCCCTGGCCCATTGAGCCTGCGGAGCCACCTTGACCATCGGAGCCGCCGACATTTCCGAAGGTTTTATCAGGCGTGGTTGCCGAACATCCGATGGCAATGATGCTCGAGGTGATTGCGGCGACAAACCATGAAGCAAGGAAAGATATCTGGCGCATACGAACGATCTCCTAAATCTGGATTATGCTCTCAGATTGTTGAGCGTGCTTTACAGGCGTTGCGAGCGAATCGGGGCTAGGGAGGCCGATACGAAGCGTACTTC
>CAZETM010001015.1:0-3434 GCA_964514885.1 uncultured Polyangium sp. | reverse complement strand
CCGTCGGCATTACGTACCTGCACGATACCATCGGGCGAGGCCATGGCAATACGCTTTCCATCTGGGCTCCACGATACCAAGCTCATCGTATCTTGTTGCGACGCGCCATACCCGGTGGCTTTGCGCAACGTTATCGGTTCGCCTGATCCATCACCATTCCACAAATATGTGGAGCCATTGATGGAGGTCGTCGCAATCCGTTTTCCATCGGGGCTCCATACGGCAGCATCGATATCCCCCTGCCCTTCTCGATGCAATACGATGAACTTGCCTTGACCGTCGTCATTCCAAAGCCGAGCGACATCATTACGCGACACAGTCAGGAAGCGTTTCCCGTCCGGGCTCCATGATGCATTACGCACGTGATGTTTGTGCCCTTCGAGCACGAGAGGTTTTCCTGTGCCGTCGGCGTTCCAAATCCGCGCGACGAATTCAGCAATGGTGATGACCCGCTTACCATCGGGGCTCCAGAATGCACCACGCGTCTCGGTATCGTGCTGATATGTGGTCCGCGTGAAACCTTGTGTGAGCACCTTGATCGCCAATGACGTCCATCCCGGCGCCTTCTCGAGCGTATCGACCTCGGCCAGCACCAAAGCCCCCAGGTCCGGCCTGCTACCATTCACCACCACTTCGCGTGCGGCGGTCACTTCGTAAGCTCGTAATGCCTTCTGCGCTATCTCCTGTTGCTTCGTTGCTTCCGCGGCGGACGCCTGAATCTTATTTCGTTGCGTTATCCCCCACCACAACGAGCCTGCGAAGGCCGTCGCGATGACGACCGCAATCGCCGTGAGTTTGCGCCGCGTGAAAGGCTCGGTGGGCTCGGCGAACGTCGTCATGGACAGCGTTCGCGACGTTAGTCGAGACGACGCCGATGGGACAAGAGAAATCGGCGCGCAGAGCTTTCGTATGCCACAGATCACACTAAAACGACCCACGACCCTATAAAATTCAAGCGACAGCAATATCCTCTTCCGGCAAAAAATCGACGCGCAAAGTTCATTCGTTCCTTGATACCGTGGAAAAATGAACATGGTTCATAAACGTAAAACACAGAGACGACAGAAACACACGCTTGGCCTAGGCCTGGTCGCTGCGGCTTTCGTCACCTCAGGCGTTATGGCCTCGGGATGCACCAAAGACGACGACATCAGCGCGTCCGCCAATCCTTGCGCGGAAACGCGGCAACTCTTTGCCGAGCAGGTGTGGCCTATTTTGAGCGCGAATTGTACCGGGTGCCATGCACCTGGAGGATCTGCGGCAACGGGCGACAATCCAAAACAGCGCGCAGCCGCATTCGTTCTCGAATGGGATGCGTACCCCGACTTCCTCGATGTCAACCTCGCGCAAGTTCGCCGCATGGTGGACGAGCAAATCAACGGCGTGCCCAAGATGCTCGTCAAACCCACGGGAGGTGACACGCACGTCGGCGGAGCGGCGATTTTACCGGACAGCGCCGAGTACAAGCTTCTCGAGCAACTCGTCAAGCAAATTCAAAGCACACAGACCGCTTCGTGCGGAGGCGAAATCGTCGACCCGCTCGGCAACGTGGAGCTCGACGGCTGGGACGCAACGTTCCGCCGCATAGCCATCATCCTTGGCGGGCGCTTGCCCACCGACGCCGAAAAAGCCATTGGTGATGAAGCCAGCTTCGATCAAGCTCTCGACGCATTGATGAAGGAGCCCGGGTTCCTCAAACATGTCAAGGAGACGTGGAACGACGTTTTATTGACGAACGCAGGCGATCGCGTCCAGGTCGGCCCGTTCCAATTCCGCATTGAAGACTTCCCCGCCATGCAAACTTGGCGCGACGGTCCGGATCCGCAATGCTTCGGAAAACCCGATTACAATCAGTGCACCTACGAATATTACTCGTATTGGGGCACGGTCCGCGACGCGCTCCTCGAAGAGCCGCTGGCGTTGATTGCAAACGTCGTGCAAAAGAATGCGCCATTCAGCGAGATCCTGACGGCCGACTACACGATGGTCAACCCCTATTCGGCCATTTCATACAATGCCGAAAGCGAATTCCCTACCCCGAGCTACGACAATTTCAACGAATGGAAAGAGCTGAAAGTCGTAGGCAACGAACGTGGCCCGGTGCCTCATGCCGGAGTCATGACCACTCCCGCGTTCCTCGGGCGGTGGGTCAGCACGGAGACGAACAAGAATCGCGCACGCTCGAGAATGATTTTCAAAGCATTCCTCGCGACCGACGTGACCAAGCTGGCCCAGCGTCCAGTCGACACGGCGGCGCTCACGGGAATTGCCAATCCGACTCGAAATGCGCCTGCCTGTAGCGTCTGCCACACGCTGATCGATCCGGTAGCGACGTCCTTCTCGAATTACTCGGATAGCGCCAACTTCGATTACGATCCCGAAATCACAGCGGCGACGATTCCACACCAGGAAATGCTTCCCCCGGGTTTCGGCACGGTGCGTATCCCTGGACAAGAATCGGCCCTGGTCCCCGCGCTCGCCCAAATGGTTGCGGCCGATGGCCGTTTCGGCCTCAGCGTCGCACAAATAGCGTATACCGGCGTAATGGGCCGAAACATGTTGCACTACCCAGCGGACACTAAAGATCCAGCATTCAAAGAAAAGCTCGCCGCGTGGGATGCACAAGACAAATTCATGCACAACCTGGCGACGGCTTTCCAATCGTCCGGGGAAAACTACAAGGAGGTCATTCGCGCGATTGTGAAGAGTTCCTTCTTCCGCGCCAAGAATACCGCGGAAATCAATCCACAGCTCGCAGGAGAAATCGGCGCAGGAAGGCTCTTGTCGCCCGAGCTACTCGACCGCAAAATCGAAGCGGCAGCGGGCATTCCGTGGTCGGTTGGCGGCTGGGGCAGTGTTGGTCCGCGCCCGCGCGACCTATTCGAGCGATACATGATTTTCTACGGCGGCATTGATTCGCTCGCCGTCACCACTCGCTTGGTTTCTGCCAATCCTCTCGTGGCCAATGTCTCGGAACGTATGGCCAATGAAGTCGCTTGCCGAACCGTGGCGTATGAATTCACGCAGGCACCGGAATCGAGAACATTGCTGAAAAGCATCGAGCGTACGATGACGCCGGAAGCGAACGAAGCGCAGATTCGTCAAGCGATTGTCGACATGTTCGCGCGCGCTCTCGGCGAAACCCACACTCCGAATGACCCGGACATCGACGTGGCCTTCGGCATTTTCCGCGACACCTACCAGGAGATCAAAACCGCGGACAATGCGTGGTATCTGCCGTGGGAATGCCTCGGAATTTGGGACCGCAAAGCATCGCAGGTGTATTCTTGCGGAACGCTGGGCCTGCCCGATTACGATCCCGAGTGCTACCAAACTGACAAGGAATTGCCCGAAGCGCAAAAAATCGACCACGACGACCAATACACGATCGGCCCCTGGATGGCAGTCGTCGCGTACATCTTCTCGGACGTCCG
>CAZETM010001014.1:0-3435 GCA_964514885.1 uncultured Polyangium sp. | reverse complement strand
GGATGTCGCCGCCGGCCACAAGGTTCGGAAATGGCTGTTTGTTCGCGCTAGGCACTCGGATGGAATTCGATTGCCGCATCGCGCGCGTTCGTGTAACGATGTGCGCATGGTCGCTTTGCGCTCAACATTTCCAGCGATCGCACTCGGTCTGTTCGTAACGACGAACGCGCACGCGCAAACGGCGCAGGCGGATCCCGCAGACGCGCTGCCGCCGCGCCCACCGATGCCCGCTGGTGCGGCCGATCCGGCGGTGCCGACGACGCCTCCGCCCATGGCGGATCCGCCCGTGTCGCCGCCGGTGGACGTAGCGCCGCCGGTGGACATCGCGCCATTGTCACCGCACCAGCTTCGTGCACCCCGGGTGCCGGATGCGTCCATGTGGGGTCCCGCCGCGGAGGTACCGATGAGACCCAAACGTCAATGGTATGGGTGGCAATCGCTGTACGTGTTGGTTCCCCTCGACCTCTTGGGAATGGTGGGGTTCGCTTCGGATTCGCCGCTCAGCGTATTTTCATACGGCTTTTGGTATCCGGTGCATTTGTGGGTCGGTCCCATCACGCATTGGGCGCACGGGAAAATCGGAACCGGGTTTGCCGCAATGGCCACGAATGCGTTCGTGCCGCTCGTGGGCACGCTGATCGGAACGGGTTTGGGGGAGTCGGGGAGCCGCGATACCGCATTGAAAATCGGCTCGAGTATCGGAATTCTCGGCGCACAGGTGCTCGATTTGGCGCTTTTTTCTTGGGAAACCGTGGTCGTGCCGCAACCGACCGCCAAGGGAATCCACGCAGTGTTGCCGTCGTCCGTCGCCCTCGTGCCCAGAATCGACGCGACACAAAAGGGTTTTGTTGTGGTGGGGCAATTTTGACAAACCTCGGAAGGAATTCGACGATGACCTCACGTTCGACACTTGCTTTGGTCTCGCTGGTTTCCGCCACGGGCGCGTCCGGATGTTATTCGACGTGGGACATAACGCCGCAAATGCTCGTGCAGCTCGACGGGTTTAAGGGGGCGCAAACAGCACAACTCGAAACCCCGCGACAAGAACAAGTTGAATTCACGAGCGACACGACGCTTCGTCTTCGCGGCACCGATGGTCGGGAAATGGAAGCGCAATTTCAGGCGATTCAAATGAACGGCCCGATTCTCGTGGGACAAACGCGGGATCGTGGGCAAGTGTTCGTGGACGTGTCCCGCATTTCGAGCGTCCAAGTGACGAATCTTTCGAAGGGGGCATCGATTGGTTTTGGGGTCGGTGTGGCGGCCGTGGGCATTCCGATTTCCATCGCGGCGGTGGTCGTGGGGGCGTTCGGCATGTTCGGTGCGAGCTTCGGAGGCGGTCGTCCGTTGCGTGTGGCAGGACAAACTACATCGGAACGTGCGCCTTTGGTGCTCGGACGACGTACGACGCGCACATCCCGTACGCGACGAACGGACGATGCGACACGCACCCGATTGCTCGCGCATTGGGCCGGCGAAGCAAGCTCCGAATGCGCATCGGTCCCCGCGTTTTTTGCGCTTGCACGCGATTTGGCCAAAGCCTCCGCCCCCACGAGCCTCGTCCAAGCCGCCCTGAAAGCCGCTCGCGAAGAAATCACCCATACCGCGCTATGCTCGGCACTCGCGACCGATTACGCGGAATCGACGATCACCGCGCTTTTGCCCGCCGTGCCGAATGCTCACGACATCGACACGACCGCGCTCCTCGAACGGCTCGTGCTGGAAGCTTTTTGGGACGGCTGCGTCGCGGAAGGTGCCGCTGCCGCGATTGCGCGAAGATCCTCCGCAACAACCACGGACGAAACAACACGTTTGGCACTGCATACCATTGCGCACGACGAACAAAATCATGCTGAATTGGCAAGGCAGGTCATCGGTTTCGGTTTGTCCGCGGGAGGACGCGCCATACAAAAAACCTTGCTGGAGAGCTTCGAGCAACGGCGCGCGGACGAAGAAGCGGCACTCGAACAAATGGACCCCGCTTTCGCCGGCGAATTCGATGTGGATACCGCTCGGTCCTATGGTTTCGCCGAAGATACCGTCACGCATGCGGCGCGCGAAGAAACCTGGGACAAGAGCCGTCGGCTGATCGCGCAGCTCAGCTAACCTTTTCGCCAGGCGCCAAAAGGCCCGTCGCGAGCACGACACCGTCCGCCGTGATCGATCCGTCGGAATGTTCGACCACAAGACTCTTCGGCAAACGGGTGGCTGTTGTGGCTGGCTCCTACCGATCCATCTCTTGGGGCAACGTCACCGGATCCGGCCAGGCGTCGAATACATAGTATTGGTCGCGAGCGGAAGATACTCTCGAAGTCATGGTCGACATCAATGCCTGCTGCGATATCCTGCGCGAGTGTTATGCCTACCTATCGCACGATATGCGCTGGGGCGCCGGCCGCGGCACGATGCAACTTGTCGATGGCCTCGACTACATGTACCGCTGCCCAGCCGGCATTTCGCAAGGACGGTCGCGGCTCGGTCACAGCGGGCAATTCGAGTGGCATCACCGATGGCGCGGCCGCACTCGTGGTGGCCTCCCGTGCGGCAGCCGAGAAAATCGGCATTACCACATTGCCTATACAAGCACGCGGAGGCCATACGGCTGTCAATCTTCAGTTCGATATTCGAGGCCACACTCCTCAGCGCGAGCGCGTTCGATGCTTTCGATTGCCTTGCGGCGTAGGTCCAGGAATTCTGTCCAGTTTTTCTGGTGCAAGGCCGCGAGAGCCGGCTGATCGATAGCGTGGCTTTCCCAGAACGCCGCATCACTAAAGAACCCTGGCACGGTACGAATACGCTTCACAATGTTAGCGTTCTGTGGATGAACCAAGAATCGGTTTTCGGCAAAGTGAACTCTTTCACGGGTCGCGGCATCGACCTCCTTTTCAGTCAGCAGTCGCGTCATGGCGTTGGTACCGAATTCTGCAAGAATGCTCAACGCATCGTCGACGCGCCCGGGATAGGCGTTTCTGCGTTCGGCCAACAAGAGCGCAGTGCAGCGTGAGCGCGCAGCGCGGAAATCAAAACGACCTGTAGAGCCCACAATGGGCGACATGTCCGGCGGGTGTGGATCACCGTCGCCGTCCGCCTCTACAAGTGCCCGAAGGTGGTGAAGTGCGCGCGAAAAGACGGCCTTCGTCGTGTCTCGGAAGTACGATGTTAAAGTTGTCGACCAAAACCACAACCGTAGCTTCTTTTGAAGTTTTGAATTGGATAATGGATCATCAACGTCCTTGAGCACGTCTGCAAGCAACACCGCCTGATAGCTATTGGGCAAGCTTCCAGGTCCGCACACGCCAGCAATTGATTTCAATACACCTGCGACCTTGATGATATCGTCCCTGACGCGCGATAAGATGCTCGAATCGGTCTTGAGCTTGTTGGCAAGCTTCTCGGGCTCCTCGTCGTAGATTGCAACCCCAAGACGTGCCTTAC
>CAZETM010001013.1:0-3438 GCA_964514885.1 uncultured Polyangium sp. | reverse complement strand
CATCAGCGAGCTTCGCGACCCGCACTTTTCCGATCGCTACAAGAAGAACCCGAAGTTCCGCGAGGCATCGAAAGGCCTGCCGTACATTGACGAACGCCAGGCAATCATCATTACCGACAACGCCGCTCGGGAAGCGGTGCAACGCTGGCGGTTCATCCCTGCGACGCGAGGAGGCCTTGCGATTCGCTCGAGAATCCACGTTCCTTTTCACTTCTCCGTGAGTGTGCATGCGTCTGCGGAGCCGGATCATGCGATTTTGGAGCCAGTGTTGCAGGCATTAAAGCGAAAACCTCGACCCAATGCGCCGCCGGTGCCTAAAATCATTGAATATCAGGAGGCGCCAGTCGATCTTGGAACTCCTCTGGGGTTACCTCATACCCTGCACGATCATGGCAAAGTCATTGAATCGCACGTGCAAGGCCGCATTCAGCCCGCGAACCGGTCGGAGTCCGATATTCTCCTCGAGCGCGATTTGATCCAATCGGTTCCACGATTCGCGGCGTCGGACATCATTCGGTCGGCGCCAGGAATTTTGGTGACGCGGCCATACGGTGACGCTATTGCGCCAAGGTTCTCGCTTCGCGGGTTCGATGCCGATCATGGTCGAGACATTCGATTTACCATTTTGGGGACCATTCCGCTCAATCAGCCATCGCACATCCACGGACATGGATATGCCGACATCGATACTCTGATTCCGGAGACGGTGCGTTATGTGCGCGTGCTAGAAGGCGTGTATGACCCCAATCAGGGAGAATTTGCGGTGGCCGGCAGCGTCGACTTTGATCTCGGCGTCGAAGATCGCGGAATCCGATCCAGTTATGGTTATGGTTCCTTCGGTACGCTTACCGTGCTCGGTGTATTGGCTCCGGTTGGACATGCGGAAGAAACGTTCGGCGCGACATCGGTACGTACATCCACGGGATTTGGCAATGGTACCCGCGCCAGCACATCCGGCGCATTCATTGGTCAATATCGATTGGAAATGCCCGGAAAAACCACGGCCATTCTGCATGTATCGGGTCACGGCGTTCGATCGGGAGTCGGCGGAATCGTCCGACGCGAGGACATTTACAGCGGCAAAGTCGACTTTCACGACGCTTATGATGATCCTTCCTCCCGAGCGCAAGTCGCCGCGGTCGCCCGCGTACAAGGGGGGTTTTCTTTGCAAAAAACCAGCAATGACGAGACGAGCACCTCCATTGGCCTTTGGGGAGCTTACGCGACCTACCGAAGTCGCATCAACATGACCGGTTATGTCGAACGGTCAAGGTCCGATCCGACCATCGTCGGACAAGGTGATCTCGTCGAGCAAGTCAATGACGACATCGGTTTCGGCGCTCGTTTGTCCCAGCAGACTCGTCGATTTCGTTTGTTATCGTGGCTCGACGCGCAATTCACGCGAGGTGGGGACATCGAGATTCACGTCATCGATCAAAGTCAAAACATGATTACCGCTCCGACAAACCTCATCTGGGATAGACGCATTGACGCGGATATTCGTACATTTCGGGCGGGATTGTTCCTGGACGGTGTCGTATCGATCACGGAACGAGCGCGATTACGTGGAGGATTGCGAACCGACGTCGTTCTTTTTCAAGTGCATGATCGATTGGGGAATGGTTTGGCGTTTACCCAGGATTCCCGCCCCGACCCGGGCGTTCGTCGAACCGTCGCCGGAGTTGCGTGGGGTCCGCGCGTCGCCCTCGAAATCGACCCTCGACCTCAGTGGCGTTTGTCGGCGGCTTATGGACAAGGATATCGCTCACCAGAAGCTCTACAACTGGTGGAGAATGAAGACGTTCCTTTCGCGATTGTGCATAGTTATGAAATCGGGGCTCGATTCAAGTTCGACCCGCGACGAGTATCGGCGGCATTCATTGCTTACGAGACGCGCCTCTCCGACGATTGGGCTTTTGACGCCACTCCGGGACGATACACACGAATTGGCTCCACGCTAAGACGAGGCCTCGTAGCATACATCCAAGCCGAACCGCTCAAAGGACTCAAGACATCCTTCAGCGCCACCTTTGTACACGCCACGATCAATGGTCCCGCTGCTTCCATGTCGGGAAGTGTCAACTCGACGTTTGTCGAGGGACAACCGATTCCCTACGTTCCTCCCGTCCTGATTCGCACCGACGTCAGGTATGAACGTCCTCTTTTTCGTATTGGGTCGAAACCTTTGATTGGACGAATCGGTTATGGAGCGACGTTCATTTCGAGCCGCCCGTTACCTTATGGCCTGGAAGCCAAACCCGCGTTTACGCTGGATGCCTCGGCCAGCGTGCGTAGAGATCCGGTCGAAATAGGCATTGACGCGGTGAATCTTTTCGACAGGCCCTACGCGGACACGGAATATGTTTACGTTTCCGATTGGAATACCGGAGACGCTCCCTCGCGATTGCCGTCGAAACACTTGTCTCCCGGGGCTCCGATGACCGTGCTGGCTACGGCGTCGTTTCGATTTTGAGCGAGCCGCCATAACGCGAGCTTCGACATCTCCAACTGGCGCGCCTTCATGAATTGGGGTACACCTGATGCCTGCTGCCATGACCCTCCTCTATTTGCACTCCCGCGTTCTCCCTGGAACTTTAATCCCCTCGGAGACCATTGATGCTTGTTGGCAATTGCGCCGAAAGCTCATAGACCTCAAGCCCGAAGTGTCCTCGAGCGACGACGCGACTGCATTTGCCGCGGATTTGCGCAATGCTTGGCGTGTCGGCTTTCTTTATGACCACACGGGCGAGTTACGCGGCTTTGCCGACATGAACGTGCATCGTCTAACGGACGGTCTGGGTTTGCGCGGTGAATATGGCTTTACGGATCCGAGCATTCGGCGACATCCGGCCATACCGACGATCTATTTGCGTCTGCTGCTCGAGGCGATGATTCGCGAGCGAGCGATGACAGCCAGGTTCTTGGGTGACATGTACCCGCAAAGTTATCGGATGTTTACGCGTGCAATGAATGGCGTGTGGCTCGTGGGGGAAGCGGGAGCGCCGACGTGGGTCGATCGATTGCGTCGGACGGTGATTCCGGAGCTTTATGGAGCGCGTTGGGAGGCGAATCAATTGCGTGTGCGTATGCGGACGATGCCGCATCCTTTCGAGCAACACACCGCCGCGGACGCGAAGCTCTTGCAGCGTTATGAAGCGCTCAATCCTGATTGGCGGGAGGGCTATTGCGCGATTATGGCGTTCGAATTCAGCTTGAGCAGCGTGCTGGAGATTTTGACGACGACATTGCGCAGGCAGGTGAAGTGGGTGCGAAAGTAAACGATTCGGTTAGCGGCCCGTTGATTGTCGTCGCGTCCCATGACGGAGCAACCCGTCCCCCGTAATGCCTCCCACCGACAGCATGCACGCAGTCCATTGTTGACGTGCACGCAGTGGGTACCGGGGACGCGCGCAGTGGGTACCGGGGACGCGCGCAGTG
>CAZETM010001012.1:0-3439 GCA_964514885.1 uncultured Polyangium sp. | reverse complement strand
GAACCGCTGCTCCGTTTCGAGAGGCAGGATCATTTTCTCTGCTTTGAAGGAGAGCGCAATGGGTCGACGAGCACGAATGCGCATGTGCTGCACCTGCTGCTCGGTCTGCCTCCGGCATTACGGCGGGAGATGCAGCCTCGGATTGAAAAGGTGGTCCATTTCCTCGTCGGAGCACGTCGACCGGACGGCTGTTGGATCGATAAATGGCACGCAAGCCCCTATTATGCGACATCGTGTGCGATCATCGCACTGGCAGAAAGCGATCATGCCGAAGCCGCGGAGGCGATGGACCACGCATTACGCTGGACGCTCGATACGCAGCACGCTCGTCAAGGCGGTTGGGGTGCGCTCGTGGGATGTACCGCGGAAGAAACCGCGTATGCGCTGATGACACTGTTCGCATTGCAGAAACATACGCAGCCGGCGTACGAGAATCGCCTGGAATCGGCGATTGCGCGTGGAATGACGTATCTCCGTCTGAACGCGACCGTGGCCGGCGAACCGCTCGTCAAACGCCCGAGTTTGTGGATTAACAAGGATTTGTACACGCCATGTCGAATCGTCGAAGCGGCGGTTTGGGCAATGTTACGGAGAGGAATCGATATTCCCTCCGTCACGGCAAACCTCGAGCACGGATGAAGAGGAACGAATTCATGGACACCATTATTGATTTGAAGGACTTCTTGGCGCTTTCGACGGGCGATGTAAAGCCCTACGTGCCGCCGAGTTTGTTGTTTGCACCGGGAGGCACGCGCCGTTCGGCTGCCTTGGCGGGCATTTCCGAGCGCGACTATCCTCGGTGGGGACATGCCGAGATGCTCAGGTGTTGTAGTATGCTCGGACGTCACGGAGTGCGGCACATTTATACAGGTATGGTGCTGCAAACCCAGGAGCGCGAAAGCACCGGTTGGTATGCCGGACAATTGTCGAAATGGGCGGAAGCGATCATGGCGACCCCCGAGGCGCTGGACGAATATCGACGACTTGGCTTTCGAATGCGCGTCGTCGGCACGGAAATGGCCCCGGAGTTCGCACGCTTGGCCGATCGATTACGCTCTGCCACGCCCGATGGTGAATTGACCATGTGGTTCGTTACGGCGCCAGACGTGGCCAACGTTTGGCGCTGGATATTCGATGTCGTCCGACGCGAAAATGTCACCTCCCAAGCCGAGTTGATACGAGCGCTCTACGGTGAAGAGTTGCCCCCGGCTCCGCTTTGCTTGTCGTACGGAAAGCCCATGATAGGGGTGGACTTTCTGCCGCCGTTCTTGGGGGCCGATCGGGTTCAATGTTATTGGACGCAAAGACCCGGGTACGCCATGACCGAAACCGAATGGCGGCGAATCATCTACGATTACGCATTTTTGCGCCCGACGTGGTCCAAGGACAAGACCGGCCGCGAACAGCAGGCAGTAGAGCATCGTGCGACATGGGAGAGTGCTCCGATTCTCGGCTTGGGCCGGCGGGTTGGGCCCTTCTGGTTTCCCACCGATGGAACGTCCACCGAATGACCACCGCTGCCGTTCATCGAATCGTCGTTGATACCGACATGGGCGTCGACGACGCTGCTGCCATTGCCTGGCTTTTCACACAACGACGTACCGTGGAGGTCGTCGGCGTGAGCACCGTCTGCGGAAATACCGCCGTCGAATATGCCACCGGCAACGTTCTGTCGCTACTGACCGCGCTGGGGCGGCTCGATGTGCCAGTCGTCATGGGGGCAGCCGAACCAATTCGCGGCAAACGCGCCTCCGTCGGCGCCATGATGCATGGCCCGGATGGTTTATGGGGCAATGGCGGCCATTTCGCAAAGGACCATTCCACGAAGGACATCGTTGGATGGTATCGGTCCCTGGCGCAACGTGCTGTCGGCGCGACATTGCTTGCGCTCGGCCCCCTTACCAATTTGGCTACCGTGCTCGATGCAGACTCCAACGCATTGCGTGGGTTTTCCCGCGTAGTCATTCTCGGAGGGTCGCGATATGCCGGAGGCATCACGCCCACTGCCGAGACCAACGTTTGGCACGATCCTTTGGCCGCCCAAAAAGTTCTTTCCGCAGGCTTGCCCATTACGCTGGTGACGCGCGATGCACACACCATGTTTTCGCTTCGGCCCGTGGAGGTCGAGGCGATTGCGCTGAGCAACACCCCTGCCGCACAATTCCTCGCCAAACCCCTACAATGTTACGCTGCTGTGCAGACGAAATACGCATCATCGATTTCGTGTGCAGACGTCGTTGCGGCCGTCTACGCCGCCGATCGTTCCGTGGCGACGACGACGCTCAGGGGCCTCGTGAAAGTCGTTTGTGGGGACGAACCACTCGTTCGAGGGCAAACGGTCATGGGATTCTCGATGCCTGAAAAAATTACCATGATTGAATCGCCAATGAACCTCGGACCACTCATTCAGCGCCATTTCGAGGATCCTTCGTTCGACTTCGATGCATCGATCGGAGCCATTCTCGCGCGTGAGGCGGACAATGCGGACGTCGTATTGTCCGTCGATGGCGAACGAATCAAGTCGACATTCTTGGGCGCCATCACGGGGCTCACGGAGGATTGACATGCCAATTCGGGCCGTACTTTTCGATCGTGATGGTGTCCTCGTGCAGGTGGATTGGCGTGGCATCCATGGCGCATTGATTTCCAAGCTTCCAATTTCACCAGAAGAAATGGATCGAAAGTGGCAAGCGTGGGTGACGCATCATGGCAAGGGAGCGAAAGAAGGGGATCCCGGAACCATAGGCGTGTTCCTTCAATCGCTTGCTGACTCGATCGACGACCCAGTGGCACGCGAAGCGCTCGAGACGTTTCAATTGGCGCAATTCGTGCGAGCCTTTCCGGATGCACAACCGACGCTCATCATGGCGCGCCAAGCTGGACTGCGAGTCGGCGTCTTGAGCAACAATACGATTTTGCTCGGATCGCGCGCATTGTTGTCCCTCGTTGGTCTGGACGAGTTCGTCGATGTTGCGCTGACGTCTCAAAGTATCGGAGCGTCCAAACCCGACCCGACGACATATCGAATCGCGGCGGAGAGGCTGGGAACCTCACTCGACGAATGCCTCTTTTTCGACGACAATGCCACATGGTGCGCCGCAGCGCGTGTCTTGGGCATTCATGCATACCACGTGGATCGGCGTCGATCCCAACATGATTTCGATGCCGGCGTCGTCAGGGATCTTCTCGCGTTGTCGACCATCCTCGATGCCCCTTGCTGACCTGAATCTCAGCGCAAAGGAAGAATACCCCACAGACTTTGCCTATGCCGTCCAAAGGCCTGCCCATGCCAATCCTTCGTGAATGGCCTCGAAATCCCCCACCTCCCATCTCCCTCACCCAACATTCCCCCTCTCAAACAGGCGATCGACTCCTCCGTAAAGGCCCATCTCCGTTCACGATCCCCACCTCACGACTCCCGCAGTCGCCTCGTCCCCGC
>CAZETM010001011.1:0-3443 GCA_964514885.1 uncultured Polyangium sp. | reverse complement strand
GCTGGCCCGTGCCATCGGCGCTCCACACCCGCGCCGTCTTGTCCCATGACGCGGTGACAATGCGCGTGCCGTCGGGGCTGAACGCCGCCAAAGTGACGACAGCCTCGTGACCGCGAAGGACGAGGGGTTCGCCCGTGCCATCAGCGCTCCACACCCGGGCCATCTTGTCCACTGACGCGGTGACAATGCGCTTGCCGTCAGGACTGAACGCTCCGCATTGAACTGCGTCCGGATGGGTGAGCACCACGCGGGCAACCCCGGCCCCGAGCGCCCAGCGCGAGAGCTCCGCCCACCCTCGTGGCAAGCTAGGCAGCTCGACCTCGCGCAGCAGCGAAAGCACGGTCGTGGGATCGGCTTGCAGCTCGCGCGCTGCCGCCATGCGCGTGGCATTACGCGATTCAGCCGCGCTCTTGTTGGCCTCCTCAGAACTTTTCTGCGCTTCCACCGCACTTTTTTGAGCCTCCGCGGCCTGGGCATCCGCACGCCGGACCGCACGATGTGCATACACGTCAAGAGTCGAAAACAGCGCCGTGGCGGTGAAAAACGCAATGATCCCACCCTTCGCCCGCTTTTGCCGGCGCCTCGTGCGCTCCGCCAGCGACACGACCGCCTCCAAATACCCCAGTTCCTTCGTGCCAATCTCGACCTTCCCGGCCGCCTTGCGCCCTTCGAGCCATAACGCAGCCTTACGCGCCGCCTCGTCGCGCCATAAAAACCCCGGCGCTTGCCCATTCTTCTCCCATTGCGCCGCCGCGCTCCGCAACTCCCCTAAAAACTGCGCGTCCTGCTCCTGCTCATCCAACCACGCCCGCAGCTTCCCCCATCGCTCGATGAGCGATTCATGCACGAGTTCTACAGTCTTGCCTTCCCGCTCATCGCCCGATTCAATCGAAACCAGCCGCGCGTCGGCCAAACGCTGCACCACGTGCTCCACCGCCGCTCGGTCTTCGGATAGCGTACAAAGATCGTCGAACAACACAATCGCTCGCGTTTTTTCCGGCGTCACGAGGCGCAAGACAATCGCTCGGGTGATTTTTTGCTCGGCCGGCGACATTCCCGAAAGCACCGCCTCCGCATGCGTCGATAACGCTCCGGCCACGCCGCCTAAAACGCGATATGCTTCAGTCGTCAACAGCCGACGCTCCTTGTCCCGCGCCTCCCATAACTTCGTCGCCAGAAATTGCAAAATGGGCAACGGGCTCTTCATTCCCACCAGCCCACCCAAGATCTCGTCCACCAAAGCCTCGTCCTCGAACCGATATCTCGCTCCTCGCAAGGGCTTTTTCAGCGCATCCCGCAGTCCATCGGTCGACATGGGCGGCAAAAAATACAGCCCTCGCGTGACTTCCGCCAAGAACCCCCGGTCCTCCGTAAGTCGATCCAAAAAGTCCGCACGTATCGATAGAATCACCCGCAGCGGCGACGACGCGTCATCGGCTACGCCCAAAAGACTCGCGCAAAAAACCTCGCGCACTTTTGGATCGATTCCCAATGTGTACAACTCTTCGAATTGATCCACGAAAAGCAGTACCCGGTGATTCGCACTTCGTCTTCGGCATCGAGCGCGCAATCGTACGCCCAGATAGCCGGGTTGTGTCAGCAACTTCTGCTCAATTTCTGCCGAATCGATGCGCTCTTCGTTACCCGTTGTATCCACCAAAAACGACAGGGCGTCGACAAGTGCACCGAGCGGTCTACGGCCTGGTCGAATGATGCATGCTTCTAAGCGTTGCCCAGCATTTTTAAATGCCGGAATAACCCCGGCGCGAACGAACGATGATTTTCCCGCACCTGATGGACCGGTGATCGCCATGATCGACTGATTGCGTAGTTTGCCAATCACCGCCGAAATGTCTTGCTCTCGTCCGAAATACCGCCTCGCATCGGCCTCCTGAAATGCAGACAAACCCGCGAAGGGATTCTGCTCTTCGGAGAGCACGGGCGCAGACCGGTCTGCCGAAAGCGTTTGCAGCGCTTCGTAAAGCTCCTGGGTCGAGCCATAACGGTCTGCTTTGCGCTTTTGCAAGCATCGATCGATCATGTCGCCAAGCGCCGCCGCATCCGACCGCCTTTCCCGTGCGCTGGGCATAGGCGTGTCGAATTGGCATACCTGCGCGAGCGAAGCCTTGGTGACGGGCGCAAGTGGATGCTCGCCAGTCAAGAGCTCGAAAAGGATTAACCCTGCCGCCCAAATGTCCGTGCGACCGTCGATTTCCTCGCCCAACCATTGCTCGGGGGCCATATAGATCATGGTACCCACCACTTCACCCTGCTGCGTCAGCTCGACGCCGCCTTGGTCGTTGTTTTGCACGGCCGTTGTGGCGAGAGGCAGCGGCGCACTGAGTTCCTTGGCAATGCCGAAATCCACCACTTTCACGATTCCGCTATTCGAAAGGAGAATATTTTCGGGTTTAAGATCGCGGTGCACGATATTCATGGCGTGAGCTGCCGACAGCGCCCGGACAACGGGAATCATCACCTCGAGGGCCCATTGCGTCGCCGATTTGCCATCGATGGAGTCTGATATCGTCCGCTCGTGCATTGCTGCGCGTACCGTGCGCCCCTCGATGTATTCGAGCACCATGTACGGATAACCGTTGACATCGCCGACGTCGTAAATGACGACGATGTTTTCATGTTGGCAGAGCGCTGTGGCACGAGCTTCGACCAAAAAGCGCTCCAAGGCAACGCCGCTTTGTTCATGGAGAAACTTGATGGCCACTCGCCGGCCGAGGCGCGTATCGCGGGCCAAAAACACTGCGCCCATGCCGCCTTCACCGAGCTTGCGGATGATCTCGTAGTGTTTGATGAGCGCGCCGGGCTGCGTGAAGGCGTGCTGTTCGGTCGAATGCATCGCGTGGGTGATTTTGAATGCCAGCTCGGCGCGTGCGGTGTGAAGGGTCGCTGTCTCGATGGAGGGCACCATGGGTCTATGATGCTATCAAGAAAGTGGTGAGCAGTCACGATGTTAAGTGATTCGGAGGGCCAACTTGCGGGCAATGACGCGGCACATGTTAACCTCTGCACCAACGGAACGTCGTTAAGATTCCGAGAGCCTTCCAAAAACCGGTCGACGGGTTCCAAAACCGGCCGGCGGGTCCCTTCGTTTGCTCGACGGGTCCCTTTTTTCCTGCGCTATGCCGCCATCGTCACCCATTCTGTGTGCCAAGGGAAAACGATTGCTTCTTTGGCGCACCCCTTGTAGCGTGTCCGTTTTCGTTGAGGTAACGCATGACCACGGATGCATTCGGACCGACACAGCAACTGACCAACACCATCGATACCGACGGCATTCGCCGCGAGAATCCGCACGTCAGCGTTCCGACGAACACCATGGAGTTTGAACCGACGGGCACTTAGTCCAAACGAAGTGCCATTTTCGAACTTGGCGTGTCAAGCGCGTCTCGGGAGATCCAGCTTTCCGTATCGTTACCCACGTTCTG
>CAZETM010001010.1:0-3444 GCA_964514885.1 uncultured Polyangium sp. | reverse complement strand
ACACACTGGATACCAATGCAGATGGAATCACGGAGTTGGTTTTACCGGGCATGGTTACGCAAGGTGGTGTGCCGGCAGAATACACTGGTAGGTTTAGCGTATTTCGTCGCCGAAGCCCCGGCACATGGGAAGCTTTGGACATAGGTTTGTCTACGCCGGTGAATGGTGGTCCGATCCTATTCGGCGACTACAACGGCGATGGTTTGCCCGATGCGCTTTCGGCCGATTCCTCGGGTAGGCTCGTCACGTGGACCAATACGGGCAAGGGTTTTACCACGCAGTCTGAAAATGCATTGGACTGGGACGGAGCAGTTGGACAAGCCAAATATCTGCATTTGGCATCTGCTGCAGATTTCGACCAAAATGGTAAGAGTGATATTTTGCTGCCCATGGTCGACGCGATCAGCCCCGACGTGCCACGATGGGTGATTCTGCGGGCAACCGGCGGCAGGAATGGTTTCACGTTCGAGCGGATTGAATCGGGAATCCCCTTCGAGCCCGTGATGGCTGATGCGGTTACCTTGGCCGATCCTCATGGTCCACGTATTGGTGACGTCAATGGCGATGGCGCGCCAGATGTGGCGCTCTATTTGGGAAACAAGCTCCAAGTATTCAAAAACCGCGCCGCCGACGCGGATGTACTCGTCGGGGTTTCCGACGGCAGGAACGAACACGATCCCGATGACCCGGCATTCGTGCCCAATGTAGCGGTCGAATACGCGCACCTGATCGACGATTCCAAAACGACCGGCGCCACTCCAAAAGAGACGGACTTCTATATTTCGCAATCGGATTTGGCTAACGATTGCAAGTATCCACGGAATTGTGTGGTCGGATCGAAGCGCGTCGTGAAACAATACGCTATCAATGACGGCCAAGGTGGTGTGCGTCGTTATGGCTTGCGCTATCGCGACGGGCGATACGATCGACGAGGGTACGGGTTTCTCGGATTCGGTGCACGAATCTTGACGGACTTGGATACTGGGGCGGCGACCGCGACGTTTTACGATAACCAAACGGTGGTTCAGGTGGGCGAACGCAAAGTGTATGCTTTTGCAGGGCAAGCAAAGGCATCATGGTTTTGGGCGCCTGCATTGCCGAACGAAGCGAATCCGAAACGTATCGAGCTTTCGTTTACCGACCTGATGACGAACGTGGTCGCTACGAATGGCGGTAGCACCTACTTTACGATTCCGAAACAGCGCCATGAGCGACGCCTGCAAGGGACGCAATCGGGAGCGTCGTTGGAATCGTGGGTCGCAGGTATTGAAGCGAATGAAAACGCGACCATGCTTCGCGATACGACGGTCGATGTGCTGGACGTCGACGAATTCGGTAACGTGTTGGCGGTGGAGGTGTCCACGTTGGGCGTCGACGCGACGAAGCACGTGAATCGTACGGTCAAGAATGACGTCGACCGATGGATTCTAGGGCAAACGATCTTTCAAAAGGAATGCAGCACCGCCGCGGGGTCGACCCAGTGCCGAACGGTCACGCGCACGACGAACGAGTTTGGCGAAGTGGAATCGGAATCGACGGCAAGCGACGACGGGATCGACGATACGAAGTTGACGGTGGCCTACGATAAACGCGACACTTATGGCAACATTTTGCATGTCACGGCGACGGATGCATTCGGACACACGCGGGAATCGACCACGGTTTACGACGACGAGGGCGTGTTTCCGATCAAGTTGATCAATGTTCTCGGACACGAAACGACACTGCAATACGATGACGTGCTGGGCGTGTTGAAGAAGCATACGGATCCGAATGGTCTGACCACGGAATGGTTTTACGACTCATTGGGCCGTTTGGAATCAGAAAAGCGTCCTGATGGAGCGAACACGACGATCAAGCGTACACGTGAACAGATCGGCGGCCTTTGGCGAATGGTCGAACGCGCGACAACATTGGGAGGTCGCGATGACGAGGTCATTCTCGATAGCCTGGGGCGGCCGATACAAACGTTTTCGCACGGGCCGCAGCCGAAGCCGAACATGCCGCGTCTGGTGCAGCGTATCGAATACGATCGGCTGAGCGGTCAGGTCGCTCGGCAATCGGTGCCCATTGCGGAAGGCACGCCCGACGTTTTGGTCCACTGGAACGTGTACGAATTCGATGCGCTCGGTCGCGAGATTCGTCACGTGACGCCGTGGAATGCGGTGACGTCAACGACGTACGATGGTTTCCTCGTGGATTCGACGGATCCATTGTCGAAACACACCGTGACGCAATTGGATGCGCTGGGGCGGCCGGTAATGATTACCGATGCAGCGAATGGCAAAACGAAACATGTGTACGGGCCATTCGACACGCTTGTCAGCGTCACGGATCCGGGCGGCGCGGTAATGAAATGGACGCATGATGCGTTTGGCCGGCCAACCAAGATCGAGGAGCCGGATCGCGGAACGACGTTGCTCGAGCACAACGGATTTGGCGACTTGCTCGAATCGACGGATGCGTTGGGGCGCGTGACGACGTTGGGTTTGGATGCACTGGGACGCGTGGAGACACGCACGGACAAACTTGGGGCGCAGGTATCGACGACTGCGTGGACCTGGGATACCGCGCCGCACGGTATTGGCCGGTTGCATTCGTTGGTGAGCCCAGACGGCGTGAAAACGTATGGATACAATGAGCGGGGACAAACCGAGTCCATCAGGCTTGGGGTAAACGATGACGTATTTGCTGCGTTGTTGAGTTACAACGACGTTGGTGCGATCAAGGCAATCGATTACCCGCAGCCGCTTGGCCAGGAAGCGTTTGGCGTGACGTACGACTACGATGCGCACGGGTTTCGTATTGGTGTACGGGACAAGGCGACGAGCGATCCGTATTGGCAATTGACCAACGTGGACGACGCCGGGCGATACGCTGACGAAAAATTCGGCAATGGGACGAAAACCTTGCGGGCGTATCACCAGGATAAACAAGCGCTGAAGAGTATCTCGACGACGTTGGGCGCATCGACGATTCAGCAATTGTCCTACGAATGGGACGAGCGGCTCGATTTGAAGAGCCGCAGCGATGCTTTGCAGCCGCAGAACAAGACCGAGCGATTCAAGGTCGACGCGTTGAACAGGCTGACCTGTGCGTATTTCTCGGCAACCGAGAATGCGAATCCCGCGTGTCACACGTCGTATGGATATGCTGCCAATGGCAATTTGCTCAGCAAGTCCGACGTGGGCGCCTTGTCGTACCTGGACCCCAAACATCCGCATGCAGTCACCAATGCGCCTGGGGAAACGTTTACGTACGATGCGGTTGGCAATCAAATCACGCGACCAGGTGGCGTTTCGATCACGTACACGTCCTTCGATTTGCCGCGGACCATCACGCAGCCAGGGAAAAGCGTTTCATTTGGGTACGACGGCGACGAACAACGCATTCGCAAAACGACACCGACAGGCGAAACGATTTACTTCGAGGACCTTTACGAGC
>CAZETM010001009.1:0-3446 GCA_964514885.1 uncultured Polyangium sp. | reverse complement strand
AAGACCTCGAATTTGACCAAGGGGTCAGGCGTGGGGCCTCCACGCACCGAGATCAAGCCGCCTCCGCCTGATCCACCGCGTTTCGGAGCGTTGATGTCCCATCCGCCGCCCACGCCGCCGTTGGCAATCAGTAGCGCCTTGGGGCCCCAAATGAACGTCGTAGCCGTCAAACGAATCTCACCACCGGAGCCACCACCCGAGCCAACACCGCTGAACGACAGGCCATTGGCGCCAGCTACCGTGATCGTGCCGTTGATCTCGATCTGCGCCGCTTCGAGGATGACGCTGCCACCACTGTTACCGCCAATGGGCCCGGGCATCTTTCCTCCTGCACCACCAGCGCTGCCCAAGCCGGGCATGGAGGCGACGCCGTACTTGACCCCGCCAAGGCCGCCCAAACCCGTGGAGCACATGGTGTCCGTGCCCGCTGCGCCGTTGCCGAAGAACGCACCGCCGCCGCCCCCTTCATCAATGGCATAGCCACCGCCGCTCATGCCAGCGCCCTGCATGTTCGCAACGCCGCGAGGCCCCGCGCCAGCGCCATCGATCGTGCCGCCAGCTTCGATGATGATCCGATTGGCCTTGATGTGCAGACGCCCCGTTCCGCTACCGACAGGGAGCACGTTGAGCGTGCCGCCGTTCTGGATCCTGACGGTAGTGTAGAAATACGGCTCGTCTTTGCCGAGGCTCTGCGGAGGGCCGGGTTCGACGTTGAGCGTAGTGGCGGCAAACGCAAGGGATGGCGTCAGCATGCCGACCGTCAACAGCGATGCGGCCAAGGAAAAACCGAAGAAAAAGGTCGATCGAACGGGATGGGTTGTCATGGCAAACGTCTCGGCTGATGCGCCGGTGCGGAGGCCGTTTGGGAGGCTCGCACCGGTGCAGAAGATGGGGTGATCGTTGGCGCCGAGGGCGCCGTGGTCATTGAAGCAGAATCGGTGGGCGACGCAGGCGAGGGCGTTGCAGCACCGGCATCGGAACTGTCGCTAGCACCTGCATCTCGGTCGGTAAAACCACCGTCCGATTGAGGGGCACCCGCATCGTCCTGTATTGGCGTTGGCTCAGGCGACGACCGAATACGCGGAGGGCGCGGTGACGTGTTGCTGCCGGAAGCTTTGGGACGCTCCGATGCGGCTGTTGATGGCTCATTCGTTGCGCTCGGTGGAGGCTTCACCGACATCCGCGGATCTTCCTGGTGCCGAAGCGCCGTGTGCACGAGCAGCGCCGCCGTGACCGTTACGACGGACGCACCAAGAACGACTTGTCCCCACTTGCGCTCTCGAGGCTCGGGCGGAGCTGGGGGTTCTTGAATGACCAACCGCCCCGACACACTGGCCATCGACGCTCGTGGTGGCGGCGTGATGACGGGCGCAAGCGCGTCCGAAAGAAGCTCGCCAAAAGCATCGCAGGTCGCAAAACGATCCGCGGGCGAACGCGCCATAGCACGCACGAAAATATCGTCGACATCGGAAGGAAGCCCGCGAGAACTGCAAAACCGATCGGGCGGATCCTGCGCGATACGCGCCGCGACTTCGACCGCATCGTCTCCAGGAAAAGCGCGTTCACCTCGCAGCGCTTCGTAAAGCAAAGCGGCAAGTGAAAATTGATCGCTCATTGGCGAAAAGTTTTTCCCGCCGAACGTTTCGGGAGCGCTGTACGCGGGGGTCCCCATCAGCCCCCCAGCGTGCGTGATCGTCGAGTTGGGGATACGCGCGATCCCGAAGTCGGCAATTTTGCCGCCCGTTTGCGACAAAATCACGTTTTCGGGCTTCACGTCCCGATGCAGGATCCCCTTGTTGTGCGCCCACGTCAGGCCGCCGCCCAACTCGCGCGCAAGACGCGCCGTCTCCGCAGGCGATAACGGTCCTTCGAGTAGCCGTTGCTTGAGCGTCGGACCTTCGACGTATTCGAAAACGAGATACAGCCCGACCGTCGGATCCTCGCCCATGTCGTGCAGGGTCACGAGGTTCGGATGCGCCACACGCGCAGCAGCTTTCGCTTCGTTGCGCATGCGCGCGAGCAAGCCCTCGCGCACGTCCCGCGGCACCGCGAGATCGTCGCGCAACAGTTTGACCGCGACGTCCCGGCCCAACACCGGATCGTGCGCGCAGAACACGCGCCCCATCGCACCTTCACCAATGAGGCGCAGAACGTCGTAGCGCCCAATTTTCTTGGGAAGCTCGAAGTCGGGCTGGGAAGATAAGTGCGACGGCACGCTCGAAGAAAGTTTTAGCCTCGTAACGCGACAGTGGGAAGGGCGAGACGCTTAAAACCACTGCTCCACGGGGTATTCGCGATCAAATGGGATTTGGTTGACCAAACCTTCACGAAAGGTTCGTCACTCGATTCATGCGTTTGCCACATGTTTTCCAAAACCAAGTCGACCCTCGGCCCAGAGCAAAGCGCCTGCACCGAGTTCGAGATGCCCGTGAAACGAAGCCAGTCGCAAGTATCCATCTCGCGCTTCTCCGGGCTGGACAAACGCCCAACCGATCAGCGCAAGAGCCGTGAGCACTGCCAGCCACAGCAAAATCGATCCGAGGTCCTGCGTCAGCGCACGAAAACTCTGCCCGTACGATCGCGGTGACTTGCTCGGACGATCGTCCTCGGGCACCAGGCGCAGCCAAACGACGTAATGAGTGGCTTGCGCGAACGCGAACAACAGGACGAAACGCACCGAGAGCGGGTCACGAGGAAACGGCGTCAGCGTGCTGCAAAGCTCGTACATGCTGAGCCCCGTCCAAGGTGCTTCCAGGCCACGCGTGAAACTGTGCAGAGGCGTCGCCGCACCCGCGAGCAGCGCGATCGAAAACAGAGCAAACAGCGCGATCGGGAGCAGATGCAGGCGAGTTTGTCTTGGCCGCCACGCCCACCACAACACGACCGCTACCAAGTTGTGCAGATGCGCAAACGCCAAATCGGCAAGAAACGGTGATCGTTGTGCGGCAGCAAAAAGGCCACCCACGACGACGAGGCCAAGCAGGCGTCGCGTCCACGATGCCTGCGCGACGAACAGCGCCAGCGCGGCACCAGCGAGACCTCCGCGCACTCCAAATCCGAGACTCGCCGCAACCACACCGAAACCAATCGCCACGATCGCCAGGGGGCGTTTGTGCAGTCCCGGTCTCGCAACGAGATAACGAAGGTCCGAGAGAATGTGCGGGATGCCCCAGAGCAATGGGCCGAGCAGCAACACCACGACGGGGAACGTGGAGGCGCTCAGAAACGCCGTCGAAAGCAGCAAGCAACCGAAAAACGCCGTGCGTTTGTCTCGGTCAACCAACACCGCTCGCGCGAAGGACGAACCGAGCGTGGTCAAACCCCACCGTCTCAGCGAATCGAGACCGGCAAGCGGCGTTTCGAGGGGCGGCGCGGGGATCGCCAAGACGGACCCGACAAACCGGAGGATTCGGGCTTGCATCACACGCTCAGCGCCCAAGCACACC
>CAZETM010001008.1:0-3448 GCA_964514885.1 uncultured Polyangium sp. | reverse complement strand
CGGCAGGGCCAGCAGTTGCTGCTGCCGGGGCCGGGGCCAATGGGCCTGCCTGAGGATTGATCGCTCTCAAAGGTTTCGCAGAACCCGCAGCGGCGTACTATTCGTGAGGCTCGTGATTGCTTTGCTGGTTGGGGCCGCAGGCCAGTTGGGTAATTGCGGTGCACAGGATAGCGCATCTTGAAGATCCTCTACCAGCGCACGCAGAAATGGAGCGGCGGCTTCGCAGCGCAATACTTTGCTCCAGTCCAGGTCTCCAAGCACACGAGCTCCGCCAAAACTTTGTTGGCCGTCATAACTACCGGTTTCGCTATACCTCGTGCAAAAATCGTTTGGCGGAGTGTCTCGACACAAGTAGCTCAAATACTTCTTCGGGTGCGCGAATCGCTTGTCGCCGTGCCAAGGGCATTTACGTTCTTTCGGTCCACGACCGCGGGCACATTCGCCCAAAGTGTCGAAATAGGCCGGTTCGCGACAATGGCATACGAGGAATCGCTCTGGATTGCCATTATCGATGTGTAACGAAGAGTGCGTCAGTCCCCCAATGGCAGCATTGCCGAGCGCATTGGGATCGGCAAAGAAATATGTCTCGATCATGGGGTCGAACAGGTGGAACGATGCGCGATCACGAAGCAATGCAGGCAGATCTCGAGGTGCATGACGAAGTTTTGCGACGCGCGCGATATGTCTGTGTACCGCATCGTGGACGGCTTTTACCACGTTATGCTCATTGCCGCGATTCTCTAGCTCCAGGTCGTCTACGAGAATAGCAACATCGGCAGAGCGGCGCCCGCATAGATTTCCAGCCAAGTCTCCAATCAGCTCGTCGATCACGGGAATCTTGTCGGGGTCTTCTTCCATGGCCCGAGCGTTTCTCGTTGGATCGACCGCACAAGACGTCGCCGATTTGAGCTGTTGGGAATCCAGCGTGGGTGATATCGTGAATTCGACGGTCGGAAATAGCTTTTTCAGCGCACCAGCGAGCCCGATGAATTCGAGTTTGCCGGTAACGACCAGCGCCACTCGTTTTGCCGTCATCCGTCGCTCCCGGATATCGGATCCTGCCGACCGAACCCCGTCCCATAAATATTGCCAACACGGAAATTCGCCAGCCATTCTGGATCGCAAAGGTCAGTCAATCGAATGGGGAATTCCGCGCCTTTTCTGCGCTCCGTGACCCATACGCTTTCGGGATCGTCATTGAACGCATTCAGGATGATCGGTGAATGCGTTGCCATGACGATGTGCACTCCGCGCTCCTCATGAAGCGAACGGAATGCATCAATCAGCGCTCGTATCGCCGCCGGATGCAAACCATTATCAGGTTCGTCCAACAAAATGAGCCCATGCGGTTCACCTCCCGCCACGGCCGTCAAGGTAAATAACGTGGCCAGGATGCCATTCGATGCAGCCGTGATGGGCATGGCTACTTCCTCGGATGGCGGAAAAAATCTTGCGGAAAGCGTCCCACCGCCCTTTCTCAACTCAATGCCCCCGACGCTTCGAGAATGAATGCGCTTCAGGTGCTCGACAACCCATTCGTAACGCCAACTGTCATCGCGCGTGTCGCGCCAGTTCTGAAGTACCGCGAAAATGTTCGCTCCGTCAGGCGACAACCGCACGTCATCAAGCGTAGGGTCCGACCACGGCTGCTTTCTAAAACGCTGCAATTCCCATGGTCGATAAAGAGATAGATTGCCAATACGATCAGCCAATCGCTCGGCGTTGGGCTCCCGCCTCTCTAGCCACCAAGCCGCTTTGCGAGCAACCATTGATAATTGCGTGGGTACGTCGAGGCTACCCGAGGCACCACTGGCCCAAGAGGCCTCGTCAATGACAATCTTCTCGTCCCATTCCGCGTTCACATTGTCATTCGTGGCAGAAAATGTGAGGTGCCAAGAAGCTCGTCCGAGCTTTACGACGAACTGTACACGCGCCAGCGCCGAGTCATCCCCTCCGGCATCCAACACCGGCGGATGATGCAAAAACGCTCGCATGCCTCCACTTACCTGGATCGCATCCTTCGGGGTACGTTTGGCAGCGTAGTGCGCGAACAAGAACGCTTCGAGCAGTGTGCTCTTGCCACTCGAGTTCGGTCCGACGAGGGCGCATACGCCTGCCGGGGACCACGCAGCATCGCGTAATCCTCGGAAGTTGCGCACGGTCAACTGCAGAACCTCGGATTCATCCATCATTGGTGGCTGGAGCATAGTGCACAACTTGACACCGCGGAAGCTTCTGCCGCTCCCATGCGGCATTGCTCACCCCGTCGGCCTATCCGCTATCTGCGCCAGCATCTCCGCCTCGGCGCACCGCTCACCATCCACCGTCGCTTGCCCCGCCAACTTCCACACCGACCCGCGACGCTGCACCACCTTCGCCGTCAATTCGACTTTATCACCCGGTACGACCGGCCGGCGAAATCGCGCTTTGTCAATCCCTAGAAAAAGCACGACCTTGTTCGTCATGTCCAGCGGATCGGACGCATAGGCCAATATGCCCCCGATCTGCACCATCGCTTCAATCAATAGCACCCCCGGCATGATCGGATGTTCCGGAAAGTGCCCCTGAAACCAAGGCTCGTTGTACGCGACGCACTTGTGCCCCACGATCCGTTCTCCAGGCACGAGTTCCGTCACCCGATCGACCATCACCATCGGATATCGATGCGGAAGGATCCTCAGGATATCCCGCACCTCGAGCGGCAATTTGAACTTTGCCACGTCGCTCATGACTCGCTCACGGAGCGGGTGCCGGTGCGGCTGGTTTGTCGCCACCACCCTCGGCGGGTTTGTCCCCAGCGCCGTCGGCCGGAGCATCGCCACCAGCGCCGCCCGAGTTGTACATCTGCACCACTTGTTCGGTCAGATCCAGATCCTGACGAGCAAACGGAGTCGCCGATCGATCGATGATCACGTCGTAGGCGTTTTTCTTGGCCAGACGCGAGATGATGCCGAGCATCTTCTTCAGGATCGGCCCCGTCAGCTCGCCCTGCTTCTTTTGCAACTGTTTGTTGTAGTCGACGAACAGCGTTTGCAACTCCACCATGCGCCGCTGCCAGTCTTCGGTGCGCCTCGCGAGCGCTTCGCGGGACAACACGCGCGCCTGACGTTCGATGTCTTCACGCGCGCGTTGCAGCTCTTCCTGCTTCGCATCAAGGTCGCGCTGGCTCTTGTCGAACAGCTTTTTCAGCGTCGCTTGAGCACGGATGCCGTCTTCGGTTTGCATGACGGCGGTTTGCACGTCGACCACGGCGATGCGCGATTGAGCCTGCGCGGAAGCAGACCCGAACAATGACGCGGCCGCGAGGCCAACGACGGCGATGGAGCGAATAAACGGGCTCAGCATGAGGATGCGAAAGGGTTACTCGGGTCGTAGAAAGGGGTCAAGGATCTGATTGATATCTCCCCCTCTCCACGTAGCGAAGCGAAGTTGGAGAGGGGGCCGGGGG
>CAZETM010001007.1:0-3454 GCA_964514885.1 uncultured Polyangium sp. | reverse complement strand
ATGGTTCTTCTTTCCCCCGCGCCCCTGGGGGAGAGGGGGCAGGGGGTATGGGGGAACGGAGCGAAGCGAGGCACGCCCGGCAGGACTCGAACCTGCGACCCGCGGCTTAGAAGGCCGCTGCTCTATCCAACTGAGCTACGGGCGCTCGATGCGGGCGGAGGATAATCGGAAGCGGCCCTTGTGCCAAGAGGATCGCGTCGATGGGTCAAAGAGTTGCTGGGACGACTTGGTCGCTCGTACGTCCGAACCGACGCTGACGTCGACCGAACGAAGCAAGCGCCTCGTCGAGCGTCGCTTCGGAGAAGTCCGGCCACAACGTGTCCGTGAAAAAAAGCTCAGCAAACGCCGCTTCGTAGGGCAAAAAATCACTGAGACGTCGCTCGCCGCCCGTGCGAATCACCAGGTCCGCGTCCGGTAGCTCGCTGGTGCTCAAGAACCGACGAATCGTGCGCGGATCGATGTCTTCAGGAAGAAGCAGCCCCGCGCGAGCTTGCGCCGCGACAGTACGCATCGCCGCGACCATGTCGCTTCGTCCACCGTAGTTGAGCGCGAGCGCAAGCGTCATCGATTGGCCACCTGCAGTTCGTTCTACCAAACGCTCGGTGGCTCGGCGCGTCGCGGACGGGACATCGTCGTCCATGTCTCCAATCGTGACGACGCGGATGCCAAGCTCGACGTACGCATCGGCTTCTTCCTCTGCAAACGACTTGCAGATGCGCATCAGGTTGTCGACTTCTTCTGTCGGGCGCGACCAGTTGGCGCTGCTCCAAGCGTAAAGCGTGAGCACGGGAATCCGCCGCTCATGGCACGCGCGAACTGCCAAGCGCACCTTGCTCGCCCCTGCTTCGTGCCCATGCGTACGCGGCAGGGCGCGAGACGTGGCCCAGCGGCCGTTGCCGTCCAGGATGATGGCGATGTGCTCAGGAAGCGAATGGTTGCTCATGAAGTCCCTCGTGATGCGAGCCCAAGATGAACCATGGAACGCTCGCGGTCCACGGAGGCTTCGTGGAGGCTTCATGGAGAAACCTCCACGAAGATGAGTTCGCCCGTGGAGAGCTACAACATCGTCGCGGGCGGCAACGTGATGCGAAAAGCAACCTCAGGCGGGCCGCCATCGACACACTCGACCGATCCACTGTGCGCTTCGGCAATCGCACGGACGATCGCGAGGCCAAGCCCTGTGCCTCCATGAGCGCTGCGTGTGGTCACGAAACGTCGAAACAAACGACCCGCAACATGCGGATGAATATTGCCGCGGTTTCTCACCGTGATTCGAACCTTGTTCGCTTCTCGATCGACCGACAGTCGTATCGGCTCGTCTTCCAAACCGTGCACGAAAGCATTGTCGAGCAAGTTCTCGATCGCTCGCGACAGCCACGGTGCACTGCCTCGAACGAGCGGCGAGCCCGTGATGGACACGTCGATGACCGCGCCTCGTTCGCGTCCGCGAGCAACGATTTCTCGGGCGAGTTTGTCCAGGTCAACCACCGCAGCTTCCTCGACACCGCGTGCTTCGATCCGAGCAAGGTTGAGCAAGTCCCCGAGAAGCGCTTCGATTCGCTCGGTCGCTTCGCGAATACGCGCGACGAAACGTGCGGCCTCCGCAGGCTCCTCGAGCGCGCCGTCCGCAAGCACTTCAGCACTTGCGCGAATGGCTGCGACGGGATTCTTCAGCTCGTGAGACAAGTCCGCCGCGAATGTTTCGACGAAGGGTCGGCCCTCGAGCTGTCTGCGCATCGAGTCGATCGCACGTGACAAACGCGCAACTTCACGGCCAAACACAGGCGGAGGTGGAGCCCTTCGCTCGCCTTCACTCACTCGCACGGCGAACTCGGTAAGGGCCTCGATCGGTGTCGCGATGGCTCTGCCGATCAGGATGGCCGCAGCCGCAGCGGCTGCACCGAGCAGCGCGCTGATGGTGACGACTGTTGGTGCAAAGTCAGCAAGAAGGCGTCGAATGACGATGGTCGGTTTCACCACGCGCACTTGTCCGGAAAAACTCCCCGCCACGACGATGGGCGCAGTGGCAAAGACGGTTCCCGGTTCACCCAGCGCTGGACCGCTCGAAAAAACGGTGCGTCCGTTCGTATCGAGCAGCGAGAAGTGCAACGTGTGCGGATTAGCAGAGCGTGCGATGCGACCGCCGACGTCTTCGAGTGACGACGATCGTTCGGTAACTTCACCCGCGACAACCGCAGCGATCGCAGCAGCTTCATCACGTGCGGCATCTTCGGCAAGCAACGTTGCGCGCGCTTCGATGCGATCGAGAACGAGCAAACCCAGGCCAAAGGCAAAGGCCCCGACGATGCTCGCGAGCGCGAGGAAGACTTGCAATCGAATGCTCGTGCCCGCAGTCCGAGATCGCACGATGCGCGATCCGATGTACGCAACGAGAAGGATCAGGCCAACGGCCGAGGCGGCTGCGATGATGAGGCGAATCACGGGGTATCCGATGAACCGTCACGCGTTGGCGGGACGGGTTTGTCCGTGACCCGATACCCAACTCCGCGAACGGTTTCGATGAGGTCGGGGCTTTCGCCGGCAGCTTCGACTTTGCGACGAAGCCCTTTGACATGCGAATCCACGGTGCGATCCGTGATGGCAAATCCGTCGCCCCACACGCGGTCGATGAGTTCAGCACGCGTGAAGACGCGTCCTGGAGCCGCGAGCAAACAGGCGAGCAAATCGAATTCGACGCGGGTCAAGTCGAGTTCGTGGCCGTGCGCATGAGCTCGTCGGGTCGGCTCATCGATGGACAAAGGGATCGGCTCTTCGCGGAGGGGCGGAGCTGGGTTTGTCGCGGCCGGTGGTGGAGCGTTGGTCGTCGGGGCGACGCGGCGAAGGACGGCGCGCACGCGAGCGGTCATTTCGCGAGGTGAAAAAGGTTTGGTGACGTAATCATCGGCGCCGGTTTCGAGTGCGGCGACGCGATCGGCTTCGTCATCGCGGCTCGTGAGCACGATGATGGGCGTGCCGGCATTGCTGCGACGCACGTCCCCGATGAGGTCGAAACCGCTGCCATCGGGGAGCATGAGGTCGAGGATCACGAGATTCGCGCTCGGGAGGGCGCGTCTGGCATCGGCGAGCGTGGGAGCTAGCGTGGTGGTGAATCCGTCTCGGCGTAGAGCGTACGCGAGGGACTCGGCGATGGCTGGTTCGTCCTCGACGATGAGGATGTGAGGCATGCCCGAGGTATCCCGCGATGGGGCTCAGGGCGCCAGACTCTTTTCAACGACGACGTCGGAAGAACGCCAATCCGAGCAGGATGCTCGCCCAAAGCGAAGTGTTTGTCGGGGCTTCATTGCCCGGAACGGAACAGCCGCAATCGCCTTCTGCTACGGGATCTTGCGGTCTGCCGCCGCCACTGCCGCCCGCGCCGCCGGTTTCTCCACCGCCGGTGCCATTGCCGCCGCTACCAGCCCCGCCGCCGCTTCCTCCAGCGCCCTCCTTCGCC
>CAZETM010001006.1:0-3455 GCA_964514885.1 uncultured Polyangium sp. | reverse complement strand
CTTTTCTCGAGCCGGAACTTGCCAATCAGCTCACCGGCTCGCGGTTCGTTCGTTTCCGTCGCATCAGAACGAGTGGACGAATTCATCGCGCCAATTGCCTTTCCGTCACTTCGAGCTCAATCCGCCCTTCCTGGTTCACCGCGGTATACGAGTAAAACCCAGGCCCTGACGGAATGCCGTCCACGAAAACCAATCCATCGATTTGCGCCCCGGGAACTCGGACGTACCGAATCAGCGGTTCGAGCGGAATGGCCACACCTTCGGCCCAGCGCATCAGGTACACGAATGGCAATACGCGAATGCCCGTCACCGTGTGGCGTCGTTGCACCCCAGCCGCATGCGGTCCCGTAAAATCCACGGCGTCGACACGCAGAATCTCGCCCGCAAGATCGGCCGGTGTCGTGCCTCGTACCGCCACGAGCGACCACCCGCGCAACGCTCGCAAGCTGGCAAAAACCTCGTGCAGCGTTAATTCCAACGACGTCGTCGTCCGCGCCAACGTCCGTGGATCCGACCCTGACGCGACCAGCGACGCAAGCGACGACGCTTGTTCCGTTGCCCGTCGCAAAACACCTGGGTTTAACATTTGGGGCTTTGGGTCGCCTTCGGCGCCCTTCGCCCCAAACCCCGTGCCAGGTTGCCAAACTTGCCACACGGCTTTGGCCAATTCGCCAATGCGGCTTTCTTCCGCGTGCAACGTTTCCGCAATAGCAATCGCCACGTTCGACCACGCTGGCCACGACGTCGCCGTATTCGCCACGGGAAGCGCCATTCCTTTGCGCGTCGCCCAGAATGCCGTTACGAGAATACAACCCAGCAGGCGCCACGTAGCCTCGACCGTTCGCACCAGCGCCGTCGCGCGTTCCAACGTCGTCGCCGCTCCTTGCGCCGCGTCCAGCCAATACGCAATCGGCGTGGGCAAACCCTGCGCATTCGTCCCCGTTCCCATTTCCCGCAAAAATGCCGCCGGCTGCGCCACGAGCTGCGCCGTCGTCGCCTCGTCGAGCACGAACACGCGCAAGCTCCGCTCCAGCTCGAGTTTGCCCACGGCAATCGGACCGCGAGCACGCCATCCTGTCGCAATGTCACGAAGCAGCCGATCCACCGATTGCCTCGTCGCCACGGCAATGGCCCCCGGTCCCGCCGAGGTGATGCGATCGCTTGGGTGCAGCAATGCGCCAAGCTGCTCGCGTAATTCCAATTCAATCGCCGCGCGCGACGCTTCGCCCAATGCGCCATACCGCTCCAGCTCGTCCAGCAAAAGCAATCCCAATCCACCACCCGTCGACCGCGCTTCACACGCAAAGTGCGCCAGTTCTTCCAAAGTGCCCCCTTGAAGCGCATACTTTGCAAGATCTACCAATCCATCGGTATCGCGCGCCGCCGCAATTCGCACCAGCGCCCCAAGCGCCGATTCCACTCGCGCCCCAGCTTCGGTGCTCGGCCCGGTAAGCTCCAAAAACCCTGCCGCAAGCGGTGAAAGCCCAGCACGACGCACCATTTCCAGCCGTTTGGCCAAGGTCGATTTGTCGTCGACCAACATCCCCACCGTCGTCTCGATGCGTCCGATCGGCGCGCCAGGATCCGCCTCGTGTAGCACGCGCGCTGCCACGCACGCCGATTGCGCGTCGTCCGCTCCAAAATGTACCACGAGCAATACGCGCGCTTTGCGTGGCGTGGCCAGCGCCAGCCCTACCTCGCACGTCAGCCCTTCGCGCGACAACAAACCCGTTCGCGTATCCACCGCGGTGGGCGGCGTCATCGCATAAAATCGGCCATCTCGAAACACAGCGGTGGCATCTCCCACCACGACCGTGTTTCCGTGAATCAATGGATACGCCTCGCCCGGCTCGACCGTCGCCAAATTCACGCGCACGCGCGGTTTGCCCGACGTATTGCGAATGGACCAGCGTCCCTCCACGTTTGCCAAAGTCGCTGCATCTTGCGAGACACGTTGTGACGTCAAAATGCAATCGTTTGGCGTTTTCCCATCCGCGCGCAACGGCCCGCGACCCAGCCAATAGACGCGTGGCTCCGCCAAAACCAATTCGATCGTATTTCCCTTGGTATCTTGCAGCTCGAAACGTAATTTGGACGGTGTCGCTTGACCGCCGTTCCAAATGGGCATCAATCCCCCGGTCAACCATTGCGATCCCACGGTGCCGATGGTCAGGGTGCCAAATGGGGTCGGTGTGGTATCTGGAGGCGTGGTGGTTTTCTTGAAATGAAAAAGGGTCGATGCTCGGCCACGCAAATAGAGCACCGGGGAAAACGCGACGGCTCCGTCCAAAAGCAGCAATCGACGCACATCCGCGACACTCGACGCGACATTACCTTCGGCGCCTCTGGCGTGAAACGTTGAGGAAAGCGAGCGATACAATGCACGCGAGCACGTCCTGGCCACATCGGCTTGCACGGGCCATAGATGCGCGAGAACGGCAGCGATACCCGCGCGATTGAGCAATTCCGCGGCGCTACCCAAATGGCCGGGTTTGGCGCCGTCGCACGCTTCGAGCACCACGAGACGCAGTTCGTCGCTGAATTTTGCCGCCAGTTTGCCCGCGAGCGATTCCACTTTGATCCATTCCTCGTCGCCGTCTTCGGTATCGGTGAGTCGCAGGGTGGGATGGCCGGCCGTATTGACGTCCCCGTGGCCGATGTAATGGAGAATGTGGGGGCGTTTGTTACGATCGAGGGAATCGAATAAATAATCGCGGGATGCTTTGGCCCCGACGATGGGTTCGAGCCATTCGATTTCACCGGCCGCGATGGAATCGGCGAGGGCATGTTGCAGGTTACGAAGGGCCGCGCCATCGAAGAAACCGGGCGCGATGACGAGTAGCCGAGGTGCGCCCTGCATTTCGCAAGGTTTCCAGGGGTCTGGCGAAGGAACGCCGCGGGCCAGGTGAATGGTCGGCGATGTGCTCCAAAAGCCTTCGGAGCTGGCGGGTTGACAAAGCGCTTCCCACGGAACGGCTTGCAGTCCGCGGCTTCGCAGGACGAGGCGATGCAGGACGGGGGTGCCTTTGGCGGCTTCGTGGTAGCGTACGGCGAGGTCTCGGAATTCGCCTTCGAACAATGCGGCATGCAGCGCGTGGGCTTCGGCGAGGGTGGTTTCGTCGAGGGTTTGTCGACGACTCACGGCGTGGCCGACTTTGCGGGCGAACGTTTCGAGGCGTTCGAGGGTGACGGGGATCAGGCGTGGCGACGTGATTTCGCCGCGGCTTCCGCGTGCGGTGATGCGCACGTGAGCGTCGGCGGGTTCAATGTCGATGTCGATCCAAAAGGGGGCGTCCATGCAGGGTGTGGTGAGAAAAACACGTGGGAGTGAAAGGGTCAAGAAAGATGTCAAGGAACGGCGACGGCGCACTTCATGAGCACGGGGGCGGATTCTGGTTCGAGGTAGCTGGTGTCACCCGAGTGGACCTTGGCGAGCAGGCCGGGGGCATAGAAGC
>CAZETM010001005.1:0-3457 GCA_964514885.1 uncultured Polyangium sp. | reverse complement strand
GGGTGGGTGAAAGGTCGTGAGAAACGGTGGGTGAATGGTGGTGAGAGCCGACACTCTCGCTGCGGCTGCGACGTGAATTTGAGTCCATTCGATATCGCATCGATTCTGCTGTCGATGCTCGAGAAGCCTACCGTCGCTGGATGGAAAACCACGTCGGCTTTGAAGCCATCAGGAGCCTCTATCTGGCCAAAGTCGAACAACTGGAACGACTAGAATCGCGAATGGATGAGGGCGAACGACGCGTTCTTGCCACGATTGAACCCGGCCAAGCCTTCACTTCGACCTATGTGATTCGTTTTCTGAGAGGTCGATTCGAACCGCAGAAATACCAAGTTGGGATCGACATTGTGTACGACGATTCGAGCCCCGACGGGCCCCAGGCGACAGGGGCATCCGCCGCGGTGCAAATCAGCCCCTATCCTTCGAGCCTCTCCCTCATTGCAATCTGCAGCTCTCTCCTTGGCGTTCTCCTTCAACGAGCTCTTCTCGGTTCCGAAGCACCGCTATCGGATCTGTCGAACATGCTGATCGGCGGAAGGATTCTTGTCGCGCCCGCCGTGGCGCTCATCTTCTTTAATGGCTACGAGTACACCGCACTCGGAAAAAACCTACCGATGACATTGAGCTGGAGGAGTGCTCTGTTGATTGGAGCGCTCTGTGGTCTCGCGCAAGACAGAATCCTTGCGGCACTGAAGGCGCTTATTGGCTCTTGATTTCAACCTTCAACGTCTATCGATCTGCGGCCATCAATTTCGATGACGCATTAACATCGAACGAATAGTAATCGCAAACGATTTCTTCGCCAGGCAAGATGTCGCAAATTGCCATTGTCGCATTCGCGTTCGTGGGGTCGTCCCCAGAGTTTGGGGCAGTAGAGTGGTTGCAGAACCGAGCGTTATCGCCGCACAAAACATACTTCTCTAACACTCGGTCGAAGTAGGCGTAGGTGGACATGTACTCCTGGGCTGGCTTCGGAAGGGCCCGAATTTCCGATTCTGACCAGACGCAATCAAAAGGAGGCCGAAATTGCCAAAGCACCGTCCCCTTTGGGACAAAGGCTATCGCGAAGACACCAACACCATGAATGGCTGATCGGTCGATTTTCGTGGGAATGAGGTACATGAGCAAATGACGTTAATGGTTCCTTCTGACACTACGCTGGAGATGGCGGCACTGTCCACCCCCTGGGACCGCGTTCAGGTGCTCGAACGTTGCGGTGACGGTTCCCGTCTCGAGCGTCATCCATCGCTGGCGTGTCGGCTTGCTCTCGATCGACTGTTTCGTAGGTCTCGGCGTTCGAACCGACTTGGATACGCACTGTTCGGCCGATGTTGGGATAACGAGAGGTTATCCAGATGACGCCATCGAGAGAATTCGAATCGATTCCGGAATTTCTCTGGCAGCCCGCCCTGGAGGCGTCTGCGCAAACCATCACTGGCATGATCGGCGCTTATACACTCAGGGCGCTGGCAGAGCGCCTTTTTCGGTCGAACCATTTCGTCGGCGCGAACGACCTCTGGTATCGCGGAATCATGACCGGAAAAATTCAGCCCGAAGACAAAGTGTCCCTCGATGGACTTCTCTCGACGTTCACCCAAGTGTTTCCCGGAAATCCGTTCCAGAACGCACGTCGCTGGAATTCCCTATATCAAGGCTCCACGAATCTCTCGCCATCCACTTTTCAAGCCCTCGATTTCGTAGCGGGCTCTGATGCAGCCTTGCGCGTGAAGCCATTCAACGGCGAGACGCTCGTCGGGTTGTTCAATCAGTACGGCTACATTGGAGAGGGCTTGGTTGGCGTCGTCGGGACGCAGATGCTCAGACGAGTGTGCCCTGATTTCGCCTCACCTGGATTCCTTGGCGTTAGAGCTCGCGTGGGTGGCGTTCTCCGTCGATGTCCCGCACAGCACGCATTCGTCGTCGAGTCAATCGCGAGACGGCTCAACCTGGCGATCGAAACAACTGATTATCACAACCTGTATTACGTCGACATCGAATGGATTAGGCCATACACCGGAGACCGCAACATCTTCACGCTCTTGGGAAGCCCATGGACCGTCACTGATCGTTCCGAACAGCAGTACCTGCTTCGCTACGCATATCTCTCCGACGCCAGGGAGCGTATGACTGCCGTGGCAGAAATGAAGAATGAGGATTCGTGGGAAAACGCGCAAGTATTTTACGATGAACTTGAGGCGCCATCACGGGAACTTTCCTTCAGTCATCAATTCTTGAATAAGTCACGATAAGCGCCGGCCGAGAAAGGGCGGAAGATACAAGAAGTGGGAGAGATGCGAGGGGTCGAAATATTTCAATTTTCTCGAAAATGCGGCTGAGTTCTGTTCAACATTGATTGACTTCGGCTTGTGACTTCGCAACCTTTGCGTTTTTCCCCACAATGCAAGGATATGCAGGCTTCCAGGGAACACTGGAACTGAGATAAGTGCGTATCGCAGATTGTCAAACTTCTTGAGACGAATGGACGTCGTTTCCAGGCCATTCTCGTAGAGAACAGTTCGATAGATCATGTCCACGCAGACCCCACCTGGCCGTAAGCTCTTGAACATGAGTCCAAACACGTCGCGAGGCTCCTTCAGTAGATCGGTCGCATCGGAAATCACGAGGTCGAACACTTCTTTCGAGGATGCGAGAAACTCATAACCGTTTTGGAATATCAATCGCAATCGGGGGTCGCTACGAATGGGTCCCGCGTGCGGGTAGAATCTCGTAATTGCTTTGACAACCTCCTCATCGAGGTCGACGACCGTCACTTTTCTGACCGACGGGTACTTGAGGACTTCCCCGGCCGCGAAGAGGTCCCCGCCTCCGACGATGAGAACGCTCTCTGCCTGCCTCAAGAATGCCATTGGAACGTGGACAAGCGGTTCGTGGTAGAGGAATTCGAACTTCTCTACGTGCATAAGCTCGCGGTTCAGGAAGAGTAGCCGTCCGAACGCCCTTGACTCTGCCACCTCGATGAAATGATGAGGGCTGTTTTTTCGGAGCAAGAAGCGAAGGTTTGAGTAGAGGTGTCCCATTTCGCCACAGGTCGTGTCGACCATCAGTTCGCGAGGCACGATAACCTCTCGTTATCCCAAGTCCGCCGCCCCGTCTGCACGGCCGCCAGAATCCGGGGCGATGGCCGTCGTACCGCCTCGAAGCCGCAGCGACGGGTGGCAGCGTCGCAAGGCCAGGACGAGATCGCGGTGATCGACGTGGGTGTAGCGCTGGGTCGTGGTAATCGACGCATGCCCGAGAAACTCCTGCACGAGACGAAGGTCCGCGCCATTTCTAAGGAACAGCGTGGCGGCGGTGTGCCGCAACATGTGCGGGGTGGTGCGACGCGAAATCTGGGCCGCCGCGGCGAGGCCTGCGAGCGCGTTGGTCACGCCTTGGGTACTGAGTGGCCGCCCGCGTCGGTTGAGCAGCAGCGCCGGTTCGTGGCCGGCGAGGTCAG
>CAZETM010001004.1:0-3463 GCA_964514885.1 uncultured Polyangium sp. | reverse complement strand
CCTCCCGTGCCGCCCGAGCCCCCTGCGCCGGACGAGGACGGTCCGGTTCCAATCACCACGCTTTCGCCTCCGCATCCGACGACGAATGCGGCACCAAGACAAGCCAAGACAGTGAACAACTTCATTTTCGTTACTCCGATCGGTGTTGCGCCACGATACGCGACATTCAGCGCGACGCAATCGTAAACGCTAGCGGTTCACATGTTGCTCGCTCGGAGGTGAACCCCTCGGAAAAAGTTTGGGTGGGCGTAGGTGGCTGGTGAAGGCGCTTCGGCGCGCAATCGAATGGTGCGAGCGGTTGCCCCGACCAAGCCATTGTCCAACCTCACGTCCAATTGCATGACGGTTGGCTCGTGTCGACGATGATGATGTTTGCGCAATCGGTCGGAGCCCAATGATCGAACGTGCCGCCCATCGGCGCGCACTTGGCGCACTGGTAACCATTGGAGAATTGGCTGCTCCACGGATAGGGGCTCTGGCTCGTATTGGGGTGGAAAATGATGGCATGCTGCGCGCTGTATCCGAGCGCCATCGCGAAGAGGTTGTCAGCTTGGGTCGATGTCAATTGGCCGTCCGGCAGTACGAAGTTGCTCGGCATGGCCAGCAGATATCCTACGCCCGCAAAGCCTGCATTGATCGCTTCCGGCGGAGGATCGCCCATCAGCGTCACGCTGAACTTCGCCGCGTCCGCAGTTCCTTCGCCCCATTTGTAGACGTAATCGGGGCTGCTGGCGCTGACCGACCACACCACGACGAGTTTACTGCCTGCGGGCACATTGGGCGCACTGACCGTTCCCGAGGCGCTGAAATTGTTGCCACCTCCGCCTCCGCCCGCGCCACCGTTGCCTCCGCCACCCATTCCACCGCCCGCGGAGCCACCGCCGCCGGCCATTCCGCCTTCACCGCCGGAACTGCTGCTCACGCTGGAACTGGAGGACGCGGAGCCGTTGTTCCGGTCCGGGGCGCCGCAAGCTGTAAACAAGGCGCCGCAAAGAGCGGTCATCATCACGTGGTTGAACGAAATTCGCATGTGGGTTCTCCTGAAATCCGAGAGTACATCGAAACGTGCGAGCGGGACAAGAGTATCGCTAAGAAGAACGGTTTCGACACGTTTCACTTGCATGTGTGACGTGGATCGAGCTTGGACGAACGCCTCGTCTATCCCAACAATCCAACCGTTTTCGCATCCCGCTCGCCTCGGTAATACTTCGCCAGCGCCCGCTCGAAGACCGAGCCTGCTGGTGCAACGTGCGCAAACAACGTCGCACACGACTGCAGTTTCAGCCAGCGCACGAGAATAGTCCGGCCCCTGCGCCTCCACGAACCTCGACAATTGATACGGATCCTTGCTCTCGTCACCCATCGTTAACTGCCTCCTTGGTCAACACCACATAGCATATCGGTTCATTTTTCACATTGCCAATCCAAACAAACTTGGACTCGGGCACACCACCGGCCCCTCCACACTTGGCCCGAATTTCAGCGACCACAATTATACGTATTGCCTCTGATGCGGTGACCATAGGCGAATTCACTGCGTATCGCCGCGTCGCTCCTCCCACGCCCACCCTCGCTCGAAACGCATTCGCAGGCCCTCATCATCGAGCGATGCGGCAATCGCTGTTGCGCGGTGACGAGCTTTTTCACCCTCGGATCCGCCAGCAACACGCGCAAGCATGTTCAGCGCCATTGCACGAAGCCGCAGATGTCCTCCGTCACCCGCGTTATCGGCGGCAATACGCGCGAATGCCGCGGCCTCCTCGTTGAAACCTTGTTTCCACCGCGCATACGCTAAACCATTCGCACGACGGCACAAAACAAAGGCCGGGGCATTCTGTTCGGGAATCGTCCGATAAAGGGCCTCGGCTCCCACATGGTCCGGCTCTTTGCCCGGCCCAGAGCGATTCTTCTCATAAGCACGCTGATCAATCCACCGCGCGTAGAGACAAGCTCGGTCATCCTTGGGCATCTCCTCGGCCAGAAGCGGCTCGATGCGCGAGAGCAATCCCGGTACCGCCTCGACGTCGGAGCGACTTGCCAAAAATGCCTCCGTCAACAATAGCTCGATTCGCGCTTCGGGTGGCGCTTTTGCAAATGACGCGTGCGCTCGGCGCATGTGCGTAATCGCTGCATCCGTCTCGTTTCCCCGCAGAGCGCACGTCGAGTGTGCGAGCGCGAGCCATATACGCGAGGCAGGCGCGTCGCTCACCGGCGGACGATCCCACAACCGCACGAGATCTCGGCAAACGGGTAATGGAAGGTCGGTAAAACGCGAGTGATATGCGCCCATCCAGCGCGCTCGGGCATCGACGGCGCCTGGAAGGCCGAACGCAGCAAGCACACGAGATCCCCACATGCCGCCATCGAGCTGTCCTCGGCCGCGCAGCCTACGCAGCGCACGTTCAACCGTCGCGACGTCGTCCTCGTAGCCGCGCAAAGCGGACAATCGCTCGGCAACTGCAGCCAGCGAGCCATGTTTGTCGACCAGCCAAGCTACGTGATCCGCCCAGGAAAACCCAGGATCGGCGTCACTACGCGCGGGGTCTTGTCCGGAATCGTGTCCGGGCGGAGAAGCCATGGGTCGAGTATACCACCAGTACATTCAACACGGAGCAACGATCATGAATACCAGTCCTGACTTCTACCTCGTCATCGACCTCGAGGCCACTTGTGACGAGAACCATCGCATCCCGCGGGCGCAGACCGAGATCATTGAAATCGGCGCCGTCCTTGCCGATGCGCAAACCCTAGCGCCGGTGGACGAGTTTTGCACGTTCATCAAGCCGGTGGTGCATCGAAAGCTCACGCCTTTCTGCACGCGTTTAACGACCATCACGCAAGCGGACGTCGACTCGGCGCCGACGTTCCGCGATGCCATTACTCAACTGGGTCGATTCCTCGGTGGCAAGAACGCTCTATTCTGCTCGTGGGGCGATTACGATCGTAATCAATTCGAACGGGACTCCTCTCGGCACGGAGTCAAGCTGCCCCTTCGTGCGGGGCACTTGAACCTCAAGAAGCGCTTTTCCGAGCAGCTAGGGGAAACCGAGTCGTACGGTTTATCGAGCGCGCTGCAGCGGGTTGGATTGCGCTTGCAAGGCACGCATCACCGGGGCATCGACGATGCGCGCAACATTACGCGGCTTTTGCCATGGATCCTGGGCCGAACTCCGCGCCTTGACGAGCTCGTGCAAGGTCGTTCCGCGAAAAACCTGACCATTCAGCACCCCGGCTCGCGATCTCGCAAGCGATACCCAACCCCCGGCTCGGTCACGAGGAACTTCGGACGCGCCGGATTCTCTTCGATTTTCTTGCGCAGCTCCGCCATGTGCACCCGCACGTAATGCGCCTGATTCGCATACGCAGGACCCCACACATCTTTCAAGATCTGCTGATGCGTCACCACCTTGCCCGCATTCTGCGCCAATAACACCAGCAACTTGTATTCGATGGGCGTCAGGTG
>CAZETM010001003.1:0-3463 GCA_964514885.1 uncultured Polyangium sp. | reverse complement strand
GAATGAATACCGCACGTTTCCCGATACGCAAATTAAAGTCGTCGGCAATCACGCGAGCGGATTCGAGGCGTATCTGCCGAATGCTTGGGTCGTCGCATACGGCAAGACCGCGGCAACTATGCCGCTTGCGCGTGGCGGAGCTGCTCGAGCATGGCTCGCGAGTGAAACACGGGACGCTCGCGGCAATGCAATGGAGTACGGCTATTGCTTTGCCGAGGCGGACGGATTCACGGCTGAATATGCATTAACGGAGATAACCTATACCAAATTCGACGGCATGCCGGGCACGCGTACCGTTTCCTTCGTATACGGCGCGAAAGACGACGTGCGCCGCGTGTTCTCGGAAGGGATGGAGTTTCAAAACGCTTTGCGGCTCGACGAGGTGCAAATGCACGTCGGCGAGGAGTTCGTGCGGCGGTACGAATTCGACTACGACAAGGGGGAAACGACGGGCCGAACGAGACTCGTTTCGGCCCAGGAGTGCGCAGCGGATGGCGCATGCAAGCCGCCGACACGATTTCAATACGGGGCGAGCGCGCGAGGTTTCGAGCACGTCGCGACGACGATACCAGCGCCAACGTCGCGGCTTTCGAGCCCGATGCTAGCCGATTTCGACGGCGACGGGCTCGATGATTTGCTTTCGCCGGACACGAGCCCGATTCTCTCGACGCCGGACAATCCGATCACAGAGTGGCGACTCGCGCGGAATCAAGGCAATGGATTCGCCGCGCCAAAGGTAGCTTTTTCGCAGGAGTGGTCCGTGGTTCTCGACCCGACCGGACCCGCGGATCCTTCGCAGATACAGCCCGAACTAGGGACCGCGCTCGATTACGATCAAAACGGCCGCACTGACGTGCTGCTGCACGATGTCTACGGGAGCAAAAACAACCATATCGTGCTGTTATCGAAGGCAGATGGGACGTTTGAAGAGTTCGAGACACAAATCGCGCGGCCATTTCCGCTCGGTCCCGCACCGAAAGGGCTTCGTGGGCCGGGCGGTTCGGTACACTTGGCCGACCTGGATGGCGATGGAGTCGGCGATCTGATTCAGTGCGAGGATCACAACGACGCGCCCGAAGGAAACCCGAGTCAACCAGCGTGGACGCTGCATCTTTGGCGGCCGGGAGGATTCGAGCCGAACGGCGCGTCCATCGAGCTGCTCGCGGGGTTCAGTTGCGCGGTGAAAATGCGCACAGTGGATCTCAATCGTAATGGCAAAGTCGATCTCGTGGTGCCGGGGATGCTCAGCTTCGGCGGGACGCCGGGATTGCAGGCGAAGACGTACAGCGCGCTCGAGCAAGGCAAATATTTGCCAAAAATTTGACCTAGATACGACAACATACGACAACGAAGAAGAGGATGACAATGGACTATCAATTGCGCGCGATTCCAATGGCTGGTTTTCGCGGCTCGGTCGCACTTGGGCTCATTGCGCTCGGATGCGGCGGAGTGGAACCGACCATTCGGCCACAGTCAGCGTCGGACCGACCTGCCGTTCCGCAAATCACGGCAGAGCGATTGCAAGCTTGCGTGAAAGAATATGGTCATCAGCTCGATGGTGGATCATGGGCATTCAGCCCGAAATTGCAGGTTGATCGGGACGGTTATGTCGTCGACGCATACGCGGGCGAAGTACCGAAAACCGCGCCGGACCTGGCCGCATGTACGCGCGATACGATGCGATCAATGGCCATTCCCGGATGGCCCTTCAATCTACCGCAGCTGCAGTCCGTTGCGTCGAACAATGAAGCGACGGTGGTGCAACGTTCGCAGCTCGGTTCGCCTGCGGTCGTGGTAGTGGTCGTCGTGGAAGTTGCATTGGCCGAGCTGGTTTTGGAGGCGGGAGCATTTACGGTGGTGTTTGCGGCGACGGTTCAAATCGTAGACAAAGTGGGAAAGGATATCGCTGAGGCGGCCAGAAGGAGACGCAAGCCCAACAAAAATCGGTGCCTCGATGCGGCTGCTGGGGGCGTAGCACTTTGGGAGGAGTTCTGCCGAGATGCGGGTGGCGCAGGTGGATGCTGGTCCAAGACCTATGAAAGCGAACAGATCAAGCGAGGTTGGTGCAATGAATATTTTGGGTGGTGGTGAACGTGGCGACAGCTAGCTCAACCAAATCCAATGTCAAGCGACCTCATTGGATCGCCGAACGTACGCTCGAACGGCTTGATACCGTTGGGGGCGGCGTCGTCGTTCGCATCGGTTGTCCTGAATGGCCTCCTGGCGCCGAAGAGTGGCGCTGCCCCTTTGAAATCCGCGGAATCGGTGAGGACAGAACTCACTTTGCCCACGGCATCGAGACGATGGACACGCTGCAAAACACTTTCAGGGGCATTCGTGCAGTTCTCGATCGCTGTGGCATTCCCCTCCGGTGGGAATCGATGGGTGGGGACAATATCGGTTTTCCCAAATATGTCGATCAGGGCTTCGGGCTCGCGTTCGAACAGCGAATGGAAAGAATGATCTTGGGCGAGGTCGAAAAACTGTGCAGCGAGCCTCACGACTGCCTCGCGGTAACTGCACTGCGCGTTGCAATACTCGAAGCAAAACACGGCACGCATGGGCTCGTTGAATCGGTGAAACAGATGCTGGCGGAGGTTCGCGAGGCGAACAATTCCGCAATGGCGCACAAACCTTCCAAGACCCAAAGGTCCCGCTGGATCGCCTCCCGTACGCTCGAGTGCTTCGAGCATGGTAACCGCAAGGTCGTCGTTCGTATTGGACGTCCTCGTATGGTACCTGGGAGCACGGCGTGGCAGTGTCCGTTCGTCGTCCGTGGTTTACCTGAGAACACCCAGGATTTAGGCTTTGGGGTCGATTCGATCCATGCAATCCAAAATGCACTGGATGGCATTCGTGCCGTTGTTTCGGCGAGCGTCATTGGGTTGCGATGGCAAGGCGTGAGCGCAGCCGATCCCGGCTTCCCGATGCGCATACCCATGGGGTTTGGGCGTGACTTCGAACAACGAATGGAGAAAATGATTGCGGATAACATCGAAGAACGCATCCGCCCTATTCGCGAGCGCAACGAGCGTCGCGACGCCCTGCACAAACTGCGAAAAAAATCACAGTCGAAATAGGCCGAATCCAAATTATCGAGGATGTTGGCATCGAAATTTGCGAGACTCGTAATACGATCGAATCAGCGGACAAGTCGCGAAGCGCTCGGTACCGACTGCGGAAAACGCAGCGGATTTGCTGTTTGACGTTTTCCAATTCGATGCTCTCGGCCGCGAAATTCGACATACGACGCCATGGAGCGCCGTCACCACGACGAGTTATGACGGTTTCATCGTCGATTCTGCGGATCTTTCAGCGTCACCACCGCGGCACACGTTCACTGAGTTCGACCAGCTCGGACGGCCGGTGACCATTACGGACGCGAAGACCGGCAAAACGCGATACACTTACGGGCCATTCGGCGCGCTCTACACGGCTACGGATCCGGGCAACGCGGTCACGA
>CAZETM010001002.1:0-3468 GCA_964514885.1 uncultured Polyangium sp. | reverse complement strand
GAGGGCGGCCACCACGACACCCGGTTCTGCTACATGGGCGAGCGGCGACTGCGCGAGACAAAGGTGGTTACCGCCGGGGGCTTCGGATTACGAAGGTGATGACCGCCGGAGGCTTGGGGAGGCGAAGGCGGCGATCGTCGTTACCGACGAAACCAGAAGGCATCGATCGTCATTGCCTCGGGCCTTTTTGGACCGAGCACTTGTTTACGAGGCTCAGTCTGGTTATGGTGCTCAGCCAACTTTCGCAATCGTAATCGCAACGCAACGCAGCGTTCGAACGGGTATAGCGCGATCGCCAAGTTACGCCCAACCCGTTCACGACACGATATCCATCGCAGTGCGTCAGACATGCAGCGGTTTTCCCAGGTGCCCAAACCTTTGCGCACTCGCGGAGTTTTACGCGCGAAGCGACTGATACGGTGCCAAGAAAAACGGCAGGATTTCAGCCTGTCGGGGCATGGCCCATAGGTTGCAGTACTCCGTCTCTACCGATGGTGAACAATTGCCGGCTTTGCACAGAATTCACACTCGTGCAGCATCGGCATACGTTTACCAAAGGGATGGAAGTGGTTTGTCGCCGAGTTGGGGATAAAGGAGCTACTGCAATGCGTCGAAATCTGGGCCACCTGTTCGTCGGCATCGTGTTCGCGACCCTGGCGGCAGCGTGCCAACTTGATGGGCCCATTGATGAACGAGAAGACCCGCCGCCCCCGCCGCCCGAAGAGCAAGCGGCGACAATGGATGACGTGACGCTGGAAACGGACGAATCGGATCTCGACGAGAGCGAGGGCGCAAACGATACCGAAGATACCGACGAGTGACCGTTTTTACGGCTCTTCGACCATCGGAAATACCTCGACGCTCGTATTCGCCAGCGCGGCGGATCCTTCTGGAGCGCTCGAATCTTTCACCGCGGCCAAGTGCTCGCGCGACTCCCAAATGCTAATCGTCATTGCTTTACCGGATGCAGGATCGAGCACGAAATAGCTGGCTTTGCATCCCGGCTGCTTCTTGAGCCAAGCGCGATAGGCCCGCGCCTTCTCGATGTCCGCCTCAGTAGGCTTTTCGTGCGTCGCAACGCGACACAATCCCTTCGTCGTCGCCGCCGTGGAAGCGGCAGGCGCTTTGGCGACTTGAGCCGCTAACCACGTTCTTCCAATAAGAATGGCCGGATGCGCGCCTTCGACGCCAAAGTCCTCGGGCGTGACCACTCGTCCATTAAACGAGAAGTAGCCGAGCTTCGCGCCGAACTCGTCGGCGATGGCGTAGCGGTTTTTTCCGGCCTGGGACAAGTCGTACCGGAAGCCATCAATGGTTACTCGATTGCCGTCTACACTGGTCTTGGGAGCCACGGGCGCGAGCCTAGCACAAGACGGGGCCTGGCCAAACATTCTTTTTCGCGACAAGTCGAGGCGAAACGTGTAGACGTGGGGAATATGCATGACATCAAAGACCGCAGCAGCTCGTCCCGAATCTGGATCATTGGCGCAGTTGCAAGTTTGACCGTAATCGCATGCTCCGCTGGTCCCAGCAGCTCAGGAAGCGCGGCGAGCAGCGGAAGCGCAGCCGGTGGCGGAGGAGCATCGGGTGGAATGGGAGGCATGGGTGGAACGGGCGGCGTGGGCGGTCAGAACAGCGGCGGCGAAGGCGGTGTCATTTTCACCGGCGGGTCCGGCGGAGGCGGCCCCGCAATCGATGTCGATGTCGACGTCGTGATTACGGCCGACAATGCGTACAGCTTTGGTTATGGCGACGTCGATGGCATTTCAACCTTCATCCAAGGCTCGCGGGCTCAAACCGCCGGCCAAATCTTCAATTGCGGCGAAGGCCCCGAAGCCTACAAAGTCACCGCGGCCAATGCACCAGCATCCGCGTATTTGTACATCGCAACCTGGGACGATCTCGCCGTGACCCAAGGCGTGCTCGGACAATTCCGACGCGTCGGTGGTTTGCCATTATATACCGGGGATGCGCAATTCGAGGTATGCGGGACGGGTATCAACATGCAGTCGAGCCAAACTGGTCCCACACAGGCCGAAATCAATGCTCAAATCGCCATTTGCAATAGCGGCAGCGGCGACGAGACCACCACCAGTGCTGGCTGGGTAAACACCGCCGGAGCCGTAACCGCCGGGGCGATTGGCACGCTTGCGGTTGGCGAAACAAATGACCCGGCACCCGGCGGAAGCTTTCCGCCCACCTGCCCCACAAGCCTTGCACCTCCAGGCTCGGCCAGCATCGATTTGGAAGCTCATTGGATGTGGAACAACCCCGGCGGCATTGCGAATCCATTTCAATCGACGGGGATGAATACGTATCGATCGTATTTGATTTTCCGTCTCGCGGCCGCGGACATCCCGGACCCGAAGTGATGTCATGGTATTGACGGCTCTGTGCTACCCGGTGCCGGAAGTCCGCCACAATCTTTTGCCGCCTTGAATCGCGCCGTTTGCTCACGCGCACGCCAAGTTCTTGCTTTGCAACGTTTTCGTTGTTGCCGCAGCGGAATCGTGACTATATGCATCCACCGATGAGCACAACCCCGCGCTGGCAACTAACGGATATCGAACACGCACTCTTTCAACAAGCATTCGATGCCGTAGTGGTGGCCAACGATGACGCCGTCTACGTGCACGCCAATCCCGCGGCATGTGAACTGTTTGGCATGCCGTACGAAAAACTGATCGGATCGCGCGTTTATGGCTTCAAGCCGGATGAGACGCACGATGTCGTTCAAGCGCAATGGCACGCGTTCATCGACCAAGGTGACCAGTCCGGAATCTTCGATATCCATCGCCCTGACGGCAAAGTGCAGCGCGCAGCATTTCGCGCCAAAGCCCACGTTCTTCCTGGATTGCACGCGTCATATATGACGCCCATTGCGACGCTCGACATCCCGGTGCTCGAAACCGGCGAGCGGTTTCTCACCATTTGCGCGTGGAGCAAACGAATCAAGGTTGGGGACCGATGGATCTCGATCGAGCAGTTTCTCACCAATCAACTAAGCCTAAAGCTCAGCCACGGCATTTGCCCTCAGTCCGAAGAAAAGTTCTTCCCCAACCGCTGATTCGGTGGATCGACCAGTTCGCTGACACGCAACAGGCTTGACGCGCGGTGATAATCCAGGCACTTCTGGATGATGGGCACGCGCGCATTCTTTCATTCGTCGCCTTACCGGCATTCACTTGGCCTGATCCTCGCGAGCGCAACCGTATTTGCCGCTGCCTCCTGTGCGATCGACACTGACGAACCGATTTCGCTTGCCAGGAGCGTGGCTGACGTGCCTGCCGCGTCGAAGATCGTCGCCGTGCGGCTTTTGCAAAAGGCTTTTCCGGCTCAAACCGACCGCGTTCTCGGGCGCCAGACTGAGCGCGGCTTTTTGACGGTGGATGGCGGATTTGCCCGAGGTCCGTCGAATTCGCGGGCAAAACACTTGGATGTGGTGCTGCCTCAAAACGCGCGCGATAC
>CAZETM010001001.1:0-3469 GCA_964514885.1 uncultured Polyangium sp. | reverse complement strand
TCTTGAAACCGTTCCACTGCTTGTCGACGGTAATGCCTACATTCGGCAGATCTTGCTCCGCTTCAACCTTGCCATCCCTCTGCTTGAGCAACGTGACCCCACCTCGCCCGGCGGACATGGCGACGAATGGGCTGTGCGTCGTGACGATGAATTGAATGTTCGGGAATATCCTCGTCAGTCGATAACCAACTTCCCGTTGCCATCGGGGGTGTAAATGTGTGTCGATTTCGTCAATCAACACGACTCCGCTCACTTCATTCAGTTTGGTTGATTTGTCGCTTCGTGACCACTCCATCCATCGGAGCAAATCGACAGCAAAAGCGAACATGCTTCGATATCCGTCGCTCAAACGATCCAATCCGACATCACAGTCACGCCACCGAAATAATTTGTCGCTCGAGGGATCTACCGCGGTGATTTCTGGCAATATCGCGGGCAAGACGGCTTTTATCTCGTCAAGGATGTCCCGGGCGGCCTGGTCTCCTCGCAATGCCATTCGATCCAGTTCTTTGAGCCATGTTTCGCAATCTTGGAGGACAGCGTCGTATTGAAAGAGTGTCCCAAAACGACGAACAAGCGGGTCTTCCGAAGACTTTCTCGAATCTCTTCCGGTTCGCCGAAACGTTCCATAGCCCGCTGAAAACCAGCCCTTGTGTTGGGCGCGTCGGAACGCGTGTCGCGTCAAAAAGTCGTAATCCTTCATGAGCTGGTCAAAGGGGACTCCAATGTCGGGGAAATAAGAACTCCAAACGGCATTTTCATTCGTTGGATCGAACTGTACCGGTTGCGGGAAAAAGCGCGTGTTCTGCTCGTCGACGCGGAGTTCCTGATTGGCGTCGACGAAAAGGCTCGCGAGTTTACGGGGTTTTTGCTGCTCGGGCGGTTTCCCCGGGCGAACGTCCTCATCGTCCGGAACGAGATCCATGGTCAAACTCCCATGCCCCGTGCCCTCTCGAACCCAACCCCACAAGGTAAACCCTTCGAGGGTTGTACCGCCGCCGAGCCCCCCCATGAGTCCAAGCGCGATTGCCCGCATCAAGCTGGACTTGCCCTCACCGTTTTCGCCGATGAGCACGTTCCAGTTCTGCCGCGGATCCTCGCCTTTTGCTGCACGTTGAAATCGCAGATCCAGGTCCTCGAAGCATCGGATGTTCCGCAGGCGCACGCGTTCGATGAACATGTAGCCTCATTGCAGTTCATGATCCGCATGTCAAGACCGAGCGCGACGCCCGCATATCCCCGCTCGACGGCCATGCGCATGTCGAACGATTGCGCATCGTCTCACTCGACCGTCGCGGCCAATTCGTCCGATATGCAATCGTCAATTGCGCCCGGCTCGCCAAGGACATTTATGCAGCCATTCTGTGACAGTGCAGTTGGCAGCCGCTCGCTCCGCACCAAAATCCCCCCCACGCCTTTCGGAAAACGCATTCCTACATTCCGCAATGCCCCTACGGGCTCCCGCTCGCGCATTTCGACACGTCAGGATCGCCGGCCGGCCTTCCGTGCGCACATCTTGGCGTTTCAAAATCGCACACAAGCTCTCCTGTGCGGCGGTTTGGGCGTTCCGAAGAGCGCCCGCAAGTTTGCTCGTGTACGTTTTGGCGTCCCAGGCTTGGCGCGCGAGCTAGGTTGAAGCGGTTTTAGCTTTACGCAAATCGCTCGACGGAAACCGTTGCGGCGATTGTGGCATGTCGAAATGGGTTAGCTGCTTTTCCACGATCGATTGCGGCGTTTCTCAGCCGCCCGAACCGACTGAATTGTCGTGTTGCGCAGCCATGGCCACGCGCAGCCATGGTCGGCCAGGTCAGCAAGGAATACAAGTGCTCAACCGCCCACCATGACGCGCGCTCCGTCGGTCCATTGCCCAGCCATCGTCCGACGTCGAATCGTCCCACCTCAAACTAATTCGCCGCGTCACTCCCACCCGACGTACTCGGCTTGCCGAAGATGTTCTCCCAGTTTGTCCGGTACTTGTCCGTCGCTACTTGCGCAGGACCGTGTCGTGGAGCTTCAGGTTGCGCGGGGTTCTTCATCAGCACCTCCACGTTGTACAACCGCTCGTGCTCCTTGCGCTGCGACAAACTCACGATGTCGCCATGGATCGGAGCGCCTTCGCGGATGTTCCGGATCGCTCCCATCTCGAGCGAACCGTCACGCACTCGCAGCACGTTGTAGCCCTGTCCGTCGTCGTGCGGGCTGTGCAGCATCACGACGTCTTTCGTCTCCGCGGGCGTATCAGCCGTGTCTGCACTCGTCGGCTTGCTCGTCGTTGCGCGTGGTTCTTGATCGTCGCTCACCCGGCAAGCTTGGCATCTTCGGACGCGCTCGTTAAGAGCCTTGCGCGCAGAAAGACTGGCACCTGCTCAAATAAGTCGCGTCCTGATTTTCATGAAACTTGGCCTTTCTCTTCGGCCTGACTTAGTCGGGAAGGCGAGCGTAAGTGCCGCATAGGGCGGCCGTGGTGCGAGATGTACGTCGCGCCCGTTGGAGGTTTGTCATGAGCATGCCAGGCGCAGAGGACACCGTTGCCGAGGGCGTAGATCAACACGCCAAAGGAACCAAGTCGGCCGCTGATCGTCGCGCGGGAAAGGGCCGCGTGAATTTCGAGGCCTTGGTCGCCGTCGGTGGCGCAAACGGCGGCGGTTTCGAGGCCGAGTCGGTCGACGTTTCCCAAACCGGTATGCGCCTGCGTACCGCTTATCTCCCCGATGTCGGCGAAAAGCTCTTGTGTCGCTTCGAAGGCGAGGTCGGAGAAGTCGTTGCCGAGGGAGAAGTCACCTGGCGTCGCGAAGCTTCGCGCGGCGGTGAGTTCGGGCTTCGCTTCACGAAGTTCGAAACGACCGATGCAGAAACAACTCTGCGCGCCATGTGTGCACGCATCAACGGCACCGAGGATCCGAGCGCGGGTCCCATCGCGATTCCCGGCACGCGCGTTCGTCTGCACATCGAAGGGCTTGGCTCTCCGATGAAGGCTCGAGTGCGCGATACGATCGGCGGCGAGATCCAAGTTGGCTCGAACCTCGAGTTCCTCAAGGTGGGCCGCTCGCTCGAGCTCGAGGACATGGATCATGGCGACAAGCGACCTGCGACGGTCGATTCGGTCAAGGTCGAGGTCGATCCGCAGACGCGTATCCCGCAGCTCGTCGTCTCGCTTCGTTTCGATGGGCAAGATGCAAAAAAGTTTGACGTCAAAGAAACGGCCAAGGGAGCGATGAGCACTCTCGGTGCGTTCGTGCGCCGTCCTTCCGAGACAAACGCTTCCGGCGATGCGGATCAGAAAGCCGCTCGTGCACCGTCGACCTTGGCGTCCGTTGCTGCGACGCTTCGTCCTCGTCCGTCTGCCACGCGCAATTCGATTCCCGCGACGTCGGCCGGTCGTGACGACGAAAAGTCCGACACGAAAGCTGCACGCGAAGAGTCGAGTGTCGAAGCGGCAGAAGGTGCTTCGTCCGCAGACAGCAAGAAA
>CAZETM010001000.1:0-3469 GCA_964514885.1 uncultured Polyangium sp. | reverse complement strand
CCGGGTGATCTCGATTTTCTGGTCGGACCCATTAGATCAGGCATACCAGACTTTTCTTATATCATAGGGGTCGAGTTCAAAACGCGTCGCGCCAAACCCGATAGTCCTGGAAGAATGAGTGATTACGGCACAGACCAGGTCTCGGGACTTTTTCGCGCCGGGTGCAACCGGGCCGTGCTTGTTCATCTTGTCGTCGGGCACCAGACTCCCGAAGCAGCACTCATGCAGGGAGACAGTGGGATCGGGACTTTGATGGGCATAGACCTCCGACGTGCATGTAATGCGCTACTGCACGATGTTCCCAAGCGGCTTGATCCCCGGGTTGGGTATGTGCTGGGAACGTGGGGGCACCCAGCACTAAACTCTGCACACGCCCGGAGCGCCCTGTGGACGTGTCCAGTAATTCGCCCGCAACCGAGCGGCAGGGAGTGGTGGCTAGAGTGGCAGCTAGCCCACGACAAATTGCACCGGTCGCTTGAGCGATTGTGGAATCGAATAGACCCACCTGAGCACGTTATACGTCGTTGCCCCGAGTGCCATCACGTCGTCCCTGTATTGCATGGGCAAGACCGATGCGGGCAATGTTCGAAAATTTGGGTAAAGCCTTTCAAGACACCGACCGCTGCCGAAGTTCAGCCAATTTCGCAAGAAAACTTGTAGGATTTCAGTTGCAAACCGAGCGACAAAATTCGAGGCGGGAAACGGCGGCGCACACAGCGGCTGGTCGTCGACGATGCGGGCAACTGATGCAGGAATGAATGGTGCTGACGCCCAAAAATTTCCTGTTACCTTCTCGTTCGCCAACGTTGTTTCCATCATGCGCCCGCCCAAGCCCCCGAATCCACCCGTTCCGCCCGATCTCTTGGCTGACTTGTTAGCGCTTCGGCCCTACATCGAGCACATTCTTTGCGATGGCTCGCGTGATCCCCATGTCCGCGCAGCCGCCAAGGACAGCGTGCAGACAGTGCTGCGCAAGGCCGTACAGCACTTGCGGGCCTACGAGCCGCATGAGGACGGTCTTCGCCCGTGGGTAACGCGAATTGCTCGTAACGAGAAGATCGACGTGTTCCGGAGTGACCAGCGTCGCGATGACACCTTTGGCCACAGCCAGATCGCGTCGGATTTCGCGCCCGGTTCTTGCCCGTCACCCGAGCACGAGGCACAAGTGCGCGCGCTATTGGAGAGGGTATTCGCTGTCATCGAAGAAATGCCGCCCGAAATGCAGGACGTGCTGACGCTCGTCGTGCTTTCCGAAGATTCGCACGAAGCCATTGCCGAGCAGCTCGGCATTACCAAAGGCGCGGCAAAAATGCGGCTTTCGCGAGCGCGCAAAATGCTTCGTAAACGGGCCGGATCCATTCGCGATCATATCGGCGCGTGGCTCGTTTTAATTACACGCAAACTCACTGCGCCACGCCATACGCTGCCAACGAGGGTCCTCACGTTCTTCTGGCAAGCGGGGCACCTCTTGCCGCCGCTGATCATCGGGTTCGTTGCATTGCCGGAACTCGAACCGACGCTAGCCATGCCGACAGAAACCGGGGTCGTCGCTCCCACGCGAAGCGAACCTTCGCTGTGTGTTCTCGACGAACGACGTCCTGTCGTCGAACGCGCGTCGCGTGTCATCGCGCCCGATCAACCAACATCCGCGAACGGGCACGCATCGGACAAACCACGACAACGCACGCCGTCGCGCCGCGCTTTCGACGTCGTTCTTCCCCCACCAACACCATCGTAAACGGCCGACAGTAAACTGTTTGTCTCAACAAAAGGCGCTTCCGCCGTGCAGTTCGTCGCGGTATGGTGTGCACATGCGAGTGCGGTTTTTCCTTGCCGCTGCGTTTCTTGTTGTCGCCACGCGTGCACGTGCGGATACGCTGCTGCTCGACGTCATGCGTTCGCCGCCTGAATACGTGGACGCCGCGATTCTGATTGCGCGAGCGACGCGCGCATTGCACAAGCGTGGTAACGACGTATTCGCCGAGGGTTTTGTTATTTTCGCCTTGTCGAGAATCCCGCCGGACGCAGACGGGACGATACAGATCAAACGCCTGCGTGAGCATGCGCAAGACATCCCAGTGGCGCGAGCCATCTTGCCGGTCTTGCTGCGACTTGAAGAGCAAGGCGTGGTGTCATTGGAGGCTTCTTGCGACGGAGCCGCAAGTTCGGGCGTATTGGACATGGACCGAATGCGTGTTCGGTTGCTCGTGATGCCGTGAATTCGCGTGCCAAGTCGGTCAACGCATAAGCACATACGATGCATAATTAGCGCATTCTAAACCCAATATCACTCAAGAGTTGAACGGCTTGGGTGTAATGGGGAGACTCCTCCGGAACAATCGCACGAAAATCATCGCCGGTTAGTGCGAGGCTACCAGTCGAAGCGACTCTTCGCCTTGCAACGCTTATTATTAGAGCGAGCGTGGGTTTGTCTAGGTCGTAGTACACTGCCGCCTCGGCCTGCCAGAGTTCGTCATCGAGTATCTCCTGCCGCAGCAACTCACCGCCAAACTTATAGGCAATCGGCCAAGGCTCATGCGCCCGCAACGCTTCGCCTTCACTCCAGAGTAGACAGCTTATGCCGAGCTGTGCGGGCGAGTTGAGCAGTGGTAGTTTACAAATCTCTTCGGCAGCATCTCGGAGCGTCGGCGGTATGGTGGCACAGACTTGCGCCACATCGAGCTTTCGCCATGGATCATAATTGATCATCGCTGCGACGCAGCCAGTCGCAATGAAGCGAACGACGCCACAGGAGCCCTCGCCCGTGTCAATTACGTAGTCATTGGGACCATCCCACGCACGCGTTTCCTGAAAGCCATATAGCGCCACATATCGCGCCGCTGCAATAGACTCACGAATCGCACCGTATCGCAGTAATTCTAAGGTTGGTGGACGCAAGATACGGCAGAGGATACTCGTCCCGGATTCTCCCTGGATCGAGCGAAAGTCATCAGGGGGGCCAAGCACTTCTTCACCGTCGTCGGTGGTCGTAACGAGCAACCCCGCCACATAGTCCGATATGACCACCGACCCCGAACCGGCCGACCGATCGCACCATGTTCCGATAATTGCATATTGTTCTAGCACCCGTATGTCTCCAATGGTCTCAGGTATTGTTAGCGCTCTCTAACTGCGTTGCATGACGGACAGAGCACTCGCAAGTTGTCCGGTTCGTTGCCTCCGCCTTCCCTTCGACGCTTGATGTGGTCGACTTCTGCCTGATTTGCCGGCCTGGGCTGGCCTGCTCGTGCCATGGGAGGGTCAATTAGGTCGTCGCGCCCGCAATGCTCGCACGTTAGCTTGCCATTATGTTGTGCACGGTTTGCATCTCGAATTGCTTGCTTCTTGTCTGGTGACGGTAACCTCTTATTCGTAGTCTTCGGTGGCCCCCTCGTAGTCTTCGGCCCCTTTCGAAGGCCGGGGGCCTTCTTTGCGATGACGATGCTGAGGATCGCAACCCCTACTCCGA
>CAZETM010000999.1:0-3474 GCA_964514885.1 uncultured Polyangium sp. | reverse complement strand
GGGGGTGGCACCTTGGGCGTGTTGCTGAACGATGGCAATGGTGTTTTCGCGCCGCCCGCGCCGCCCGCGTCGCCCACGTTTCCCGTGGGCGACGGTGATGCGGGCACAGGACGCGCTACGCTCGGGGTTGCCGATCTGGACAACGACGGCAAACCGGATGTCGTCATGGGTCGACCCGACAAGGCGATCATGTATACGCTGAAAAACATGGGTGGCGGGGTTTTCGGAGAGGCCAAAGCTTTTCCGAGCGCTGCGGGGTTCTCGTTCGTCACCGTTGGCGACGTAGACCACGATGGCTGGCCCGACGTCGTCTACGACTTTACGGCCATCATGAAAAATACGGGCAACGGCTTCACCTCAGCCGTATATTACAGTAATGGTAGAGGCACCGTCGCTGCCGTGGACTTGAATGGCGATAACAAGCTGGACCTGGCTGAAGCGAATTCAACCACCGCGGAACTCAACGTTTTCCTCAACAACGGCCAAGGCGGATTCCCTTCCGCCAAACACTACGCCGCTGGGGTACACGAAACCTACAACGGCTCGATCGTTGCCTCGGACTTGAACCTCGACGGCCGACCCGACCTTGCGGTCATCGACGACGACGGCGTGCGCATCTACTTCAATACGTGCATGCCCTGAGCGTCGCGTCGATGCGTACTTGAATTGCATGCGGCCAATCCGCATACGCTACAGACGGCGATGAGGTTGCGCTTATCTTGATTGTCGTCACGCTCGACGCTCCAATCAATGCTCCTCCGGCAATAGCAGCGTCGTACACGCTCGAACCGCTTCGGTGATGATCCACAGCTTCCGGTCGCCGAAAACATAGGCGCTGACGATCCGCTCTTCCGCTTGGATTGCCGCATCGTTTGCTGCGCGTTCTTCTGCAGCCAGGTCTCCCCAACCCGTGGGGTTTACCGATGCCGCGCATCCCACTCTTCCTTCGTGGGGCACGGATCACCGCGTCGCCTCTCGTTGGCGCACATGATTTCATAGTTTCTGTTTGGTTCAACTTCCTCGTCGGACGCGTCGACGGGCTGGTTGGGTGGCGTTTGTTGCGACGCACCCGCGCACGCCAATTGCGTGACCGCGGGGGCAACCAAAAAAGCAAATGGGATCACCGTTTGTTGGAGATAGGTGGCAATCTTGGCAGACCTCATCCGGGCAGCGGAGCACTCGTCCGCCACGGTGTCAAGCACTTTCGGTTCTTCCGGCACAACCTCGGGAACGAGAGCCGGGGGCAAAGGCGCCACTTGCGCAGCGATCGTTTCGGGGGTGCCGTACGGGGTCAAACCCACGGGCACCGGCGGCGCGGTCATCGCGGGGGAACCCGAGGGCACGAGCACGCCGCAAACCACGGTCACCGTCATGGCCCCACCGAATTGCGTCGCCTGCACCAGCATATGCGGGGCCTGTTGCATCGAGCGAGCAACAAACGCCTGCGCTCGTTTCGGCAACAGCACCAGGGCAGCCACCACGGCGCGAATGGCCACATACAGCAGATCCAGGATCCGCCGACGGCGCGAATCCACCGTCGACCAGGAGATGTTTTGTTCGCTCGCAATCTCCTCAATGGTCGTTTCTTGGGCATACAATGCATGCAGAAGCGCCTGATCGGCCGGTGCGAGCCGCATGAATGCTTCCTGCAGCATCTTGCGCGCTTCCACGGCGCCAACGGATGGTGGAACGGTGACCAGTTCAGAAATATCTCTAACCAAACCAGCCTCTTCTCTCCGACGAATGTACGAATTACGGTTCGTCAAAGCTTCATATTTTGTCAACTCGCACATCCATGCGACAAACTTTTCTTCGTTTTCGATTGACGGTCGCTCGGCACTAGGCTTGGATAGGGCCTTGACGAACGCCTGCTGCACGGCATCCCCAGGAGAAGCCCCCGAATGACGACACACCAATCGCGCGACCCCCAACATCTCGCGCGTGACATTGGCGAATTGCTCGGCCGACAGACCAAAAGGGTAAACCTGGATTCGCACGCGATCCTTCGTCGGGATTGGAGTGGCCGTGAGGTTCTCGGTCGGCGTCTCGGGGGGTCGTCCGAAGGTGGTTTGCTCATGCGCGTAAAGGGCAGCAGTGTACCTTCATCACGAAAGATCGTTTCACATTTGGGACGGTGCTGGCCACGACCGTGTCTTGCCACGCTTTTTTGGTCCGACCCGCGTTCGCGGATGATGGCCCGGTGATTGCTCCCACCCGGCTCGATTTCGACGCGTCACGCGCTCCCAAGAAATGCAACGATTTCGAAAGTTTTGACTCGACTGTGAGTGCCTGGGTGCCGGGAACGGTATGGCGTGATGATGCCGAACGTCGACTCGTGGTGCGGATCCGCTGGTCCTCGACAGGGGGCAAACGAGCGGACGTGGAGCTAGTCAATGCGGAAGGCATTACCCTTGCGGAACGCCATCAGGATTTTCCCGCTTCCATGGAATGCCACAAGGTGCTTTGGCTGGCTGCCTTTGATGCCGCGCAGCTCGTAGGCGCCTTCGAGCCTCCGCCACCGAAGGAACCGGTCACGTGTCCCGCCCCTCCACCATGCCCATCCTGTCCTCCCACCCATTCATGTCCGAGGTATGCCCCACCGATGCTACCGACGCCTACCCCCGCACCGCATCGCTCCTTTATCGGCATAGGTGCTTTCGTCGGGTCGGGTATCCATTCCCGTCTCGGCTTTGGACCGCATCTATTGCTCGGGTTCATTCCGTCGTCGCGTTTACCTGCATTGCACGTCGAATTCGAGGCAGCATGGACTTCGCAGGCGTCGGAATCCATTCGCATGCATTCCATTCCACTCGTGGGTTCGCTGTGCCTGGTACAAGGCATTCTTCGATTTTGCGGCGGATTGGCGACCGTAATGGTGTATTCGAATCCAACCGTGGCGAATGAAACATTGAACATCCTATTCAGCGGCAACTTCCGCGTGGGAACCGAATTCCCCGTCCGCGGACCATTTTCGATTCGTGCCGACGTGTTCGGGCGCCTTGCATTCGCTCAACGACGATTTGGAAAGACGCCGGTGGCGCTTGACGAGCCCACGCCGTTTGCGGCAGGATTGGCGGTCATGGGAGCGTGGGCGTTCAATTGACGCGGCTCGCATCCGTCATGCGTCGACGAACCATTGGTTGCACTTTGCCGATTTCGAGCGCGCGACACGAACCGTTCTTCTCGCGTGGATTGGCTGATTTGTTGGGGCCTCGCTCCAAAAGCTCCGAGGCGATCGACGTAAATTGCGACGGATACCCTTGCGCGGCTCCAATTACCACGCGTCACAATTGACGAACGAGTCGCGCCGCCTCGCGACCGCCACGTCACAATTGACGAACGAGTCGCGCCTCCTCGCACCCGCCACGTCACAATTAACGAACGAGTCGCGCCTCCTCGCACCCGCCACGTCACAATTAACGAACGAGTCGCGCCTCCTCGCACCCGCCACGTCACAATTAACGAACGAGTCGC
>CAZETM010000998.1:0-3484 GCA_964514885.1 uncultured Polyangium sp. | reverse complement strand
CCCCGAACACATGCGTCGTCGGGCTCGTGGCCGCGATGCCTTCGAGGGTGTTTGGATTGTACGTATCGATATGTTGGAAGATGATGGCGCTGCTTGGCTTGGGACCGAACGCTCGTCCGATGTTTTCACCGAGGTCGCGAGGAGCATCGGCAGGTTCTCCGACAGCGAACGGAGTCACTTTTCCGTTGCTCCAGAGCAAGCCTGATGCAGCGCTCGTTCCTTCGATTTCGGTGCGTTCGTGAAGAACGCCCGCGCCCGCGACGACCACGGTCGGTACGCCTTTCCAAGTTGCGCGAACTTGTTCAGCGACGTCTTGAAGTCGAAGGTTGGGGCCCGTGACGAAGACGAGCCCGCCAGATGCCGATGCAACGCCGCTTCGAGCCTCACGCAAAACACGCGTGAGCGTTTCGCTGGATGTAGTGCTCGTGCAGAAGCTTTTGGCTGCCATGCGTGATGCGTTCGAGTCTACCCGACTCGACGACGTACGTGGCTACTTGGGCATCGAGTCAGCGTTCGTCATGGTCATGTTTGTCGTTTTCTTGTCCCGTTTGATCTTTGTCTGATACCGGGTCGAAACGTTCGAAAATGTGGTCGAACGGACGCGGCGGCGCGGGTGGGTTTCCGCAACTCCGGTCCTCATTTGGCCGACAAAGCCGCGGTAATCGTCCGTGGCTCAGGGTTTGCTCAACCGATCCAGCGCGAAATGTGCGGAGGTGGACTGTGATGAAGAGGCGAGCGGTGCGAAAGCGTGTCGGCGTGATCATGGGTGGCTCGTCCTCAGAGCGGGAAGCGACGCTGTCCGCCGGACATGCGGTTGCCGATGCGCTCACGGCGCGAGGCCATGACGTCGTGAGGATTTCGGTGGGAGCCGGTTTCGGTTCCGAGTTGTGGGCTTCGATTCAGCGCGCTCGTATCGACGTCGCGTTCCTCGCCTTGTCTGGACGACTCGGTGAAGACGGCTGCATCCAAGGTTTGCTCGAGCTGGCTCGCATTCCGTACACGGGCTCCAGCGTGCTCGCGAGCGCTTTGGCCATGGACAAGCTCAAAGCCAAAGAGATGTTCCGACTGCACAACGTCCCGACGCCGCCGTATTACACGGTCTCTGTCGACGATGATCTTTCGGACATGAACGATCTGCATGGCTCGTTCGGGTATCCGGTCATCGTCAAACCTCGCGGCGAAGGTGCGGGTCACGGCGTCTCACGCGTCACCAACATTCAAGAGCTGCGCGCTGGGATCGAAAAGGCTTTCGATTACGACGATGTCGCGCTGGTCGAACGATTCGTCACGGGCCTCGAGCTCAACATTGCGATCCTCGATGGCGAAGTGCTCGGAGCGGTCCAAGTCACGCCGCCGTCTGCCAGGTTCGACCTTGAAAATGAGACCGCCTCGTCGTTTGCGCTTTCTCCGCAACGTGAGCGTGGGGTCATCAATCTTGCCGAGCGTGCTGCGCGGGCTCTCGGATGCCGAGGCGCTGTGTGTGTCGATGTGCTCGTCACGGCCGGGGAAAACGAATACGTCCTCGAAGTAAACACGCAGCCGGTGTTGTCTCCGGACGGACTGTTTGCGCGAGCCGCAGCTCAAAAGGGCTATGATTTCGGTGCCTTGTGTGACTCGATGCTCGATGGCGGTCGCTTGTACCAATCCGCTCGTCGCCGTCCCAAGGTCGAGCCGCTCGTTCACGGTTCTTATCGCCAGACGAACGTGGTCGCGCCTATCGCGCTGATGAAGTCTGTCGGTTAGTCTCACTCCGACCCTTTCCACCAAAGGGAACCTTCGTGCTAGGTTGCGCGCCGCATGGATCGGCAAAAGCTCGAAGGTTTGACGCGGGAAGAACTGGTCTCTCTGGCCAGTGAGCTGGGCATTGTTCGCCCGCGCTCGCTCACCGTTCCCGAGCTCCTCGACGAAATCATTACTCGTACGGCTTCGAACGAACGTGAAAAAGCTCGTTCACGTGGCTGGCTTGGTCGCGCGCGAACTCTGTTGGCAAGCGTCATCGAGCGCGGCCTGCATCTGCCCGATGTTGCGAAAGCTCTTCGAAACACGCCAGCTTCGCGTCCTTGGCCCTCAGCGCCTGCGCCGCTCGCGACGATGACGCTCGCCGAGATTTACGCCACGCAGGGGCATCTCGACAAAGCGCTCCAGGTGCTCGACGAGATCCTCGTGCGCGAGCCCGAGCATGCGGATGCAAGGTCGTTACGTCAGCGTCTCGATGCTCAACTGAATGCGCGAAAACGCCCAGAATTTGTTCCCAATCGGCGTGATACGGCAGAAGATGTGCAGGTGCCGAACACTCCAAGTGCGGCTCTCGAGGGGGACGTGAACGTTACGCCAATAGCTACGGATGAAGCTGCACAAGCGCCGGTGGAAGCACCGCTCGCGTTTGTCTCGCCAGACGCAGACCTTGCACCAGCGCTCGAAGTGCCCGAAGTACCGGAGACGAAAGAAGCTCCCACGCAGACGAGCGACATCGCTGATCAGCCGGAAGCGACCGCAGTTCCAACGGACGTGCCGGAAGATTTGCCCGAGTTGCCCGAGGTACCGAGCAACGTTGACGAGCTGGCTGAGGCGTTGCCGGTTGAAGAAGCGCCTGTAGCTGCGGTCGTCATTGATCGCCCGGACATCGAAGAGTTGCCGTTGCCCGAGCGGTACAACGTTGACGAGATCGTTGGAATCGCTGTCGATCCTACGGCGGTGTATCTCTATTGGGAGGTTCGTCCCGTGGTACTTGCGCGTGCGCATGCGCGATTGCCCGAGGGCAAGTTGGTCGTGCGTCTCGTGTCGGTGACTCCGAGCTGGGACGGGCCGATCGTGGAGCATCGTGACTTGCCGATCGATGCTTTGTACGGCGATGCGTACGTGAGAAACCTTCGCCCAGGCTCGAACGTGCGCATCAGTGTTGGATGGTTAGCGCATGGAGTATTCGCGCCATTTGCGATTGGTGAAGCCGTCGTGACGTCGCGCAAAGAGCCTTCGTTTGCGATTGCTTCCACGGTCGCTCGGTGGACGCCTGATCTTCCTGCGGTGCCGCGACAAACTCACGATGATTCGGTGGCACAGCTCCTAGAGCTTGCATCGCGTCCGCCTGCTGAGACGTCGGTGGGAGCCGAGCAGGGATCGTTCACGTTTGAACGAGGCGAGCGCGTGCCCGAGCGATGGCCCACGTTCGACTTGGGGCAGCGTGGTTTGACTGCAACGGGTCAAGAGCGTGTGCAAGATCGATCGCAGGTGGTGGTGGGTGGCTCGAGCGACTTGTCGCTTGGTGGTGCGAGTGACTTGGTGCAACCGGTCGGCCGGATGGACGACTAAACAACTTTTTTCAATAATTCGTTCTCGTCGACGCAACTCGTTCTGCGCCCCGACGATGTACATGCATGAGCAATCGAATTTCTCGTGCGTGTCTCTTGGGCCTCATCGTTTGTCTTTCAGCTTTCGCGGCGCCTGCATGGGCGGCGCCCGAGCAGGATGACGATCCTCCGGGGGC
>CAZETM010000997.1:0-3489 GCA_964514885.1 uncultured Polyangium sp. | reverse complement strand
GTCTGGCGTGGGTCGGAGTCGTCGTGGGAATCGTCGCGTTCGTCATCAACCATCGGTTGCTGCGTCGTGATTACCACGGTGTGCATTTTTATGTCGCGTTCAGCGGTGCCGCTTTGATCTCGACGTCGATTGCATCGATGCCGTTGCCTTTGTGGTGGCCACGGTTGGTCCAAGCCACGCCCTGGGTACTGACGTCGCTCATTGCGGGCTTCACCATCGTGGTTTGGCCGGGCAATGTCCTGCTCGTCGAAATGCTCAAGGTCGATGGAGCAGTCGTTGCGCCTTGGATTGCCAGGGTCTATTCCGTCGGGCGCGGGAGCGTCACCGTGCCCGTCGCGGCAAAGGCATGGTACGGCGATCGAGCAAAACTGCCGCCCGTCGTCGCGGGCAAACCGTCCATTCTGCCCGAAAACCCGGTGATCGTCTTCTTGACCTTCGATGCCGTCCGGGCCGACATCATCTATTCAAAAAAACACGACGCGCGTTTCCCCACGTTCGCCAAGCTGCGTGACGAATCGGTCGACTTCACCATGGCTCGCGCCAATGGCTCTCAGACGGTTTATTCGCTGACGACGATGTTTACGGGAACGTACTTCTCGCAGCAATACTGGGCGATCCACCCCAAAGTTCCCGCGACATTTCCTCACGAAGAACCGGCGACGCGATTTCCTCAGTTCCTCGCCGACGCAGGCATTGCCACGGTCAGCGTCACCACGTCGTATTTGTTCAACCACGAATATGGTCTGCTCGGCGGATTCCAAGAAGAAATCCTGACTCAGGATCCCGCCATTACGTCGCGAGATCCGTACGCTCGCGGGTCCCTGATCATGAACGACATCATTGCTCGTTTGGAAAAACAGGGACCAGGCCCGCTCTTCCTGTATTCGCACTTGCTCGACGCGCACGCGCCGTACGATCGCGTGAATACGAAAGGCTCGGAGTTCGACCGGTACATTGCCGAAGTTGCGTATCTCGACAAGGAGATTGCGCGCCTTTTGGCTGCGCTCGACAAAACGGGTCTCGCGGCGCGCACCACACTCATCATTTCGTCGGATCACGGCGAAGCATTCGGCGAGCATGGCGCGAGAACTCACGGCGTCAATATCTACGAAGAACTGCTCCGCATTCCGCTCTTCATCAAAGTGCCGAACATAAAGCCGCGCAAAGTCGACGCGCCCGTGACCTTGGTGGACCTTGGGCCAACGATTCTCGATTTATTGGGTTTGTCCACGCCGGGATACCATATGGGCCAGAGCCTCGTGCCCTTCATCCGCGGTCAAAATCCCGTCTTGAATCGTCCCATCATTGCCGAATCGCGCCTCAAGAAGTCGCTCGTTCTGGAGGACGGCTTCAAAGTCATCGTTGACGATCAATCGCACACGACGGAGGTGTACAACTTGAAGGCCGACCCGAAGGAAGCGAACAATCTATACGATGGCCCAGGCTCCCCCGATGCTTCACGCGTCGAGCTGCTGCGGCTGTTCTTCGACGCCCACATGATCCGCAAACCGGGTTACGTCATTCCGTACCGGCCGTGATGCGCGGAACGAACGCACCTCATCGCACGCCTCCGGTTTAGCAGGATGCTTGACGGCGCACAACATCTCCTATAGCGTCGCACAATGCGCTCGTTCGCCTTCGGCAAGTCGCCTGCCCAAGCCATTACTGGTCGACAGGCCATTCTCATCGCGCTGATATCGTTCGCCGTATTGATACCCTATACGTCGCCAGGAGGGGTTTTCACGCAGAATGCGAGTGCGCAGGTTCTGCAGGTCGACGAGGGCACGGTGCTTTACGACAGTTTGCGCGTGGCCCAGGGTCAAGTTCCTTACCGCGATTTTTTTGAATTTCCCGGCCCCGTTACCTTCTTCTTTTACGGCGCGGTATTTCGATTCTTCGACCCCTCGCTCGAAGCCGCTCGATGGGCGAACATCACTTTGGTGGCCATGAGCGCGGCTCTCGTGGCAATCGTCGCTTCGCGGCTCGCGGGGCGTATCGCTGCCGTCGCGGCGGCGGTTTTGCACACCTGTGCGTTTTTTCCTTCATTCCCTGTCGCTTATACACATTGGATAGCAGAAGTCTGCGGCATGGCTGCTTTGGTGCTCATTGGCACGGAGCGGCCTCGAAAAAGCAGCGACCTGTTGGGCGGAGCGCTGTGTGCGACATCGTTGCTCACCATTCAATCGGTGGGATTGCCGCTTTTGGCCGCGGCAGTGGGCACCGTGTGGGTCCGAGGCGCCGCACGCCGCGACATTCGGGAGGCGCTGCGTCGCCCAGCTTTCGTGCTACTCGGCGGCGCCGTCGTGATCGGATTGGCGTTCTTTTACTTCGCAATGGTCGGTGGGCTGAAGCAATTCATTTATTGCACCTGGACCTGGCCGCTATCTCGGTATGCAATGGCGCAAGGAGGTGGCATGGAATATGGCTTCGCGCTCAAAGACGGAATCAATGCCCATGCGGCGCTGAGCGAACCGTTGAAGATGGCAGCCATTACCACCCTGAAACTCATCGTCGCCGCGCCCGGCGCAGCAGTCGTCGCCGCGCTCGTCACCACTTTGTGGGGTTTGCGGGCCATCATCCGCCGTCGTCCCGAAAATATCTCGCGGCTGGTCATTGCCGCCATGTCTTTTGCCGCGGTTTTTCCACCCGTCTCCGGTCGCACGCGCGCGGACGTGACCCATCTGGCTTTCATCGCATCGTTCGGCGTGGTCGGGGTTTGCGTACTCCTGAACTTTTCCCGCCGTCGCCTGGTCGCTCTTCGCTTGGGCGCGAGTGCGCTTCTGGTGGCTGCTACCATTAGCGCATACGCGTACGGTGCCAAGTTGCACCTCGTACGCCCCCAAATGAATTACGCCACGTTTGCGGAAGAATTCGAGAAGGAGTACACACGAAGCGGCTTCCTGAAGACGGTGCACTTCGAGCTCGAACCACGCCTGGCCCCGAACGATCCGATCGTCGTGGGTCTCATGAGCGGCTATTATTATTTCTTTTTCCAGCCAAGCGCATTACGTCTCACTCGGTTGTCGAATATTCCCCAAAAAGAGTATTACACCGAGGCGCAGATCAAAGAAGTCGCTGCGACCATCGTTCAAACGCGTCCCAAGGTGATCGCGTTATGGACGGACTACCAATTCAACACCATTACGAGCCGCGCCCCGCAGCTCCGCAGCATGTATCACCCATACAGTCGTAACATCTGGGTGCTGGAAAGCTGGGCCCAAAGCGAGGGCTTGTTGAAGCCGAAGTCGCGCCCGCAAACAGTACCAGCGACGCCGTGAGCCCTTTTCAGTTTTGTCGCCGTCGCCGGTTCCGACCCAGCAGCATCACGCATATAAACGATGCTCCGATTGCGAGTGCAAGACCTACTCGAAGCGAGTTCGGCTGGTAGCGAAATACGATCGTATGCTCGCCGGCGGGCACGGCGACAGCTCGAAAGGCTACGTTCGCCGGCATTATCGGCTGTTCCTGGCCGTCTACGCGTGCGTTCCA
>CAZETM010000996.1:0-3495 GCA_964514885.1 uncultured Polyangium sp. | reverse complement strand
CGGGGTCGAGCTTGAAGGGGGTCTTGCGCTCGGCAGCGGAAGCGATGGTGCGTGACAACCGCTACCGAGGGATCGACGGCGCGTGCGATCCGCTGGACAACGCCCAAAGCTGCGGGGCGAAACTCCAAGGTAAAAAGCGCGCCAATCCGGAGCGAAGCTCGTGGGAAGTGCACCGCGAACATTGCCTTGCGTGTCGCGTTTTTGGTTCGCAGGCTATGAAGGGTCGTGCATCAGTGCGCGATCTGTTCCCCTGGGATGACCAGGAAATGGATATGGCGATTTCTGCAAAAAATCGAAAGCAAGCCAATAGGCTAGAATTGCGTCACGGCGTGTCGATCAATCGCATTTCTGGTTCGGTGCAGCATGGCCCCTTCGATCAGGAAATGGTGCCTGCCGGCGTCTCCTTCTGGGGTGAGATTGCGCTCGAGAACTATCAGGTGTGGCAACTCGGGCTTCTGGCGCAGGCATTTGATGAAGTGAATAATGGCTTCGCGCAGCTTGGTTCGACGAAAAGCCGCGGACTGGGAGTCGGCAAAATCGAACTGACAGCCATTGCACACGAACAACGTGGCGCAGGTGAATTAGCACCTCTCGACGTCGCAAAATTGGCGGGGCCACGAGAGGTTGACGATTACGGTCTATTCCCGGATGCTCCCCTGCCCACGGATGCCCGGTCGGAAACGCGCGGCATTGCCACTCGATTTACGATTGTCGGCGCGCAAGAAACGCAGGCATGGCTTTCCGCAGGGCTCGTTGCGCTTGGAGGATTGTAATGGACGAGGGCTATCGGTTCGTCAACCTGCCCGCTAACGTATACCGAATACCACGCCCGCATGCTCAACACGGTCGCAAAGATAGGGATTTATTTTCGGGCAGGTTGGAAATAACATTTGCGGCCGAGCAGCCGGTGCATATCGGGTCGGGGTTCAAAGCACTGATCGACGACAAGGTCGTGCGTTGCGGCGTGCTCGTGAATGGGAATCCGGGCGTGCCGGGGTCGTCGATGAAGGGCACGCTGCGCGGCAGGTTCGAGGCAATCACACGCAGTTGTGCAGGGCAAGCACCGAAGGATGGCCAGATACGGTCGAGCACGGGGATCAATAAAGCACAATTTACCGAGGATGTTAAATCCCATCCCGCATTTCGGAAGTGCGACGCGCAGCGCATGTGTGCAACGTGTGCCTTGTTTGGACGTATGTCGCTGCGTAGCCGCATTATGGTGCTGGATTTTGAGGCTGACCAAGTCTTTGGGACCGAGGGAATGCTCGAACAATTCAGCCCCAATGCTCATCATCTGTGCAAGACTCGAGAGATTGTCACACAGGACGGCGAAGAGAAATTCAGAGTTTCTGGCCTAAGGGGGCGAAAGTTTGGCATGCATTTGGGTCCCATACCCGACAACCAAAAAAGGAAATGGCAGCGGGTACAAACAATACCCAAAGGAGCATTGATTCGTGGCGCAGTTTTACTTGCCAACGTTCGTCCCGAGGAGCTTGGCGGTTTGCTCGTAGCGCTTGGACGGTATCCCGAAAGCGTACTGAAAATCGGCGCCGGCAAAGGAAACGCACGGGAAAATGCCGCTGAACATGACGCATCGTTCGGCCGCATCAAGCTCGTCGAACTGGGTTGGACAAATCGTGCCGGCAAACCTATGGTACAAGAAGAGCGTGCGTTGTACAACGCGTTCGCGAAATCGCCGGACCGTTGGGGAGACGGCGAGCGAGACTTGGTAGCAATCCATCAAGGAGCATGTTGAAATGGCGCTTGACTCGAAAACACTCATGACACTCGAAAGCGCCGCCAAGAACTTCTCGACCAAGAACCACCAGAGCTTTCTCGCGCAAGCAATGCAAAGCATAGGCGAGACTCAAAATCCGGTCGCGGCACTCGAACTGCTTCAAATGATGCGGGGCTCGTCCTTTGCGAACAGAGGGAAACCTGAAGATGCGCTCAATGAAGTAGGCAAGTGGTTGGAAGATCGGCTGTATCGAGAGCCAACGATTGACGTGCATCGAATTGAGCTCGAGTTGGGATGGTTGCGACGGCTATCAGTCATTGCTGAATACAATGCTCGTTTAGGTGGCCAGTTTCGGGAAAACCGTGAGCATCGTTCCCGTGAGATGCCAAGGTTGAGCTTTGGATCGCGTATCGACGCTATCAAGCGGCAAAGGGCCGAAGCGAAACGTGCGCATGTGGAAATTGAACGGCGGCAGCAAGCAGCGAAGCCTGTCGCGCCGCCTCCATTGATCGAGCTTCCAGACGTTTTTCAGGTAGATTTCAAAGATATCAAGAGGGCACGTGACGCACGTCATACGTTGCGTGAACGACAGAAAAAGAAGAAGCCCATTCATGCAACCTTGATCGAGCTGATTCCGACGGATGCTCGCTTGATTGGTCTTGCGGCGAATCTGTATTGTTCTACGACCGAAACCGAGGGCTTCCTGCTTCCACTGGAACGGACGGGGCTTCCACAACCATTCTACGTGCGAAGCATTGAGGCGCGCGATGGCAAGAAGGTCGCTCGACTGATCATCTTGACAGCCGAATTGGGGGAGAAGAAGTAATGAGCGTGAGCGCGAGCGGAGTGCGCATTCAAGGCGACGACTACCAGCATCTTCTCACGTGGTATCATGCGCTTCGGATGCTGATGCCGGAACAGGGCGTCACGTTTGGAACCGCGTCGCTCCGACGCAACTGGACGAGGACCTGAATCCCAGCAACACGCCGACGATTCTCTTGCTTTGAGCGTTTTACGCCTTCCCCCACCCCGCCAACATCTTCCGATTCCCGTACACCACCTTGTGGATCACCTTCTGCACCTCTGCGTGCTTATATTCGCGAATCAGGTCGAGCAGGCTCGTCAGCGATTCTCCGGGTTGCTTCTGCACTCGCACGAGACGTCCGTCGATGGCAATGCACAGCTCCAATTCCGAAAGCGCTCCACCGACTACCTTTTCGCCTCGCACCGAATCGATGTAGCCGGATAGCGGCGCCAATTCGACCGTCAACGTCGATCGCAGCATTCTTGCGGCGTCTTCCGCCGTCTTCACTAGGCTCGCGCGCGCGTGCTGCACGTGCCACAACAAATATCGACGCAATCGCCGCTCGCTCAAACGCTTCAATCGCGGACCCTGCTCCATCCGATCGAACGCTTCGATTCCGCGCAATACCATCCACGTATACCGCTGCAAACGATCCGAAACCTCGTCACGCGCTCGCTCGCTCATTGCTAGCTCCATGTTCAACAATGTTTCCACCGCAAACGCATCCGCCGAAAAATCAATGTCTTCCAGCACGAAACCCGCTCGGCCGATCCATGGATGCGTCGCGTAGGTCAAATCCTGCCAATGATGCGCTATCTCGTGCAGCATCACGAGCTTGGCAAAATCCTGCTGATCTTGCTCTTTCCAACCAACGACCGCCTCCAATACTTCCGCCCCAAGGCTCATCCTGTCCTGCGCTACCAGTACCTCGAATGGCTGCTGTTCGATCTCC
>CAZETM010000995.1:0-3495 GCA_964514885.1 uncultured Polyangium sp. | reverse complement strand
GGGCATGAAGGGCTCGCGTGTGCAGGCGGTCGTGCAGGAGCTGCGTGGCGAGAAGATCGACATCGTGCCGTTCGATCGTGATCCGGCGCGGTATGTCATCGCGGCGATTCAGCCGGCCGAGGTGCACAAGGTCATCGTCGACGAGGCGGATGGGCGCATGGAGCTTGTCGTTCCGGACGAGAAGTTGTCGCTCGCGATTGGTCGCAAGGGCCAGAACGTTCGTCTCGCGGCTCAGCTCACGAACTGGAAGCTCGACATTATTAGCGAGTCGAAGTTCAAGCAGATGGAGGAAGAGGCGATTCACGCGCTTCAGCAGATCGACGGCGTATCGGATTCGATTGCCAAGTCGATGTATCGCCTTGGTTTCCGTGCGCTCGAAGAGGTCAGCGAGGCGTCGGTGGAAGAACTCGCCGCGATTCCTGGGCTTGGTGGGGCCGACATGGCTGATCGCATCAAGTCTCAGGCGGACACGACGATGGAGCGATTGCGTCAGGAGCGCATTCGTACGGCGAGCACGCGTACCGAGCCGCTCAGTGATCGTGAGCGTTTGATGTTCATCCGCGGCGTTGGTGACCGCACCGTGGGGCTGCTGGAAGAGGCCGGTTACAAGTCGGTTGAAGACATTCTTCGTGAGGACGAGGATCGTCTTGCGATTCGCAGTGGTCTTGGCATCAAGAAGGCGCGAGCGATCCGACAGGGAGCTCGGGAGTTCGTGGACAGTGAGCAAAAGGTGCTCGAAGCGGGTCGTGCAGATGCACGACGCGCAGCGGTAGCGGTTTCGTCAAAGCAGGCGTAAGAGGAAGCGGCGTTTCGCCATGCGCAGGTTCGTGCGTGTGGCGAAATGGCTACGGAGGAAGTTTCGTCAGGACATGAGTTTACGAGCGATACAGCAGATTTCAGCGGCGCAGACGGGCGTTCGTCAACCGACGATGTTCCGCGTGCGTACGTGTGTCGGCTGTGGCGAGCGTGTCGAGTTGCAGCGATCGCGTGCTGCGTCGATGACGCTCGTTCGTCTCGTGCTTGGTGCTGGCGGAGAGGTTGCGGTCGACAGTGGCTCGGGCGGATTTGGACGTGGTGTTCACGTTCATCCGCGTCCCGCGTGTGTCGAGCGTGCCGCACTACGTGGCATTGCTCGTGCAGCCAAGTCGAAGGTTGCTTTGGTTTGGCAAGACGATCTTTCAACCGGTTTGTCCGGTACACAAAGCTCGGGGCTCGTTCCGCTCGAGCCGTCATCGCTTGCGCGGTCGATTGTCCGATCGCTCGAACGTCGAGTGCTCGGATTGCTCATGGCTGCAGCGCGGGCGCACAAGGTTGCGCTTGGAGCGGATGCGGTCACGGGCGCATGCGAAAGTGGTCAAGCTCGGTTGGTCGTGGTTGCCGCGGATGCGGTGGCAGCGGCCGAGCTATCTGTGGTTCGTCGAGCTGTTGCCGACGGAGGTGCCGTTGCATGGGGCACCAAGCAAATTCTCGCCGCGTCGTGTTCACCGGTGGCTTCCTCTGCCCGAATCGAGGGGCTTGAGGTGATCGCGATTGGCGATGAGCGAATTGCAGCAGCGTTTCGCGCGGCGGTCCATGCGGCCAATGCGCTGTCTACATCGTTGTTTTCTAAAAATTCGAAGCGGGATGCTGGCGCGCAGATTCGACGCCAGCGAGCGATCGACGCTGACGTGGGCGACGACATCGTCGATGCGGCGAGTGATTCGGAATTGTCGATACTGGAGCGAGGTGCATGAGCAAAGTCCGGGTGTACGAAGTCGCTAAGCAGCTCAACATGGATCAGAAGGCGTTAGTAGCGCTTTTCCAGTCCATGGGTATCGGCGATGTGCGAAACCACATGAGCGCCGTGGAGACGGACGCGGTCGAACGCGTCAAGCGTCATATCGAGCGACAAAAGGCGCCTGCCGAGGTGGTTGAGGAGCGGATTCGTCCGACGGTGGTCAAGCGTAAGGCACGTGGTGCCGATGCTGATCAGCCGGCGGGCCGTGCAGAGTCTTCCGAGCCGGCGCGTTTTTCCGCATCGGTTCCGCCTGCGCGTTCGTCATCTCCAACTGCGGCGCCAGTTCCGTCAGCGCGTTCGTCGTCTCCGACGGCAGCGCAAATTCCGCCAGCGCGCTCGTCGTCTCCGTCCGCAGTAGCTGCTCCGGCGACGCCTGCGCCGAAGCCTGTCATGGCTGCGCCTTCACCTGAAGTTACCGCGCCTGAATCGCCCAAGCAGCAAGCTGCTCCGCCCGCAGAGCCCAAGCGTGAGGAAGCTCGTGAAGCTGCGCCTCCGACGCCTGCTCCGGTGGTCGAAGCTGCGTCGCCGCCCAAGGCGCCTGAGCAACAGACTTCTGTCGAGACAACTGGGCATGCGCCCAAGGCTGAGGTCGTGGCTCCTGTAGCGCCCAAGCAGCAGGAAGCCGCGCCGAGTGCGGAGAAGACGGCGCCGGTTGCGTCGCCTTCGGCCGAGGTTTCGGCATCGGCTGTCACGCCGGCTGCGGAGCCTGCCAAGCCTGCCGTGGAGCAATCTTCGGCAGCGCCTGCGCCGGTTGTTGCAGCCGAGTCGCGGCCCAAGCCTGTCGCAGCGTCTGCGGCCCCTCGCAAGGAAGGTGCGCCTGCGCCGCGTATGGCTCAACCGCCGCCTGCGAGGACCGATCAGCGTGCTCCGGCCAAGCCAGGTGGTGATCAGCAGAAGCGTGCTGAAGGCCAGGCTCGTCCGCAGCAAGATGGCTCCAAGTCGGGCGGACCTGGTGGAGCGGCGAGGCCGGCTCAACAAGGTCAGCGACCGTCATCGGGCGTGCCCAATCGGGCAGGTGGACCGGGGACTGGACCGCAGCAGCGTCCGCAACAGGGCTCGGGGGCTCCTCAGCGTCCCTCGTCGCACCTACCGTCGTCTCCGCCTCAGGTGCGTAAGGCCTCGGAGACGCCGTCTACGATTCCGCCTCGTTCGTCGTCGCCGCCGAAAACCGGCATCGACGTCTGGCAGGGTCGTCCTGGTGTGCCGATGCCGGTAGCGCAACAGCGCACGAGCGTGCCGCGTCGCACGACGTACGATCCGCGTGCGCAACCTGTGCAGGCTCGGCCGGGAACGCCCGGGTTTGGACAGAACAACCGCCCGCAACAAGGCGGCGCGTCTCGAGGTCCAGGCGGACAGATGGGCCGTCCAGGCGGTCCCGGTGGATTCCGCGGTCGTCCCGGACAATCTTCGATGCCGCAGCGTCGTGGACCTGCTCAGGTCTCCACGCAGGAGATGGCCTCGCACAAAAAGGTCGTCAAGATCGAAGAGCAGGTCAGCCTTCAGCAGCTCGCCGTCAAGATGAGCATCAAGGCGACCGACGTGCTGATGAAGCTGATCAGCATGGGCATGACGGGCGTCAACATCAACTCGACGCTCGATGTCGACACCGCCATTGAGGCCTTGCTGGAGCAGAGCCTCAAGATTCCCGACCCGTCCGAAGAAGCCTGCCAACGCCACTACGCCGCCAATCAGGCCACATACCGCACGGGCGAACGGCT
>CAZETM010000994.1:0-3502 GCA_964514885.1 uncultured Polyangium sp. | reverse complement strand
CTACAAGAAGACGCCAAACCCGAACAAGAAAGCCGTGCATTCGACGCTGCACACGAATGCGTATCACGAAGCAGTGACCCTGCAACTTGAACGCGCCACCACACGTGCAGAAGCAGAAAAGATTTTGCGAGATATCGCTGCCGGTCTCGAGAAAGGAATCGTTCCCAAATGATCATCTACAAGCGGCTGAACACGACAGGATACGAATTCGTCAATGGTGTAACGTACGAGGACGGTCAGGTTTTTGCTGATTTCGACGGTACGTCGAGAAAAGAGGGCTGGGTACCGCCCCTGGTCGAGCGGGGACGGGCAACCAAACGTAGCAGCAACAAACCTGCGGATTTACCCTATGCGCACGGCGCATTCTTGCTGCGGCGGTCTGCCGTCGAAGCCTTGAAAGACGTTCTCGAAGCACACGGTGAGCTCCTGCCCGTTGCTACCGAGGACGGCGTCGAGCTGTTCGTGCACAATGTATTGGGCACCCGCAACGTGCTCGATATGGAACGAACCGAGATGCACCACGTCGAGGGTACAAGCATCGTCTACGTTCGGACGCCCGTATTCATCGAATCGGCCATTGGCGACATCGAAATCTTCCGTGTGCCCGAGGAGCCTAGACGGGTATTCTACACCGATCGCTTCGTCGCCCGCGTGAAAGCCGCAAAACTGAAGGGGACCGATTTCACACCCCTATGGTCGTCGACCGACGGGCCGATCGGCTAACGACTCGTTCATACACCGCACGACGATTCTAACCCATCGCTTGCCGCTTACCGCCCGCACCCTTCATATCCGCCAAGAATTCCGAGCCTGGAGCAACCGCCGTCACCAGCAAATCGTCGCGCGCACGCGTGCACGCCACGTACAAAAGTTGCCGTTCCGTGTCGTATACCTCGTCCATGTCCCCCATGTCTCCTACTTCCTCCAGCCGCGATTGCATCGGAATCACGTCATCGTCACAAGCCATCACCACGACTGCGCGAAATTCCAATCCCTTCGCCAAATGCATCGTACCCACCGAAACGCGCCCGGTCACCGTCTCCATATCCTCGTCGAGCACGTTACTCGGCATTCCCGATGCCTCCACCGCTGCTTTCGCTCGTTCGAGTTCGCCATTCGACCGAACGAAGACTCCCATTTCATGCGGCAATATCCCCGCCTTCGACCGCTCCGCCAGCCATTGGCTTACCAACTTCGTCTCTTCGCCGGCGTTCTTTACCGTTTGAATGATCGGCGCCGGACCATTGAACACCGACACTGTATCGTTACGCTTTTCCACATTCTCGTCCGCGTCCGTGAACGTCCCGTCCAGCAATCGATCCGCCTGGCTGCGAATCTGGTGTGACGTACGGTAATTGACTCGCAACGTCCGCGACCGACCTCGCACATCGATCCCCAGTTTGGCCCACGAGAACGGTTGTTGGAAAATGCGCTGCCCCAAGTCGCCCGCGAAAAACAATGCATTGGTACGCCCCCCGCCAAGAGCTGCCAAAAAGCGCACGTGCGCCACCCCCAAATCTTGCGCCTCGTCCACCACCGCGAAATCGAAGATCACGTGCTTGTTCGTGATCGCTTGCGTGACCGCGCCAAACATCCCCGATTCCGTCGTCAGTTTACGCTTGGCCAGCTCGCCATGCACCTTCTCGAAAATGGACCACAACACCTCGCGCTGCACCTCGGCAATTCGCGTCTTGCGCCCCAATCGAGCGACCTCCCGATACGCTTTCCATGAATCCAATTGCCACGGATCGACCAGGTGCTCCCATTCCGCCCATAGAAACGGCAACTTGAATTTGTGCCCCGACGTCGCCTCCGCCGCTTCCTTCACCATGTCCCGCACCTGCGCGCGGGTCGCCAATTGCACCTGCCCCACGTGCGCCCGGTGCAAGCGCATTCCCAGAGCCGTCAATGAATGCACATCGATTCGCTCCGCCAGCTTCGGCTCGTTGGCCAACAGCACCCTTAGTTTCGATTGCAATGCGTTCGCCAACGTATTCGAATACGTCGTCAGCAGCACCCGCGCATCCGGATTCGTCCGCGCAAGGTGCCCGGCGCGGTGCAACGCCACGATCGTTTTTCCCGTCCCCGCCGATCCCGATACCCGCGCAGGCCCCGCGTAATCGCGCTCCGCCATCTGTCGCTGGTCCGGATGCAAAAACACCGTCCACTTGTCCCACGGATATTCGAGCGCCAAGCGCAATTCATCCGCGCTCGACATGATCCGGAATCGTCGCTGCGCATCCGGGTGCTCGAATGGATTGCCTGTCGTTATCGATTGCAGCGCACGAGCCTTTCCGCCCGTCGCCACTTGCAAGAGCGCCTCGGACGCCTCCGCGGGCAAATGGTCTGCCAAATCGAGCCACGATTCCTCCGTGGCTTGTTTCACGTCCTCCACCCATTCCGTCGGCACGCCGAAATCGAGCAGCTCGTCATCGGACAGCTTGGCAAAGATTCGTTTTGGCGCCTTCGCCGGTTTCGCCGCTTCGACCCGTTGGTGGTATTCCTCGACCCGCTCGCGAATCTCCACGAATTGCGCCGCGCCCGTCTTCGGATGCGTCTCGACCTTCCGCCGCTCCGCCCACGCATACGCCTTGTCGTGATGGTCCACGTAACAAACGAGAATTGCGTTTTCCACTCGGTGCACGATCAGCCGAATGTCGCGATTCACCCGCAGCGACCAAAAATTCTTGTCCTTGGCATTCTCGAGCTTGTGGAACTGCATTCCCGGGCTCTTCGGGTTCAATTGCAGATCGAACGCCGTCATCTTGACGGCCTTTTGCTCGTCGCCCGTCAGGCGCGCCAAACTCCCCGTGAACGTATCGGCAATACGAAATTCCATGGCCCTTACACCTTGAATACTTTCATCACTTCGTCGCCCAGGTGGTTGATCACTTTCACTGCAATGCGTCCTTTGCTCGGCTTCTCGAAGGGTCGCGACGTATCGCTATGCAGCGTGGCCCAGCCGTCGGCATCGATCTCCGCTTTCAGCGTCGTCTTCAATGCATTGTACGGGTCGTTCGCGCCGAGGAAATACGCTTGCCGAACGAAGAAGCTCTCTTCGTTGTAATCGGTGTCCACGAACCAGCACGCAATCTCGTCCGGTCCATTGCTCACCACTTCGCCCGTTTGCGGCTTGAACACGTCGATGCCATTCACCTTCACGCGCACCTTGCCATCTTTTTCGTGCAAAATGGTGATGTCCGGCTCGCCGAAGATCACGAATAGATTGCCCTTGCCGGTGTTCTTCAGGTTCTCGGCCATGTGCAGGTCCGCATTCATGCGCGCTTTCAGCACCGGCAATCTTCCCAGCTTGGCGAATTCGGTCGTGTGCGCCTCGTAGTTGAAGGCGCACGTTATCAGCACATCGAAGGCCGCATCGGCCGCTTCGCGCGCCGCGGCGACCAGATCCGCGCGCTGCACCGTCCCGAATTCCGGACCGATGAAAACACCCGCCCGTCGTTCGGTTTCCCCTTCCATGTACCGCCCTTCGGCGCACACCAGC
>CAZETM010000993.1:0-3514 GCA_964514885.1 uncultured Polyangium sp. | reverse complement strand
GGTGTGGTCATTGACGCGTGGCGAGGTAGACGCGTCAATGGCGAAATTGCCGGGTCCTTTGTTTCATGCGCCGCGGGATTGATGATAGCGTCCGGAGATTGCCCTCGTTCGTGAAGATTTTCGCGCATGCAAGACGCAGGAAAACACCGCCAAGACAAGCCTTCGGGAGCCGATGACACGGTGTCGCTCGGTGAAGCCCCCACCGTGTGCGAAGCCGGTGCCGAAACGCGCACGCTTACCACCGCAGGAGGGCAGCCTCGCGTACCTTTCAGGGTGCGCGATGCGGAGGCGGTGACACTGGTCATGCCGATCCTCCAGCCGGGAAGGGTCGTCAAGCACTACGAGATCATTCGGCAGCTCGGTGCGGGTGGGATGGGCACGGTGGTTCTGGCGCGTGACACACGGTTGGGGCGTCTCGTCGCGGTCAAGTTCCTGTTGCATTACACGGGGTCGGCAGCACACCGGTTTTTGAAGGAGGCGCGCGCGACGGCGCAATGTCGTCATGAAAACATCGTCGTCATTTACGACGTCGATGAATATGACGGCTATCCCTACATGGTGCTCGAATACATCGAGGGGCGGACGCTGCGTGCCGCCATGGCCGATTACCATCCAGATGCGGCAAAGTTTGCCGTCGAAGCGATGCTTCCCGTCGCGCGAGCGCTCGTACGCGCACACGACATGGGCATCGTGCACCGTGATTTGAAGCCCGAAAATATTTTGGTATCGAACGACGGGCAGATCAAAGTGCTTGATTTCGGCATTGCGAAACAAGTCTCGGAGACACACCCCGAGTCGACTTCGGCGGCTTCGCCGGTCGAAGCGAAACGACCCGATCAAACGCAGGAAGGGGTGATCATCGGAACGCTTGCGTACATGTCCCCCGAGCAAATCCGGGGTGAAACGATTGATGCGCGCACGGACATTTGGGCGGCGGGCATCGTTCTGTACGAAATGCTCGCGGGCGAACATCCCTTGGAAAACACGTCCCTTGCGCGCCTCGCTGCGTTCATGCGGCTCGAGGATCCGTTGCCAAGCCTTCAGGAGCAACGTCCCGACCTGGGCGCGCTGGGTGAGATCGTCGATCGATGTTTGCGTAAGCGCAAGGAAGAGCGATTTGGTTCGGCGAAGGAGTTTGTTGCGGCATTGGAACGGCTGGGCATGTCGTTCGAAACGGCCGATACCGGAGAGCACGTTGGTTCCGGCAAAAAAGCAGGTATGAGCAACGCGCCGCCCGCGGAGGCGGTTTCGGAGGAAAAACCGAGGGAGGACGTACGCCCGAAGAAACGATTTGGACGGGCGTATTTCGGCGTGGCGGGGCTCGCGGTCGCGGCGTTGGTCGTCGGCGGTGTCGTGGCGAAGCGTCCACCGCCCGTCGCATCGGTGGCATTGCCCGTGACGCTCGTTTCGGCCATCGAGTGTGGGGCGGCGGAGGTCGCGGATCCCGGGACGACGCCTGCGTTTGCGGATGCGCTTGGAAAAGGCGCGTGTGCGCGCCTTGGGATCGAATTGGGTGTGCCGTGGCAGGTCGCCGGAAGCTCGCGGGTGACAGTACGAGCGGATTTGCGAGGCGACAAGGAAGCGCACGTGACGCTCGAATTGGCGGGACGAACGGCGGAAGGTGTTGGGAAAACGGCGATATCGGCGACGAACGACGCCATTGAAAAACTCGCGCCGATGGTGTCCGTGCCGCCGATGACGCCGGAGCGTATCGCCGGATGGGGTGCCCGGGACGAAATGAGCGCGCGGCGCATCGAGCGAGGGTTTCGTCGATTTTCGTTTGGATTCGCGACAAGGGGTTCCGTAGCGGAAAAATTGCTCGTGACGGATGCGGACTCCCCCGTGCCGCATGCGCTTGCCGCGTGCGATTCGAAATCACGCGATCCGGCGCGAGCCCGCGCGGAAAAGGCGGAAGCGCGCAAGCGATTGTCGCAAATGTCCGAAAAACGCGCCAAGTTGATGGCTGGGGGAATGGGTGTTTTCATTCCAACACCCGATGATGATCCAGGCTCCGTGACGGACATGCTCAAGTCGTATACGGAGTTGTCGGAAGATCCGGATTTCGCTGGTCTCTTCACGATGTGTGGGTGCTTTATCACGGACACATCCGGGCCGATGATCGATTGGCTTGCCAAACATGCACGGACCATGGGGCTGCCGATCGTGCGATGTACGTTCAGACGGGATTTGAATCCCGAACAAATCAGGCAGTATTTCGATTGGGTGGATTCGGGCTTGCCGGAAATGCGAGGCCGAGACATGGACACGCTTCTCCGGTTGCGAAACGTCGAAGAAGCGCAGGCGGCTTTGATCGTCAAGGAGAAACTCGGCGCCGAATTGGTGGATCCGAACGACCTGCTGGAAGAACGGGGCACGGTTGCATTGGCCGCGTTCGATCCGCAGCGTGCGCTCGAGGCAGGAGACGAACTGATCGGTCAGCCGGACCTGAGCGCCCTGCGTGCGGGTGCACAAATGCGCGTGCAGGCGTTGCTGCTGGCAGGGCGGGTGCGGGAGGCCGAGGCGTCCATGCACCAAGAGCTTTGGAGACTGGCAGCCAACGAAGAAAACGATGCCAAAGTTTTCGGGGTGGCTGCTTTGGCAATGCAAATACGGCGTCTGTTGGGGCACGGGCCGCTGCCGGAAGCCGAAATGCGGTTGACGCGGGAACGAATGATGCCTGGACGAAAATCCCGTCGAGACGTCTCGGTCGCATCGGAGCTGGCGCTCTTGCCGGGCGTGCCTGCATCCGTCGCAAAGTCCGAGCTCGACGCGATCCTGGGGAATTCCGATCCCGATTTCAGAGAACTCAACCTGCAGAACCGTACGGCGTTCAGTTTACCACTCGTGCGGCGTATTCGCGGAGACCGTGCCGCGGCGACGGCCTATCGCGAATTCAATTTGCGAGGACCAAAGTGGCTCGCCGCGCTCGAGGCGGCACTCGTGTTCGAAGCGATCGGGGCGAAAGAAGAAGCGGAACGAGCCTATCGTTTGAGCATGGAAGGGCCGTGGTATCATCCTTTCGACGCAATGGCCGCGCGCGTGCGACTCGCCGCCTTGCTGCGAGCGGACGGGCGCGAAGACGAAGCGCGCAAGGTGCTTGCCGAGGTGGACAAAGCGTGGGTGAAGGCGGATCCGGGATTGCGCGAGGCTGTTCTGCAGTGGAAGTAGGCGCCCGAAATCGTCGTGGACGAGCGTTTCGGGTCAATTCTTCGTTGCTGCGATAGCCAGAGCCGCCGCCGTATCGGTGGTCACGAGCTGGACGTGCGGCGGCAAAAGCTTGGTCCGGTGCGATCCGGGCGAGATGTGGTGAAATGCTCCAACTAAGTGGCGGATATGAGGCTCCGGGGGCTTCGCAGTCCGCGCCGCTCGCTCGGTGTTCCGTGCTTGCGAGCACCATCGAGCAAGCGCTTGGACGAGGCGCATTCAATTGTATGATTGAGGGAAAAACAGCGCGCATGCGGGTGGGAATTGAATGGCGCTGAGGCGTGCCGAACGGACGGATCTGACGCGGGGG
>CAZETM010000992.1:0-3520 GCA_964514885.1 uncultured Polyangium sp. | reverse complement strand
CGTCATACGTGGACGATAAACGGAAGTCATAACGGAAGGCAAGGATAAAATGACGGGCGTGCGGTGCCGATCGAAGCCCACGACCTCAACACTCTCGCCCAGCCCTAGCCACGAGATGCGTGGCGGCGAGGAAGCAGATCCAGACCGAATGTTATGCAGGATCGCCAGACCCTGAACATGAGACGGAAATCAAGAAAGCTATCGACGTCCTCGCAGAATGCATGAGAAAAGCAGCGATTCGAGGTCCTGGTGGAGGACCATGTACGGACTGAACGGTGCACGGAGCAGACCATGTCCAACCAAACCGATGACGATGCTGACGATTTCCCGCTTGAACGGGACATTGCCCGCGAGATCGAACGAAGAGAGCGCCGTCCTGATCCGGGGATTCTGCATGACCTGACGTCGAGTTTCCGAAGTGTAGCGGCCTTCCGCTACTTGCTGCCGAGCCAGCCTCCGACGCTCAAAAACGCATTTCGATATTGACAAGCTCGGCAATCTGCGGTGTTCTCAACTTCGATGAACGCCATGGTCCTTTGCCCCGCTTGCAAACGTCACGTTTTCGCCGCCGAGCCCGCGTGTCCTTTCTGCGGCATCGGATTCGCTCAAAGTGCTCATCCAGGCGCACCGCCCGTCGCGCCCGAGCTATCGCGCGCCCAGCGTTACATGGTCGGTGCCGCCATTGCCGCCAGCGTAGCCACCGCCAGTTGCGGCTCGCCCACCGTCGTGCGTAATCCCGACGAGCTGGGAAACGTCACCGTCGACGTCAATGAAACGCATGCCGATCGCAGACGAAAGGACTCGCTCGAGATTGCCAACGATCAGGAGCAGCAACTGCTCGCCGAGCAAGAAGCGCGAAGGCTCGAAGCGGAACGGCTACGACGCGAAGAGGAAGAACGGCAACGCAAACAGCTCGACGAGGACAACAATGTCGATTGGCGCGAGCGTCGCTGGCGAAAAGGTGGTGGATGCCAAAATGGCGTTTGTCCGCCCTACGGTTGCGTTTTTCCGGACGAAGCTTACGACGTCGTACGCGTGTGAACTGGTTTGTCCGTGAAGAACCAGGACCAAGACAAACCCGCCCTAGACCCGCTCGGTCCAGGCGATCGCCAAGCAATTCTCGACGCGCCACGTCCGCGCAGTTTACCCGTTCTGCCTCCCACCGAACGCACGAAAAGCCAAGCCCGAGGCCCGCATTTACCACTGGCTGGCGAATCACGCGACATCGATCTCGATTGCCGTCCCATTTATGCCGTCTGGGAATTGACGCTCGCTTGTGATCTTGCGTGTCGCCATTGCGGTTCACGCGCAGGAGGCGCTCGTCCGGACGAACTCACGACCGTCCAAGCCTGTGATCTCGTTCGGCAAATGGCGGACCTCGGCGTCCGCGAAGTCGCTCTGATTGGCGGCGAGGTCTATCTTCACGACGGATGGCTCGAAGTCGTCCGTGAAGTGCGACGCAATAAAATGCAATGCACCGTGGTGACGGGCGGTCGAGGAATCACGCCCGAACGAGCGCGTGAGGCCAAAGCCGCAGGCGTACAAAGTATGGCCGTCTCCATTGACGGAAACGAAACCACGCACGATCGATTACGCGGTTTGTCTGGGTCTTACGCAGCCGCGAGACGTGCGCTCGTACATGCGCGCGAAGCGGGAATGCAAGTCGCGGTCAACACGCAAATCAATCGCCTCAGCATGCCGGATCTGCCTTCCATTTTCGATGTGCTCGTCGAGTCGCACGCTCATGGTTGGCAAATACAACTCACGGTTCCCGTCGGACGAGCGGCCGACGAGCCCGACGTGCTTTTGCAACCGTACGATTTGCTGGAGCTTTTCCCGATGCTCGCGGCGCTCAAAGAACGTTGCAATGCGGCGGGCATCAAAATGATGCCGGGAAACAATGTCGGGTATTACGGCCCATTCGAGCATCTTTTGCGCAGCCATACCACCGAGAAACATGGTGAATCGTGCAGTGCTGGCCGCTCGACGCTCGGGATCGAATCGAATGGGGACATCAAAGGTTGTCCTTCGCTTCCCACCGAGTCTTGGGTTGGGGGAAACATTCGCACGGCATCGTTACGCGACATCTGGGAGCGTTCATCTGCATTGCGTCACATGCGAGATCGCGGCCCCGAGGAGCGCTGGGGCTATTGCCGCACGTGTTATTACGGTTCGGTTTGTCGTGGCGGATGCACCTGGATGGCCACCGCGCTTTTCGGCAAACCTGGCAACAATCCATATTGTCATCACCGAGCGCTCGAAATGCAGCGCGTCGGCAAACGCGAACGAGTCATCCGCATTCAAGAAGCCGAAGGGTTGCCATTCGACCGCGGTGCGTGGGCGCTCGAAGTCGAAGACGCAGGCTGATCAGAAAAGCAGTGTTTCAGGCTGTTCTCTTACGTCCGACTGATGTGCATAAATCAGAACGCAGGACTTCCTTTCCGCCATCATTTTAACCTAGACTGCGTTGCATGAAGGTTCACGCCTTGCGGCAACGAACGATCGCAGGTCTCGCTGTGATCGCGGTGGGTTTGCTCGTGCCTGCAATTGCCCCTGCCGATGAAGCGGTGGATCGCAAAGCTGAAGCGCAGCGACTTTTTGCTGAGGGGCAAGCGGCGCTCGAGAAGGGTGACAACCCCGCGGCGTGTACGCTCATGCGCCAGAGCCTGGAGCTTTTTGCGGTAGCCAACTCGCTTTTCAACGTTGCGCAGTGTGACGAGCGCGACGGCAAACTTGCTTTGGCGCTCGAACATTGGCAGCGCGGTTTGTCGCTGATCGATGCGACGGACAAACGCACGCCCGTCGTCAAGAAATCGATCGAAGGACTCGAAGCGCGCGTTCCGCGTGTGCGAATTGTTGTGAGCACAAAGTTTCAGCCGTTCGAAGTGTTGCTCGATGACGAACCGGTTTCGACGAACAAACTCGAGTCACCTGTGCTCGTTGACGCGGGAAAGCACGTGATCACGTTGCGCAAGAAGAACCACGCTGATCGTCGCGCCGAAATCGTGCTCAACGAACGGGAGCGCACTGAAGTCGTGATTGAGCCTGGTGAAGCCGTCGTTGCGACGCCGGTGCCCACGACGAGTGTCGCGCCGCCGCCGCCGCCTCCTCCGCCTGCAGGTCCTTCGCCATTGAAGATTGGTGGATTTGTTGGATTGGGCGTTGGTGGGGCTGCGTTACTGGGAGCGGCGATTACTGGGGGAGTGATCGTGTCGAATCAATCGGAGATTGACAAGCTTTGCCCGAAGCAGGTTTGCACACCCGAGGGGCGTGCAAAAATTAACGATCAGCAAACGCTCATGAATGCGAATGCGGCTCTTTGGGTAGTTGGCATTGCGGGTGCGGCGGCCGGAGCGGTGATGCTGGTGATTTCGTCTCGAAGTGCGAAAGAAAATAAGACCCCGAGCGTTGCTCCACTGGTGCTGAATGGTGGTGGTGGACTTGGCTTGTCTGGGAGGTTCTAATGCGACGCTTGGCATTGTTTGCGATTGTTTCAGTGGTTGCGGCTGGTGGATGTGCG
>CAZETM010000991.1:0-3523 GCA_964514885.1 uncultured Polyangium sp. | reverse complement strand
GAGATCGATCGTCCTTCCGGCGGCAGCGAGTAGCGATTCGAGCGGTGATATTGCGTGATGGCTCGAGGATCGCTGAGCGGCAGCCACTCGACCGTATCGAGCGAGTCTGCACGAGTAACCACGACGATTCGTCGCTCGGCCGGTTGGGGCGCTGCTGGCGGAGGCGAAGGCGCTAAGGCGACATCGTCATCGTCGTCATCATCGCTCGTTGCCGAGTCATCTGCGCGTTTCGTTGGACCACCAACGGCTTCGTCGATGGGCGCAACGAGCGGCGCGTCTGGCGCTTCGTCGTTACGAACCGTCGATGGAGCTGCGTGTTCGGATGCCGGAGCCGTGGCGGCCTGTTCTTGCTCTTCTTTTCGTTCGTCGCTCACGGCTGGATCTCCCGGGCTTCACCCTGCGAAATCGCGAACACGCGTGCTGCTTTTCCATCGCGTGTGAAGCGAATCGGAAGCTTCACGATCGTTTCGCCGTCCTCGCCTTCGTCGAACACGATCGTCAACGTGGCTTCGGCTCCGAGACGTGCGGCATGTGCGACGTCTTCAGGTTCGACACGTATCCACACCTTCGCATCCGGTCGCATCGGCAAGAGAGCTTGTGCGATGCCGAGGGTCACATCGCCTTCGGGTGCCGGCATTTCCGTGCCGAGCGCGTTGGTCCACAGCGACGGGTGGAACTCGGGATGCGACCAAGTGAGCGACACGCGTGCTGCGCGCGGTGCTTTGACTGATGCACGTTCCGTCGAGATCACGCGGAGCAGTCGTGCTCGCAGCGCTTGCTCTTCATCTTTCTTCCCGGACTTCTTCGCTTCGAGACGACCCCACGCGAGGTACGTCGCGGCAAACGCTCGTGCTGTCACGGCCGGACCTTGAGACACATCGGGAGCACCCGCTGCGCCGCCTTTTTCGGTCCACTTGATCGCTTCTTCGAGCTTGCCCAGACCTTCGGCGGAAGCCGCCAGAAGCAGCGCCACCGTCGTGTCATCCGGAGCGAGACGAGCGAGCGTTTGGTATTGGCGCGCCGCCTCCGCGTAAAACCCGTGGGTCCTCAAAAGATCTCCCAGCCTTCGACGGGCCACTGGATCATCCGGGGCAAACTCCACGATCTCGCCGAACGCGCGTTGCGCTTCCGCTTGGTGATACGCCTTCTGCTTCGCGTCGGTTTCTCGAGCCGCGAGACGCAGGTGCAGCTCGCCCACGGCAGTACGCACGTGAGCATCGACATCGGGGCGTGAGCGCAAGGTTCGTCCCAGCTCCTTCGCGCCGGCAAAGTCTTCCGCGTCTTCGAGCGCATCGAGCAGCTTGAGGGCCAGTGCGAAATCACTGGGCCAACGCGATACCAATTCACGCAGCTTCTTCACACGATCGGCGGGCGTCTTCGCTTCCTTGAGGAGTTTGTCGAGGACACCTGGATCGATCGTTTGAAGTCCAAGGGCCGTATGCAGCTCGCGGATTTCCGAAGCCGTACGCACACGCGCGAGCATGCCGCGGTACAGCGCATCGGCGACGCCCAGATCCGTGAACATCACGCGCCAGAGCGACACTTTCCCTGCCACCGACGGCATCGCATCGAGCATCAGCGAGACGAGCTTCGATCGTTCACGCCACGTGGGTGCTTCACAGGTCGATAGCGCCGTTCGGTACACCGACGCGACCCCTTGCGCATTGCCGGTCATGCGACCGAAACGCTCACGCCACAGTCCGATTCGCTCCTCGAACGGAACGAACGCGGCACCGCTGCATGGCGAAGGACGATGCGACACATCGCCCACCTTGATGGTGATGGTCGTTCCGGAAAAACGTCCATCGAGGTTCTTCGTTTTCGCCTTGTTGTTGTTCTCTGCGAGTTCGCCGGTTTGCTTCGAGCCTTCGGTGTTCAGGTAACCATCGCCGCTGATCGGGGTCGTCGCGACCGTTGTTGATCCGAGCGGTGCTTTCAGTTGAGCGACAGCTTCCGCGGCGGGTAGATCCGTGTCGTATCCAGCCGATGGTTTGGCTGGTGGCGAGCCTGGGGAGGAGGTCGCTGCTGCTGTCGCCATCGCGGCTGCGCGTGGGGCGGGCGCGACAGCAACTTCGTCCGGTTTCGAACGATGTGAGCCGCCAAGGCGTCCGTGTCCCGAGCCAAACCCTTGGCCCGTGCCGGTTCCAGCGCCGTGTCCGATGGTTCCGATCGAGCCAAGCCCGATTCCATCGCCTCGGCCTCCGCCGCCTTCGGCGACCCCGGACAAACCAAGTCCTCCGGAGCCAAACGAATCGCCTACGGTGTCACCCCACATGTTTCCGCGTGCGGAAGTGGCATCGTTGTTGATCGAATCATCGCGACCCCAGGGCGCGGCGGGCGCGTTGGGATCACCGCCTGCACCGGTATTCAGCAAACCGATCATTCCGAACTCGGCTGCGTCGGCGAGCGATGCTTGTCGCGCGATGTGCGGATCCTGGCTGTCCGCAGGTCCGCGCACGCCGAAACGCGCATTGGGGTTGCCCATCGAGCCTTCTTCGCCCTTCGCGCGTGTGCCCGTGCCGCCTTCTTTGTTGTCGGCACTCGCCTCGGCCACCTGCTCCATGGGCCTATCTTCTTCTTCATCCGCGTCCGACTTGATGAGCGGTGTCCACCCAATCGATCGGCTGCGTTTCGTGTCGACGAGGCTCTTGGCAAGGCCCTTTTTCCGTTCGAGATCGGACCGTTCTTCCGAGGTCATCTCGTTCTTCGTCGGCACGTAGAGCGACGTGACGGGCGTGATGATCGCGTGGCGTGATCCGAGATCGACCATCGCAGCGCGCCCGGTTGCTTCGGTCATCATCTGCAACAGACGCCCTTCGGCCCATCGCCTACGCAAATCGCCCTGTTCGTCGATCGGCGACAGCTTCAGGTTTGTCCGAATGGTACCCGTGGGACCCGTCAACGCAATCGACGTGGGAGCTCCAGCTTTGGTCAGACGTCCGATGACCGTGATGCTTTCGTCCGCCACGAGCGCGCCGAGATCGCGCGGAAAAATTCGCTCGACCGTGGGGCCGAGGTCCACCTGTGCACCGAGCCATGCAGGACGTTCCGCATGTTCGAGCAGACGTAACGCCGTGCGTGCTGCAGCGTTCGCATCGGAGACTCGTTCTGCAAAACCGCCACGCGCAAGCCCTTCGAGCAGCGCGACGTTGGCCTCGTCGCCCACACCGATGCCGAACATCCGCACGGGCCTGGGCAACTTCGCGAGTTTGTCTCGAAGATCTTGCAGACCCATCTCACCCACCGTCGGTGAGCCATCGCCGATGTACACGACTGCTCCTCGACGCGCGGGATCCAGCGATGCTGCCGCAAGACTGAGCACGCTGCCCAGGTCGGTGGCTCCACCACGATCGATACGTGACAGCCGCGCAAGCACGTCGCGACGACCTGCTTCATCGATGGGCTCGAGTTTGTCTCGGCCAGGCACGACAGGCGTGAGCCCCGTGTCGCCAGCCCACACTGCGACGCGATCATCTTTGCCGAGGTGTGCAAGCAGCGCGGCGGTTGCTGCTCGAGCGATCGC
>CAZETM010000990.1:0-3530 GCA_964514885.1 uncultured Polyangium sp. | reverse complement strand
CCGCCATGTCCTTCGATGCATGCAATCCGGGCCCTACACTGCATCGAGGAGAAATGGCAAGTTTTCGACATGAAACCTCACTAGATTGCTGCCTCCGCAAGCACTGTCCGGACATGGTGCGACGAGTCGTCCTTGATTCTGTGGGGCAAGGTATTTGCCAGCGTCGGCGAGATCTTCAGTGCGCCTCGCAGCGCGCTGGCCCGTGTCCTCGCACAAGCATGCGACGACGCAATCTTCAACAGAATCTCGGCGGTCGTTTCAGTACCGAGCGCGCCGGCCATCTCCATCAAGAAAACTCGCCGCGAAGAAGGACAACCCTCAGGGTGCGATGCGATCTGCCGCCTCTCCAAATCGAAGACGAACTGATCCGTTAGGATATCCGTTGCGGAAGGCATCATCAGATTGATGGACGCCGAAAACGTGGACGGAGCAAACTGAATATGGATATCTCGGCAGCGCCTGTAGAAGATCTGTTTACCGGAATGCAGGCGCGTTCGCTCCAGAAAAGCCAATGGGACAGGCTCTCCGACATAACCGACCACAGAGCCGTAATCGGCGTACTCCCAGATCTCGGTTTCGTATCCCGGCCCGAAATAATTCGCGGTCAGGAAGCTGAAATTGTGATCGTGCGCCATCGCATAAGAGAAAAGGCTCTCCTCGATCGTCCTGGCAGCCCCATGTCCCGCGGAAGGCCAAAGGTTGGCACGAACGACGAACTTGGACTCGCGGCCCCTCCCCAACACCGCAGAGGACGGCGAGTAGGCAGCGCCTTTTTTCAGATCGTACTCGAGCAACTCTTTGTTGTAGATGTCGACGAGCAGCTCTTTGTTGTTGGCCAAAGCCTCGAGCATTGGCGCAGCCGAAACTACGCTATCGTCGTCCCGGATATCGATGTTGCTATCGACGAAATCGATGAACTCCTCGAGGGAGATTTTCTTGTCCGTCGAGTGAAAAGTATTGATTGCCATTGGATTACCTCCCAAGCTGCTCGAGCATTTTTTCCGAAGCCTTGCGGATATGCGGGTGTGGGTCGTCGCGCGTCATTTGCAAGACACGGTGAAGCTCGTCCGCGTCGAGCATTCCAAGTGCTTTGACCGCGTCCCACCGAACATAGTGGTAGCGATGCGACAGAAGTCGCTTGATTGCGCCAACGCTCGCCTCATTGCCGAATTCGGAGAGAAAACGAACGAGATATCGCAGGGTCGTTCCTCCAGCGTCCGCCGCGTATGCGCGGCACGCACGATACGTGACCCTGTCGAACTCCCACATCATGGATTCGCTGCTGCGCTGATTGATGACTTTCAGCACCAACGAGCCATTGTCTCTATATTCGGACGCGGCTCCTTGTGAAAACAATACCGCATCTCCGAATGAACAAAAGTCGGGTTCACTGGCAACGATTTTGACGTTGGGGTCGAAAACCACGTTATCATAACCCTGGCCAATCGTATATCGTTGATAGCTGAAACCGCTGGGAGACGCAGCTCCAATCAACGCGTCCGAGCTTGATGTGTAGATGGGAGAACTGTCGCGAAACGACGTCTTTCCAAGGGCAAGCAGGAGACCATCGAAATCGCTGCACAAGACAATGTTCTCTTGCTGCATCAGAGAAGGGTTTGCCGCAGGATCGTTCAAAATCTGTTGTACCGCAGTGGTCAAGATGGCCTGCAGTTCGCCGCTGAAAAGGACTTCCCGTACACAATCCTTCAGGTCACCCAGCGATCCATGACGGTTTATGATCTGGCGAGCATCGTTTAGCAAAACCAAGCATGTCGGATGCTCATTGGATATCACGTCGTAAAGCATTGTCTCTAGCCCTTTAATGAGGCAGCACGGACGCCATATTGCGCCGAAGAGAAAACAAGTAGACCGCAACGAAACGACAGAGCGGAGCACGCAAGGCACTCTGCTCTGTCGTTTCGAGTACATCACTGCATCTTCGCAAGGATGACGATGATCACGGGCACCAGCGGGATCGACAGGATCTTCGTCGAGCCCTCGGCACCCGCCGGAAGAACGTTATAATCGAGGTCGCATACTTGAACGGTTTGCTTCTTGTTCATGACTTGTCTCCATTTCGCGCGCTTGGAATAGCGCGGGGTTGTCGTCGTCGTGCTTTGCAAAGAGCCGATAGGAGTATCGGCTTGTCCAGTGCAAGGCTTACCGAGGCATTAACACGAAGCGTGCCAGTCTGTTTCGGGGCCATTTGGGCCAGGTTCACGACGCTGCCTCTCGTGTATTTGCCGTGCGACAATGATTTACCAGCGCCCTGCCGTTCCAGATGTGCGACACGCCGGGGGCAGTGCGCGTCTCCGGCGCGTGAGCTGCTGCGACAAGGCGGGGGCAGTGCCGGCGCGAGCCGCCGGGAGAACGTGATCTTGGGGCGAAAATCCCGACCAGGTGGTGAAGCCTTACGAAAAATACGCATCCGAAAAATTGTCTTGCCTTCCATCCGCATCAGAGCGAACATCCGCACACGTCGTGAATTGCGGGACTCGATCCGCAGGGTCGAGAAAGGAATTTGTAATGGAATTGCCGGACATCGATGCGGGAAGCGACACGTACTTGAAATTCACCGACCACTTCGAGGGCGCGGTCGAAGGCTGGTCGGATGCGGAAATCATCAGTGAAGAACAACGCCAGGTCGTGGTCGAAACCGGCCTGATCGTTTCGACGGCCGCGGCTGGATTGCGGGGCGGTATCATCACGCGAGTAGCCGCGGAACGCGAAGCGACGAAATTGCGCGCACGTTTCGGCATTCGCGACATCGTGCTCGACAAGCGAGTCATGGCCACGAGCGACGCCGTATTGAATGGTCCGGCCATGCGTGACCGGACGCATCCGGTTTTTCGAGCCGTTTTTCAAGATGGTACGGCAGGCGATGTGACCGACGCCAAAATGCGCGAAGAACCGGAAGTCGTGGCGCGTTTGCGCGACAGGTACGCCAGCATTGCAGAATTCGACGGGAAAGAGCGAATCAAAACGGATCTCGACCTGGCATTGTCCAAAAGTCTGTCCACTCTCACAACGCTCGACAATGCGGAATCGGCGGAGCACCAAGCTGGCGATGCGGAATTGCAGGCGCGCCTCGCCGTTCGCGTCGCGCTCGAAAAGGCCTACGGGCAACTACGGGCGACATTCCCCGGACAACGCAAACTCGTCGAATCGTTTTTCTATCGCGCGCGGCGGCGCACAAAGAAAAACGGCGAGGACGGGTCCGGATCGCCGTAATCCGTAATCAGCGCTGGAAAATGCGCCCGGACGCGCCGGAACATGCCCACCGCATACGGTTGTAACGTTTTGACATGCGCGGATCGTACCGGGGACATGCTGGCGACGATCCGCGCAGGCGCGGATTGTCTGCAACCTCGTTGTCGGTGCACTTCCGACGCGCGGGAACCAGCCCGCGAATACCGATCAAGTCATCTGCGCGCGTCCGGATCGGCGCACCGATGTGTTAACGCAACGTTTGACGATGGCGGAATGTGCGCAAGGAAAGCGGCGCGACCATCCGCGCCGGCGCGGATCGC
>CAZETM010000989.1:0-3533 GCA_964514885.1 uncultured Polyangium sp. | reverse complement strand
AAGGCGGGGACGATTGTGTTCGTGGCGTGTTCGCGAATGGAGTGGCGGGCGTATTCGAGGTGATGAGCGGTTGTCTACCCAAAGCCCTGGCAGGGTCGCGCAAAAGCCGTCGCTCGGGCGGAAGCATGTAGTGTTCATCGGCAAAACAAGGGCCGGCTGTGTTGAATGAGGGGCGCAAGCTGCGACTATGCTCGGCTACGGCGCAGTGCGAGACAAACGGCGAACGCAAGCACCGCAAAAAAACGCATCCCGAATCTTGCCGGCGAACTGTGCGTCGTGTACATCTGTCGCCACGCGTTTTCGCGTTGCGAGATGACCAGTGATCGCATGATGATTTCCAAGGTCCCAGATGGTCTCGACAACCACCTCGAACACCCACAACACGAGAGCGACGAAGACCTAGCGCTGGTAGGATGGTTGTTCCGAGCGTATGTGGGGACGAGCGAAATCCATGAGGTAGAACGTGCCGACCACACGCGTGGAGCGGCTCTCGTGATGGTGAACGAACGCGTCGACGTTCCCCGTCCATTGCATTTCGCTGGATTACGCTTGTTGCTCGTGCCACCCGAGGTTTGGAAGCAGGCGCTGAGCGGCAATGCATCGATCCCGGACGAATTTCGAGCCACTCCGATTCGGTCTTGGACACGCTTGGAACAACACGATGACGCAACGGCGTACATCGAACGGGTGATTTTCGAGAATTTCCGGTGCTTCGAGCGGGCGGACATTTCATTTGGCGCGGGAATGAACGTTTTGATCGGGCAAAATGGTGCAGGGAAAACCACGGTGCTCGATGGGATCGCCATGGAACTCTTGCACATTCCATTGGTTCTTCAAAATGAACTCGGGAAAATATATTTCGCGGAAATCGTGCCCCAACATGACGTTCGCGTGGCTCGAATCGACAAGGGCGACACGACGACGTTCGAGCCACAGTATCCAGCCAGCGTGCAAGTCATGACGCACATTCACGGTAGCCGTATCGAATGCAGTTCGGTGATCAAAGAAGTGCGCGGGAAAAAGACTCGAGGCGGTTCGGGCGAGGGTGTGCCGTCGTTCGATGTGCGAGACATCGTTCGCTGTGCCGTTCAAGAGGGTTTCGACGTGACCCTTCCACTGATTGCTTATTATGGCACGGCGCGTACGTGGCGAGGGGCGAAGGCGGATGACGGGAAAAACCACGGCGAACTGTCACGTTTGGCAGGATATAACGATTGCCTTGAGCCCTCGACGAATCTTTCACGCATGCGGGCATGGTTTCGGCGCATGGAACTGCTTGCGCTTCAGGACAATCGCGCCCCGGCAGTGCTCGAGGCGAGCAAACGCGCTTTGCTCGAATGTCTCGATGGGTTCGACCTCGTGCGCTATGACGCCCGTCTCGACAATCTCGCCGCCCGATCGAAAACCACCGGACTTTTCCTCGCATTCGACCAATTGAGTGACGGTCAAAAAAACATGCTGGGCATGGTCGCGGACATGGCGTATCGCGCAGCGACGTTGAATCCCCACTTGGGCGTCGAAGCTGCGACGAAGACGCCGGGCATCGTTCTCATCGACGAACTCGAGTTGCATCTACATCCTGCGTGGCAACGTCGCATTGCAGGTGATTTGCAAAGGGCATTTCCGCGAGTTCAATTCATTGCAACGACGCATTCGCCACAGGTGCTGAGTTCGGTATCGCAAGATGCCATTCTCGTGCTGGAGGACCATCGATTGTATCGACCGCCGGCACCAACTCGAGGACGCGATACGAATTCGCTTCTTGCCGAAGTGTTCGGTACGAGCGTCCGTCCAGCCGAAACAGCCGCGGAACTTGCTGAAATCACGCGACTGCTCGACGACCACAAATACGATGATGTGCGAAATCGCTTGGACAGGCTGGCAGATTTGTTGACCGAACGCGATCCGGACATCGGCAGATTGCGAAACATGCTCGACATTGTGGAAGGATTTGATGAGGCTCATCCAGAAGGAGATTGAACCGCACGCGTTGCGAGCGTATCGAGCGGTGCCCGGTGCCATCTATGATGGGAAGGATTTCACTCCAGTGAAGGAAGAAATCCGGACGCAGTTGCTACGCGATCAACTTCATTTGTGCTGTTATTGTTTGCGGCGCATCTCCAAAGAATCGAAACCGCATCCGACCAAACCGGACGTTTTGACCGTGGTGCAAATGAAGGTCGAGCACTGGCAATCGCAATCCCCAAATTCCTTTCCGCAACTCCAGCTTACCCCTTCTCGATCGCGAGCTCGTGCGCCTGAAAGCACAATATCGGACGTCGGAATTTCGGCTGAGTGACGTGAAAAGGTTGATTGATAGAATGGAAACGCCGAAGGACGTGAAACTTCCCGAAATTTGCAACGTCTTTCGGTTATGGGCGCGAAAGCGTTTTGGACCCGCGCTGGAAAAGTGCCCCTTGCCCTCCCCGCGCGAACGCGTCCCTGTCTTTAACAGCCCGTGGATTTTTTTGTAATCGTAGGGGAGCGACAAATCGCGCCCCTACACTTGGCGTTTTCAATATTTCAACGGTCAACCCGCACTCGGCGCGGCATCCCAGTCCCCGTGAAAGCCGATCGGGAGCAGCGGCAGGGGAATCGATGCGACGGGCCCAGCTTCGAGCGACAGCGCGTCGTAAATGCCGAGCGTCGAGGTGCCTGCAATCCCATCGGAAAGGATCACCAGTACGTGCCCGGCTTCTTCACGCTCGGCGTCAGGCACGAAGATCGGCTCACCCACGAACACATTGGCAGGCGCCGTCCAAAGTGTCGGGGGCCGCGAAGGATCGCGTAGATCGACGCGAATGATGGAATCGAACGGATCCGAGTACCGCGTGTCCAGCCGTGTGGCTCCGAAAAGCGCGGGCGTCTCACGCCCCTCGTGGTCGGGGTGGAAGCGCGGGAAGTCCACGCCGTGCTCCGTCAACGGCGCCCAGGTCGCGGTATCGCTCCCGGCCGGGATGGTGATTCGCATGAGCCGATGGGGGCCGCGGGCGTCTGGCAGGCTGGGGTCGAAAGGCGTGCTCGGGCCGGTGTAGCCGAACTCCTCACCGAAGGAGAAGCGGGAGAATGCGGCGAGGTCCACCACCAGCTCGTCGCTCCGCTCGAACGCGTTGCCGAAGTGCACGACGAACGCGGGCCCGGGGAGCGTCACGGTTCGCACCGCACCCGCCCCGCCGCGTGGAACGAGGTGAATCACCCCGGGCCGCGAGAGGTCAGGCTCGACAGACTTCAACAGGGTGGACGTGCCGAGCAGCATCTTCGCCAGCTCCAGTGGCTTCATGCGCATTGGGTTGCCCCCGAGCACATACCAGGATGGCGTGATCGCGAAGTCGTGCGCGAACACCATGCCGTCGATGGCGGCCTCGCGCGCAGGGTCCACGCCTCCGTCCTCGTCCACCTCGCGGAAGGTGAATCGAGTCTGTCGACTGGTCCGGATGCTGCAGCAGACGAGGCGTCGCTTCAGCATGTCGCGCTTGAAATGCGCCAGCGTGACCTGCCCGGCGAGAGCGCCGCCGAAGTGTTCCTCGCCCAGG
>CAZETM010000988.1:0-3543 GCA_964514885.1 uncultured Polyangium sp. | reverse complement strand
TGTAGCCTTCGGGAGGCGGAGCGATGCAGTTCGTCGTTTCATCGCACGTTCCTGGGTGCGACCCCGCAACGTACTCGATCACTTTCGTGCGCGTCGGTGGCAGTAGGGTTTGTCCCTTCGGTGGCATCGCCGGCTCTGCAACACAAGGTGCGATCACAGGTGCTTTGACCACCAACGATTTCACGCACGGCTCGCCATCGCAAGACAAGCCCGAAGCGATTGGGTTTGTCGAAGTGCAACCTCCGCTCCAATCCATAGGTGGATCGAAGGATGTTACGCTCGGGGAAGACGGCGCTTGACAAACCGTCGACTCGATGCTCCACACCGCCGGTAAGAGACATCCAGCATCCGCCGTCGTGGGCGCAGTACACGAGCATGTCGGGCAGATCGACTCGGCGAACGTGACGTCCACCCAGCCTGCCCACGCTAGCCCGCTGAGCTTCTGCGGTGGCGGCGCCGCTTCATCTCCCGTCCACACGTACGATGGAAACGGGTCAAATCCGCCGCCGCCCGTCGTCGTGCAAGACCACGGACAAACCGCGGCTGGTGGACCGCCATCGTCAGCGCTGGCGTCGGCTTCGCCGTCGTCCGACGCGTCAGCACCTGCGTCGGTATCGGCATCGACGCCGCCATCTGGGCACACGTACAGATCCGGGTAGCGACCGCAGCAAGGAACGACCTTTTCCTGTTCGTCGCGGCAATACCCGTTCAAATTGATATCGACGTAACCACATCCGCCGGCAATCCCCAGCATCGCCAACAGCCAGGTTACGAGCATCTTAGACGCAAAGCATCGCATGGTGCCGCACGCTAGCGGGAGGTTCGTCCGTCCGTCAAGACTCGCGGTCTTTCCCGAACAACCCACCGGGTTTTACCGCAATTTCAACGATACTCTTGTCTTGGGATCGTTTGCCAGGCATGCTCCCGGCACTCGATGGAGTTCGTCAGAAAGAACATGAGGGCTTCGGCAAACCCTATGGTGGCGGGATTTCTATCCTTCGCGCTCATTCTCGGGTTTTCTTCGATCGTTTTCGCTGCTCCCGGGGAGACGCGCGCCTGGCGCTTACATTATACGCGCGCAGAGACCGCTCCCAGCAATTGCCCGAGTGAAGACGACCTTCGTACGCTGCTTGCGGCAAGAACCAATGGGGAAGATCCTTTCAAGAAGGATGCTGCCCGCGCGATTTCAGTCGAAATAAGGCCGACTGCCAAGGAAATAGAAGCGCGCATTGTCGCGCGCGACGAAAACGGCAACATTACCACGAACTCAACGCCCCACGTTGCGTCGTGGCGTTGCGATCAACTCGCCGAGCACATTGTGTTCGTCCTTCGAGATATTGTCTATCCGCTCGAATTGCCAGCCGCCAAAGAAACTTCGGAATCACCTGAGAAAGCGGCAAAGACGACGGAGCTGTCACGAACCGAGCCGACACCTACCGCAAGCTCTGCTCCCCAATTAGGCACTTCTCCTCGTCGATCGTCTACAATCCCGAACCTCGCATTGTCGTTGGCAATTGGGCCGGCGTGGTGGAACGCGCCGGACACGTCGCTGAGCGCGACAACGAGTATCGAAGCGCAATGGAACCGCATTAGCGTGGGGATTGAAGGTCGCTACGATCATGCTTGGACCGTGCCAAACATGAGAAATGCCACCGCCGCGCGAGCGGGCGCTGTGTTTGTTGCTTGCGTACGTCATTTATTCGCCAAAAAGCTTTTCGTGCGTGGATGTGGCGTTGGTGAATTCGCGCAGCTATTCGTAGAAGACCAAGAAAAGACGGCTTCCATTCACACACCGCCTGTGGCAGTGGTCGACATCGGTACGCGGGTCGGCGTGGGCGGTTGGTTTCTTCCGTCCTATGGGCTCGAGCTACGAGCCGATGCGGCATACTCCATCCGTCGCCCTCAGGTGCTCATTGAAGGCGAGCAGATCTGGCGCGCCAGGCCGTTCACCGGAGCACTTCGAGTCGCCTTCCTTGGTGTTTTCGATGTATTCTGAAGCTCCATGTCGATTTCTTGAACAGTCGCCCTGTCACGGCGCGTCGGACGGGAACATGGGGACTTCCGTGCGAGTGTTACCTGGAGCTTATAAATCATTCAGTGCGTTTTATGCGGAGCATTTTTCGACGGCTGTGGGATTTCTGAGAAAAGCGGGTGCTCATGAGCGGGATATTCCAGACATTGCGCAACAAGTCTTTCTGAAAATTTACCAGGATTGGGAAAAGCCGCCGATTGATGGTATTGGAATGTCGCTCGAAACGCTCTGTAAGCAAAAGGCTGCAGAGCACTATCGGCTCCATCGGAATCGGTTCGAACGACCGGAGCCAAACGTCGGCGTCGAGATGGCGTCTCAAGAAGACAATGCTCAGGGACAGCTCGAGCGCCATGAGCTGGATCAAATCGTTCAGTGTGTGCTTGCGACGATGGATCCACAACTTCGTGATGTGCTCATCCGGTGCGAATTTGGTGAAGAGCCAATCGACACGATTGCCAAATCGAGCAAGGTCGCTCGCAATACGGTATACGCACGGCTCGCCGAGGCAAAAAAGATCTTTCGCGCGCGTGCAAGGCGAATGCTGAGCAGCGACAAGCTAAATGCGCTGTTGCTTCTGCCATTGACAGGCGAAACAATGCCCGTCCACGAAGCTTACCAGCGCGTTTGGCAAGGGCTCGCGCTAGAGCTTGGTTATGGCGAGCACGACCCGCCCGCGCTGCGTGTGCACCGCGAGGAAAGTGCGGTTCCGCAATCGGGCGCTCGTCGCATTCATGCAGAGTTACCGACAAGCCTGAAAAGATGGATACCAATGCTGGTGAAGCCGGTTATTTTATTGGGCGCGGGCGCACTTGCTGGAATCGCTGGTACCTTGTGGTGGCCGCGTGATACGCCATCCATTGCGCGGCATTCACCGTCAATGCTTGGAGACGTCATAGTCGAGCGGGGCACAACCGAGGCAAACGTCACTCCGGCAGCTTCGGTAGCGTCAATGCCGAGCGCCTCGAAACAATTCAGCAATGCGACCACAGCGCCGTTGAGCGGCACTGCCCGCCCAGATTCAGCGCGTGAGTTATGGGGGCTAGACCGGGCGCGTGGCCTGATTGCGCAAGGGCAATATGCCGATGCGCTCGCGGTGCTTCGGCAGCACGATCGCGAATTTGCGCACAGTGCGCAAGCGACGGCTCGAAAGCGCTATATCGCTCTGGCGCAAGCGGGACAAGATCGCACCAATGAGACGGCACCAAAATCGCCGTGATGGTTGCTCGTCGAGCAACGCTTCTTTTCCTGCACACTTCGTCCTCGTGCAATCGTCTTCCAATATGCAGGGGCATAACGATCGTCCTGTGGGCATCAGGGCGAAGCTAATTCGTTGTGCTCCTCCATTCCAACGAGGAGCGCGGTATCATGCCGGTTCGAACCATTGCCGATCCATTCGCGCAACAAATTGGTGCACGTGTTCGCGATGCACGCCTTGAGCAAGGAAAGTCCCTGGCCGCAGTGGAAGCTGCGTGTGGCGTATCGAAGGGTCACTTGTCGAGCATCGAGCGCGG
>CAZETM010000987.1:0-3549 GCA_964514885.1 uncultured Polyangium sp. | reverse complement strand
CGCTCGATCCGTTACGTGCCGTGCGTGTCGCGATCGACATCGCGCGCGGTCTTTCCGCCGCTCATGACGGCCCGGAAAAGAGGCATTGTGCACGTGCGTCTGCAAGCAAGGATATCAGCTTGGTCAGCAGTGCTCGAGCGGTAGCGATGGTGGTCCATAAGCTGACACGCGGATTACAACAACCTCGATATCACGCTTATCCCCAACAGCGTGCCACTACTTCCGCGTGTCAACAAAGTCAAAACTCGGCAGTTCTCGCAGCTTGTATGCTTCAAGCGCAAGCCGATCCAGTGTCTCAAAATCTCGCCGACGAAATGCCTCGCGAATCGCCTCTTGCATCACGACGCCAATCGATCCGGGCGGCGGAACGCGGATCTTTCGCAGGTATTGCGCTTGGAATCTCAGATATCCACCACGCATCCGCACCGCATACGACCACACGAAAAAGAGCGCGACGCGAGAACTCAACAATCCGCCAAGTACCTCCAAGTCCCACGATTGCGAGGTAATAAAATAGAGGTTATGGTGCGGATGAAAGCGTCCCTTATCATAAGCCACTTCATTCGACCCAGCAATGTCCGGAATCAGCAGCTTAGGCCTCGAAACCAATTCGGGGTACACTCGGTCAATGGTCCGGAACCAGCTTGACGGATTCTTCTGCGCTACATGCCGGCGAGCTATTTCCGCTTTGTGTTGGGTAACGTAATTCAACAAATGCGGAAACTCGCGCAGTTCGATAACCTTGCCATCCTCGCGGAACATGTTGATCACATACCGCTTCGCATCATTTATTTTGCCGCGATTGATATCCTCACGCATCACCAATGGCACCAACCGCTCCGCTTCAATCCCTGAATCCTCACCCACAATAAAAACCTTGTCGCAACCCGAAGCAACACCAATTCCAACCTTCGTCATGCCATCCGCTTCAAGGGTATCATACCGCGACTCGAGCTCTCGGAGCGCTGCGAGATGCGCAGGCGAGCTTGTCACCCATGGTTCATCTTGTTGAAACCAATTCTCGTAGCGGTCGCACGTCACGCCTTGCGCAGGAGTTCCGTTCTCAAGCGTCGGAATGACGGCTGCGCACTCGCTTTCGGATGCCGTGGCCAACCGAACGACATTTACACCAGCAGACCGACCTCGACGAATCGCAAAGATCGATGGATACGCAATGACTTCTGACTCGAATGGGGACGCGGTGTGCAGGTCAATATAACAAAGCACGGCAAAATTCTCTGCCACGATGCACCGAAGAGGCGCTCCGTATTTGTTCGACGTCCACCGGTCAGCACAAATAAGCGAAAGAATTCCCGTCTTTGAGAGCAATTCCAAACATCGTTCAATGAAGGCTACGTAAAGATCTGCGCGATCATAGAGGGAGCGATATCGCCGCCGATACTCAACCTGAAGCTCAGGCGAGATTTGTTCGATTCTCACATACGGCGGGTTTCCAACAATCGCATCGTAATGGTGCGACTCGGGTGCGAGTAAGAAATCTCCGCGTAATATCCAGGATTCTACCAGCAATGCCGAGACTTTAGGTGGAACGCCACGGCCACGGAGCACCTCCAACACACGTGTTTTTGTAAGCGTTACATGCCCGGCATCGATGTCATACGCCCTCACGCAATGGGCCAACGTGGCAGGGTCTACGCCATGCCGTTGAGCACTCGTCAGCAGACGCTCCACCGCGGGAACAAGAAACGCGCCCTCGCCACACGAGGGCTCAAGTATCTTGAATTCGGCGAGGTTCTTTTTCGATGTATAGCCAGCCAAATCAAGGATCAAATCGACGACATGGGGCTTCGTAAGAACGACGCCATGGGTACCGCCGTCAGCGCGTTGGCCATAATCATAGGCCGCCCGTGAAACCGTAATTGGTAGCTGAAGATTGAGATTGAGTTGCGGCGCCATTGTCATTTGGATGAAACCTCATAAGCCAGGGTGTGCGCGACGAGACCCGCAAGGAATTGCTTCATGCCTAGGTCTTCTGGAGCAGGTTCGCTATAGCCTCCAAGTGCAGCGTCGGACTTCTTTGTCATAAGAAACGCGGCCCGATTGAACAGTTTTTCACGCACCAAACGCCGCAAAAAAAGCTCGTAACGCTTCGCGTACGATGCACCTCGAAACTCGGGGAACACCTTGAAATGAGGCTCGACTACCTTGACAGGCGTCGTCGATTTCGGGCAATCCTCAAGAAGCATGACCCATCCGAGCCAGAGCGACTGAGCTTTCCCGAACGCGCCCTCGCGATACGCGGTCCAAAGGTCTTGAGCAGTGCCAATGGCTTCCTCTGTTCGGTTATTGAAGTTATTACCGAAGGAAGGCCCACGCTGTGATTTGAACTCGATGGCCGCGAGAAGGCGATTTTCCGTTACGACCAACATGTCCCACGTCTTCGTCGGACGGAAGTAGCCGGGAAGTTCCAAAGACTGGCTGAGATAGATGCTCGCATCACGGACCCCGTTCGCGAGCAACAGATTGTTCACAAGCGTGCAAAATCCGTCATTTGCTTGCCGCCAGTGACAGCCGCCCGCTCCCCTCGATCCGCATCCGTGGTCTTTTGTTTTTCCCCTTGAGCGTCAAGGGTTCGCCAAAATTCAGCAACCGCTTGGCGCGTCAGGTCCTCATAGCGACTTAGATCGATGCCCATGGAATCGTCTGGTAGCACGGCGCTGGCCTGCCTGGCTAGACAATGCAGCAAACCGCATGGAGAGACACTATTTGAAAGACGGTGAGCCCTTTTGCGGCGAATGTATGTGGCCTCGTACTGGATGTCGGTAAGCCGGTTGAGCCTCTCGACGAGGCGGGATGTGGAGTAACCAGTAGGCATTGGCGCCATGTAGCAGAACGAGTGTTCAGTGTCAAAGGTATCATTGACAACCTCCACGCATTCTGTTCTCCTGACGCCTAAGGCAAACAAAGGCAGAATTTCGCCATTGACGCGTCTACGTCGCCTCGCGTCACCCGAGCGAATTCGTGCTCTCGCGTTCATTCAGTCGCGGCGTATCTTCACCAGGCGCACTTCCGTGTTCGTTCGCGTCGATTTTCCTTGACCCGCAGACACACGTGTACATCGGCGCCGGCAAACACGAGCGCAACATCACGCCAAATGCGCCGCTGCATCACCCGCGACGCATCTTCGGAAATGGAAGCGAGAGCTGCCCCAGCGGCGCGCTCTTTCGCCGAGGCGGCCCTCGCGCCGATAGACCCGCTCGCGCCAAACCGATTCGAATCGCCTCCGCCGTCAGCGCCACCTCGCGCCATTTCATTGGCCCTGCACACGCAGGGCATACGCTGACGTCGACTGCAAACACATGCCGAAGCAACCACGCCCATGGCTTGCGACGCTTGTCACCGATATTGGCATCCGGCTGCTCGAAGAGCTTTCCGAATAGCGGGAGCTGCACCGGGTTTGGCGCGGTATTCTCATTGCGCGGTACGTGCGGTCTCGCTGATGCCACGACTTGCTCGCGCAATGCGCTGTTCGGCGCCAATACCCCGTGAAACCTCACCATGTGGAATCGCGGCGGAGGCACCATGGCA
>CAZETM010000986.1:0-3556 GCA_964514885.1 uncultured Polyangium sp. | reverse complement strand
TCCTCGCTCCGTCGCCCTAGCTTTCGGGCGCTCGCGACGATAATTCAACGGGCTGTCAAAGCCGCTCTGAGAGAATCACCAAATCAATACGCGTTTCTCCGTGCCGCGCACCATTATATCGGTCGGCTTGCATTGAAATGCGCCGGCGAATGCGTCCAGGTTCGAGGGGGCGCCATTGACCCGGAAGCGTGCGGGCGAGTGCGTATCCGTATTCAGACGGACCTTCAGCTCCTCGGGGCGATAATTGCTCCGCCAAACGGTGGCCCAATTCATGAAGAAGCGTTGCAGTTGCGTGTAGCCATCGATTTGCGCCATGCGCACGGTCATCAGCGCACGATTCAGCCCATCGAGCGCCACGGTGATGCCCCCGAGATCGGCAATGTTTTCTCCAAGCGTCAGCTCGCCTTTGACGTGTAGGTCGTCAATGGCCACATATTCGTCGAATTGCCCGACGAGCTGGGCGGTGCGGGTCTTGAAGTTTTTCATGTCCGCTTCGCTCCACCAATTCTTGTTATTGCCTTGCGCATCGAATTGGCTGCCCGTGTCGTCGTAACCATGGAGCATTTCGTGGCCGATGACGGCACCGATTCCGCCGTAATTGAGCGCCGGGTCGGCCTGAGGATCGAAGAACGGCGGCTGCAGAATCGCAGCCGGAAACACGATTTCGTTCTTCAGCGGATTGTAATACGCATTCACCGTCTGCGGCGTCATGGCCCATTTCTTGGGATCGGCCGGCTTGTTGACGCGGCTCATCTGATAGGCATTCTCGAAAGCACTGGCCGCCAAGATGCTTGCCAAGTAACTGTCGTCGCGACGAATCGCCAAGCTGGAATAATCACGCCACTTGTCGGGGTAGCCAATCTTCGGATCGAACGTGCTCCACTTCTCGAGCGCCTTCGCTCTCGTTTCGGGGCTCATCCAATCCAGCTTTTCGATGCGCTCTTTCAATGCTTCGCGCAAGTTGTTCACTAGCGCCAGCATTTGCGTCTTGGATTCTTCCGGGAACACTTGCTGGACGTAAATCTGTCCGAGCGCTTCGCCGAGCACGGCGTTGACCGTATCGAGCACGCGTTTCCATCGCGGCTTCTGCTCCTCCTGCCCGCGCATCACTTTGCCATAAAATGCAAAGCGCTCGTCAGATGCCGCGTTGTTCAAATACGGCGCGGAATCGATGAGAATATGGTAACGCAGGTATGCCTGCCAATCGGCAGCGGAAACTTCCACGAGCATCTTGTCGAGTTCGGCAAAGAACTTCGGTTGCGACAAAGAGAAGCTCTTCGTCCCCCCGAGCCCCTCGGCTTCGAAGAACTTGGTCCATGAAAAATTAGGCGTCGATTTGTCCGCCGCCTCGGTGGTCACCAAGTTGTACATATTCGCCGGATTGCGCAATTCGAGCGGCGAGAGGGATGCACCGGCCAAACGTGTTTCAAACGCCAAAATGGCCGCGGCTTGCGTTTTCGCGGCGGATGCCTTTACGCCGCCGAGCACCAGCATTCGCTCGACATGCGCCAAGAAAGCGTCCCGCTTGTCCTTGTATTTGTCTTCGAGGTAATACGCTTTTTCGGGCAGCGACAAACCACCCTGTTCGGCATACCCGATCACTTGCTTCGCATTTTGGAAATCCTCGAAGCCACCAAAGCCGAAGACGTATTGCTGACCTTTACCGAATTGGGTACGCAGGTAGCTGGTTATGCTGGCCGCATCTTTGAGCGTAGCGATCTCGGCGAGCAGCGGCTTCACGGGCGCCATTCTGTCCGCTTCGAGCTTGGCTTCGTTCATGCCCGCGCCATAAAGGTCCCCGATTTTCTGCTGGACACTTCCAGGAGCGGCATTGGCCTTTGCCGCAGCTTCCACGATTTGTTGTTGCACGGCGAGCGACCGTTCATTCAACATCTCGAAGCTGCCCCACGTGGTTTTGTCGGCCGGCACGGGATTTTGCTTCAGCCATTTGCCGTTTACATGCGCATTGAGGTCTTGGCAAATGGGAATGCTCGCGTCGAGATCGGCGACGTCGAACCGCGGGAGCTTCGGCAGCTTGGACGCGTCGATCAGCAGCGGATGAGCGGCGTTCTTTACGGTCGCATCGCTCGGCTGACACGCGGCTAGACCGGTGGCGACGAGCAGCGTGATGGTGGGAAAAATCGAGCTACGAAGGGTCACAGCGGTCTCCAGAGCCCACGCGGGGCATCGGGTTTGGGGGAAAAACGGGTAAGCCGGCGAGGTGTTGGTCCAGGCGGCTCGTAGCGGGCGGCAGCCTACGACAAACGCGCTGTGGTTGCCAGGCGATCGGTGAGGTTTGTCAGGCCGTGGGTTGCTTGGCGCTCAAACGAGCGCGCTCACGCTGAAGGTACTCGCGTGCTTCGGCTTCGGTGTCGAAAAGTGCCGTAAGTGTGCCCTGCTTGCCCAGTGCCAACGCGGCTCGCTGCATCATGTTCACGAAGACCCGCATCGTGTAGGATGCACCGAACGATGCCGCGGCATCGATACGCGCCTCTGGCGGTGCATGATCGGTAGCGTATTTGCGCGCTGCGTGATCGAGCCCCGTGTTTTCGCGGCTGTCAAAAAGCACGAACAGCGAGCCGTGTTTGCCCCGCACGCGCGCATAAAGTGCCAGCATCTGCTGCATCTCGTCGAGGACAATCACGCCATGGGGCCGGATGGTGACCAGATCCCGATCGACGTGATAGTAGTGATCTCCGAACTTTACCCACCCCGGTGCACTCATGTTCCAACCCTGGCAGACTGGAAAGTATGTGCCAAGGGAAGGCAAGATTCTTACGCTGCGACAGTTCTCGGTCGTTGCGCGCATTCCCACGTTTGCATTTGCCTGACGGGATCAGGGAGCGCGAAGCGCCGAGCTCGATAAATCGTTTGCAACATAGAATCGCCCCAGATACATCCATTCGCCTGGAGAAACTCGCATGACTCGATCTCCCATCACGACGCATGTGCTCGATACCGCGCTCGGGCGCCCCGCCAGCGGCATAGCTTTGGTGCTCGAAAAGCAGAATCATAGCGACTGGGTGCCGCTCGCTTCCGATGAAACCGACGCGGATGGACGTTGCTCGACGCTTCTGCCGCCAGGAAGCTTGGAGCAAGGCGTTTATCGGTTGTCGTTCGAGCTGGATCATTATTTCGCGAAAACAGGTCGCAAAAGCTTTTACCCGGAAGCCGCGATCGTGTTTCGCGTCGAAGCCGAGCAGGAGCATTACCATGTGCCGCTGCTTTTGGCTCCGTTCGGATTCAGCACCTATCGCGGTAGCTGAAGTGGCTCTGGGAATGTAATCCCTCGAAAGAATGAATACCCATGTCGGCCCATATCAGCACGCTAGCGGATGAAGCCAGCGATGAGCTTGCTGCGCTTTCCGAAGCCAATTTGGCGTACGCGCAAGCATTCCCCGGGGATTTGCCGACCCGGCAGCCGGTGCATACGGTTTACGGTGGAGCTCAGTTGTACAAGGCGGAAACGCCCGCACGGCTTGGTGAATTGGCCCTGCGCTCGCTCGATGAATATGCGCCCGATGCATTCACGTTTGCACGTGCCATAGGCATGGAG
>CAZETM010000985.1:0-3563 GCA_964514885.1 uncultured Polyangium sp. | reverse complement strand
TTGGTCGTTTTTCGATTCTTGCGGAAAGGTTTGAAGAAGCGAGCAACCCTTTTGGACGGCTCGTCACATGCGGCGTATCCGCAATGTTACTTCGGCACTTTGATTTGAAACACATCCCAGGCTGGCGTGTGGTTCGCTTCGTTGGCCGGTTGCGACGTCACGTAGACGGCTGGATAGGTTTTCAGGATCGATTCCACGCCGCCTGCCATCGAGGAAACCACCGCGGAGACGAAGAGCTGCGGTGCGGGGCCTCGGCGGGTCGACGAAAAGACGAGCCAATAATATCGAAGATTGCCCACGGTCGCTGATTCCGGCGCCCACCTCGCCCACGAATTGGTAATGCCGGGGCTGGTGATCCCGCTGCATGCGGGCGGGTCATTGCCGGCAATACGCGTGAGACCTCCGCCGTTCGAGGAAACCAGATGAATCTCCGCGAGCGGCTGGTTATACGAATCTACGCCTAGCGGCGCTCGGTTGAATGCAACGAAACCATCGTTGGGCGAGAACACCGGATAATATTCGTGCATGGCCGGGTCGCTCGCTCCCGCCAGCGGTATTGCTTGGCCGCCCTGTCTGTCGTTGTACGGGACGACGTAGATATCCGTCGGAGCGGTGCCTGGCCGTCCGCCACTATTGAGTAGTTCCGATGACGTATAAGCAACTCTTGTCCCGTCGTACGAAAAGGCAGGAGTTCCTGCTTGTTGCGAATCGCCGATACGCGCAAGAAAACCTGTTCCCCCGGATTGTGCATGCAAATCGGTCCAGGCGAGTTCGAAACGATTGTTGGTTGACGTGTCAGCGAACGTGGTAATCACAACGGCGTCATTCGCAGAATAATGGGCCTTAGAGAAGGTAGGCATTGCTTGGTTCATCCGCGCCAATAGCATGGCTGCATTGGGCGAAAGCTGGTCGGGAGATACCGGGTCACTGGTTCCATCAACAGCTCGGGCTACGACCGCAAACGGAGGTGTCATGGGTACAATGCGCCTTGAAAGAAATGCCATCGCGCCATCCGGTGACGACGTGTGACAACCGACGCACGTCGTTCCATCGTTCATTGCGGGCGGCGTGATGACGGTCGTGACGGCATTGGCTCCAATGGCAAAACCCTTGAGCGCGCTTCCTCCCGAGGTCGTCCAATACACGACACTTCCGGGCGCAGACACCGGCGCAATGTGCACATCGCCCGTCGTCCCCAAGAATGGACCGCTGATCAATGCGTTTCCGGCGACTTCGGCACTTCGAATCGTCATGCGGACATCTTGACCCGCACTGCCCAATGCAAGCGCCTTCCACATCTCGAGCGGCATCTTGTAGCTGGATTGATCCGTATACACCACCAAGTCATTGATCTGGTTATCGACGTGCAGGCGCAACTCGAATACGTTTTGCCCCGGTGGCGCATTCCACTCGAACAGCGGCGGCGTCCAATTGCTTGGGAACATCGCGTCCATTGGAGGCTCGACCATACACGGTCCCGAGCCGCCGGGAGCTTCAGGGCCGAAAAGGCTGGACACATTCGAGGGCAAGGACGAAGCCACAATGGGATCGCCCGGGAAATCCTTTCGAGGCCCCGTGGACGCATCCAAATCGAGATCGAGGTCCGCGTCCTGATCGATCCCTCCCGCGTCGCTGGCGCTCGACATTCCCCCTTGACCGCTTGGAGGGCATGACGGGGGAGACGGCATTCCATCGAGTGCGCCGTCGCACAACGACGTGCCTTCCTCGATGCCGAGCACCAGATGGCAGGCGGTAACGCTGACTGTGGAAATGAAAAGTGTGGTTGCAATGATGGCCTGACGAACTCGATTCGTGTGCAGCATGAATGGCGGCGTAGGCACGTGCCGTGCCACGACAAACGAGCTGAATTGACGAGGTTTTTCGTGATGGTACGGCGGGTTTGGTCTGCACGACGGGTGCAAGGTGCACTCGTGGCTGCACTTCACGTGCACTGCGCAGGTTGCATCACGGCCGACAATCTTCCTACGTAGGTTTGCGTATGGCGAGAGGTTTGGCCGCGCGTACTCTTCGGTAAAACGAGGGTTGCTCATGTGCGCCAAACTGAAATGTAGACTGACAAACGTTGATCCGCACTCGTGGGCCGGTGGTCGTGCAGTTCGTCTTGGTGTGCAGTGCACTCGAGGTGCAGGGTGGTTGCATTCGAGGTGCACTGGTGCACTTGAGGTGCAGGGGGCAAACCGATGTCGAAATGCGAAAAATGGCTGGATTTTGCGAAAGTTGGTCGTGGCATGCGGCGTGCTCTACCAGGGGGACAGCTTGGACGACGGCGGGTGTGTCTTGACGCACGCGTTGTTTGGCCAGGAGCAAGTCGTAGGTGAATACCATGCAAACATCCCCCGCAGCGATGGCTCGATTGGAACTGATCGTTTTTCTTTGGGGCAGCGAACCGCAACGACATCGACTGCCCATCGTGGGTCAAGTGCGAATAGGGCGCGATCGCGGCAAGAACGATATCGTGATTCCAGATGCTTCGGTATCGAGCAGTCACGCGATCATGACGATCGATTCACGCGTTGGCATTCAGGATCTCGGTAGTCTGAACGGGACGATCATTCGTAAAGGGGACAAAGACATGGACATCACGCATACGGAACAAGTAGGACGATTGACGGGGGAGAGGTTCGTCGTAGAACCTGGTGATCGAATCGTCATGGGATCGATTATGACGATCATTCGGACGGTTCAGTTACCGGCGAATGCGAATTCGGGTGTGGGAGGGGATTGGCCGTATCCGCCGGTGGTTCAGCATCCGGTGATGCAAGCGCTTTATGCCGAGGCGCGCAAGGTGGCTGCTTCTGCCTCGCGGGCTTGTGTGCTTTTGCTTGGCGAGACGGGCGTGGGCAAAGACGTGTTTGCGAACGCGATTCACGCGGGATCTTCACGCGCCAAAGCTCGGTTTGTGGAAATGAATTGTGGGGGAATTGCGCCATCGGTCATCGAGAGCGCGCTTTTTGGGCACAAGAGGGGAACGTTTACGGGGGCCACGAGCGACGCCAAAGGATATTTCGACGCGGCGGATGGCGGGACGTTATTTTTGGACGAGATTGGCGACTTGCCGTTCGAGATGCAAGTCAAGCTCTTGAAGGTGCTGGACACTCAGCGCGTTACGCCCATGGGAACCACGGAATCGCACTTGGTGAACGTGCGGGTCATTGCCGCGACGAACCAGAACCTGCAAGATTGCGTGGCACGCGGGACATTTCGACGGGACTTGTTTTATCGTTTGCGGGGATTCGAGTTGGAAATTCCGCCGTTGCGATCTCGTCCGACGGATATCATCCCTCTTGCGGAGGCGTTCATCGAACATGAATGCCGAGCGCTTGGGCAGGCGCAGGTTCCGCGTTTGTCTCCCGAAACCATTTCGCTGCTCGAGGGGTATGATTTTCCGGGTAACGTGCGTGAATTGCGCACGGCGATGATGACAGCCGTCGTCTTCGGTTCTTCGGACGGAGTGATCATGCCGGAGCATTTGCCGAAGGATATGCGGGAAAACGACAAGACGGACCGGATGATGGTCCTACCTTTCGAGGTGCCCGAGGCGG
>CAZETM010000984.1:0-3564 GCA_964514885.1 uncultured Polyangium sp. | reverse complement strand
ATGACGTTGCGAAATTTGCTTCAACGGAAGGGTTTTGCGAGCCTCGATGCGGTGCGCGAGGAAGGCAAGCTCGAAGGCAAGCTCGAAGGCAAGCTCGAAGGCAAACTCGAAGGCAAGCTCGAAGGCAAGCTCGAAGGCAAGCTCGAAGGCAAGCTCGAGTCTCTTCGTCTGGTGCTTGAGTCTCTTCGTCTGGTGCTCCAGGCTCGGGGGATCGAGCTGACGGCTGTCCAGAAACGCACCTTGGCAGCAGCACGGGACGTCTCGCAGGTTCAAGCGTGGATTGTCAAAGCAGTCGTTGCGACGGAAGCTCGCGAGATCTTTGGTGACGCCAAACCGCGGCCACGACGCTCGCGTGGTTAAGCGGCCCCCATGAACCCTGGCGTTCCGTCGCCGGGCACATCGATCGTTCTACTTTTCGTTGAATACGTATTCGTGCTGAGCATCGCGGATGGTGAGCGTCCGCTTTGCTCCGCTTCCGACCACGAACTCCATGCCGTTCATTCCCGGTACGATCGTGATGAACGAAATCGAGCCGTCGGGATTCTTGCGTGAAGCCACGTCGCTTTTCCACTCGCCAAAATCGAAGTTTGTCGCGGCATTTTTGCGAGATACCTTGATGTCGCCGAGAGATGCGCTCACGTAATGGGCGGCAAGTTTCGCCGACTCGGTGGCATCGGCCGGAACCGCGATCAGCTTGCGTTCGGCTGCCATTTGCTCGAAAAACATTTTGGCCATTGCAGTGACTTCCGCGTCGGCTTCCGAGCGGCCGTCGAATAAGACTTCGAGCAGTTTGCGCTGAAAAATCGAACGGATCAGCCATCCCGGATCGCCATTGGTGAGCACGACGGCGCCGACTCCATGCTCGGGTAGCCACATCATATCGCTGTGGAATCCAATCATGTCGCCACCGTGATGAACCACGGTCGTGCCCCAACGCTTGTTGACCGAGAGTCCCATGCCATAGGTCGCGTCCTTGCTGGTTGCGACTTGGGGCGCTCGGCGCGCAAGGAGAGCCTCCTTGTCAATGTAGGGTTTTCCATTGGGGAGTTTGCCTTCGGAAAGCTCCATTTGCACGTATTTAAGCACGTCATTCACGGTGCTCCATGCGCCTCCTGCAGGACGTACCGGAATGACCGCATCGTTGACTTCTCCGGCCGCTCGAGTTGCTTTACCATCGATATCCGGCGCGTGCGGCAAGGCGAAATTGCCCGTTTGCCCGCGTTTGAAGTCGAGCGTGGTCGCTTTCATTTCGAGCGGTTCGAAGACCAGCGTACGCATTGCCTCGTCGTAGGCTTTGCCTAGCTCGAGCTTGGGGAACGTGACGTGTCCACCAAGGAAACCCGCCGCTGCTGCAAGCGGATTCGAATACTGATATAGCTCGCCGAATTTGCTCGTCGGTTGCATCGTTCCGAGCGTCGTCATGGCGCCGTCTGGCGTCACTCCACCGAATTGGAACAGCCATTCGAGGTCCTGGCGGGGCAAGCCCGTACACGCACAAATCAAGTGTTTGACCAATACTTTGCTGGTCGTGTCCGCATCTCCAAGCTTGAATGAAGGCAATAGGCTGGTCGCCGTCGTCTCCCATGTCAACTTCTTTTGCTCCACCAGCTTGGCGAGCATCAACGTCGTCATTGCTTTCGTATTGGATGCTATAATGTATTTCGTATCCGCGTCGACGGGCGCTTTCTTGCCCAGCTCCCGCACGCCGAAACCACCGGCAAACACCACCTTGCCACCCTGGATCAGTCCAATCGATACTCCAGGAACGCCTAATGTTTGCTGTGCAGTTTGGACAAACTTGCTCAGCTCGGCGATCCGCGCTTGATCGAGCGAATGTGCAGTTTTACCCGCGAATGACTCTCGCTCGTAACCTTTGGGCAACAAGCGACCGAAAATCACATTGACCTGCGAGGCTCGTTTTTCGCCGACAGCTTCGTCCATGTCGAAAATGGCCACGTTCCAAGCACCATTGGCGAAACGCGCGCCCGCACTGACTCCGCGCTTTTCATTGGGAGACGTCTGGTATTCATAAAACCGATTCCGCGTCCAACCATTACGGTCCGGGCCGTCGACCACGGCCTTGAGCGGCCATGTCTTATCGCTGCCATACGCTTTCCACGCCAGCGCGACCGCTTCGTCGGCATCCTTCGCTTGCACATCGACCAGCGAAATGCGCGAGCCCTTCTCCGGGGCCTCGACGATTGTGGCCGAACCTTTGACCACGAAAGTCCAGCCGGCTGGAGCAATGAACGAATTGCCCGCGGTCGTCGTCTTCGGCGTATCGGCAGTCAATTGTTCAGCCGCACCGCCGGCGGAAGATGGCGATTGTACTGTCGTCGTGGTTGCCGCCGTCGTTGCCGCCGCCGAATCCTTTTGCGGAATCGGTTCGGGTGGAGGAGGCGGTTGCGACGAACAAGCGACCAGCGTAACGAGTGTGAGAGGAAGCAGTGAACGCATGGCGCATGCTACCTCTGTCGATGGGGCGAAGGGAAGGGGTATTCGACGCTGCGTACTGACGTGTCCTGATCAAGGCGCTTTGCCAATCGAAAGCGTCTGGTTGCAGCCGGCTCCCTGGACGGTTGCCTTGCGGCGATTCCCAGGCAGCGCGAACGATATGCCAAGCTCCTCCGGCCGCTCCACACTGACAAGAGGCGCTCCGGTCGCGCGGTCATAAACAACATCGATGTGATCCGAGATTCCCATTCGGCATACGGAGTCGCCCTTGTCGTCGGTTTCCCACGAAGAATGCTGGAAATGGTATTGCACGTGCACGATGTGGGAATGGACCGTAGGCTCGACATTCGCAAAACCAGCGCAATTGCCGCCACCGACACGGCCGAAGGCGAGCACGAAAAAGTGTCCCTTGTCATCGGGCACGACGAGGCTCTGGTCGTACGTGTACATCATGTAATCGCGCGTCGGAATCCAAGGCGGGTTACTCGCGCAATGGGTTTGTCGATTCGGTTCCCGAACATCGGGCACATACTCGGTACACACGGCATTTCGAGCCTCGTCCTCCGTCGTGACGGAAGGCTGCAGTCCAAGTTCTCGATGAACGCCCTTCCAACCTTTGACCACCGCTGCGCTCGTGTTCCATGTGTTGTTGATAATCGCAGGGCACCGCGACTTGCCTGCAAGACGTGATTCCACCGCTTTCGATGGCGCGAACCACCACGCGGCGGCAAATGCAATGCGCGCCTTCTCGGCCTCTCCTTTGGCTGTTTGCACGAGCCCGAGATTGAACCATACCTGTGCGGCGATTGCCGCCTCGGGGCGGTACGTAATCGCTTCCTCCAGGTCGAGCAATGCACCCTCGTGTTGCCCGTCGAGGTATTTGGTAAAACCACGTTCGCCCATGGCAATGGCATCGCCAGATTCCGCCTCGAGCGCTTCATTGAAGGCCGTGATGGCGGAAGCATATTCCTTCTTGGCCACCGCAGCCCGAGCGCGCGAAAGCGCAGCGTGGTACGCGGGTGGCAAAACGCGCGGCACCGGACCGGCTGCAGATTGGGACGGTTGCACATGAACCGCCTCCCCTGTCGTGGCGCTCGATGATGCCATCGG
>CAZETM010000983.1:0-3565 GCA_964514885.1 uncultured Polyangium sp. | reverse complement strand
AAAAAACAACCGCCCAAGACAAGAAACCCTTGCAAGCCGTCAAGAATTCGTCTTTCATCGTGCCGACCATTACGGTCGTGGAGACGAAATCATGGCGGTATTACCGACGATCAACACGCCCCTTGCACGGTGTGAAGAGAAGAGTCTGCACACGCAGGCGATGTTGTCCCGATTCGCAGATGTACCGGCGCTCAATGGTCTCGGTACCCTTCTGGCGACGGCAACGAATACGCTTCTCGCGCGTCAAGCGGAGCTACAACAAAAAACCAAAGCTCTCATTTTGCTGCGGGTCGAGGTTACCTGGTGCGATCGATCGTCCGATCAGCTCGTGCGCGCGGGGATCAAGCGCGCTGAGATTGCGGATGGCAAGCCTGGCGGTCGCATTACTACGACGCTGTTTCCGAACGGGTCGACGCCGATCATCAAGCCTGTAGGCACGACGCAAGTGAATGAAATGGTGGCGCTCGCCGGTCGTTACGAAAGTGTTGCGTCGATCTATCCAGAGGCAACCGAGGAAGTGGCGCGAATCAATGCGTCGCGCGTGCAATATGAAAACGCGCTCGAGGCACGCAAGAGTGGTATCGACGCCGAGGCGCAATCGCGCGCTGCACGCAATTTGGCCAAAGAAGAGTTCCTCGATGTCTTCGCTGAAGTGGCCGCACGAATCAAGGGCGCGTTTCCTCGCGACAAGAAGACGCAAGATTTGTTTTTCTTAAAAGACAAGTCGACGACCAATGATGCGGACGACGACGACGGCGATTCCGAGGGAAATAACGGATAGGCGCGGCGTCATTGCGCCCGATGAAACGCCCGCAGGGGCGTGATGAACCACGCCCCTGCATTTTCGTCCCGCTGGCCGGCACCCGCTGAGTGCTTGAAATGCGGCGATGAGTACACATCCAAGACTTCAATGTGACGTGGGAATGGTTTGGTGAACCTCCGTCGTATTCGGAAGTCGGCCTGGGCGGGGGACCGAAGCACCCGTGGGTGCTCGTGACGCCCAAGGTCATGAATCTGCTGCGGGGCAAGACCAAGGAAGAGGAGAAAAACCAAGGGTGCGGATTCATTCCGATTTGGGTCGAGGATTAAAAACACGCACACGCGTATCTCCAAACGTGATTTACTTGGCGAACTGTGGGGGCTGTGGGATGCTTCGAACTGCCCGCGGGTCACTTCGCTCCGCAGCGCTCGCGCTTTCTTGTCATCCGCCATGAGCCGACGCGGCTCGATGCTCGTCAGCAAATGTTCATTCTGTATCAGCGCCGAAACGAATCAGAAACGCCATGAACGCACCCGTATTTTCCAATCTCGTCGAAGGTAGCCTGTTCTGCGCGCGCTACCGCATCGCTCACCTCATTCGCTCAGGCAACATGGGCGCCGTCTACCAGGTGCTCGACGAAAAAACCGATACCCCTCGGGCGCTCAAAGTGATGCTCCCTTCGCTGCTCGACGATGCCGACTTGAGAGAGCGTTTCGAGCGAGAAGCCAAGGTCACGGGACCCATCGCCAGCGACCACATCGTGAAAGTCACCGACGCGGGGATCGATGCCACGCTGGGCATTCCGTTTCTCGTGATGGAGCTACTGCAGGGGCGCGAGCTTGGAGGTTTGCTCAAAGAACGCGGCGGTTTGTCCAAGGAAGAAATTGTCACGTACCTGTATCAGGCCGCTTTGGCGCTCGACAAAACCCACGCCGCAGGCATCGTTCACCGGGATCTGAAGCCCGAAAACCTGTTTCTCACCTATCGCGACGACGGTTCACCCTGCGTCAAAATCTTGGATTTTGGCATTGCCAAGCTGGTGATTCAGGGAGTGGCGCGTAGCACGCGGGCGATGGGAACGCCGCTTTACATGGCGCCGGAACAAATTCGCGGCGACAAGAAAATAGGTCCTCGGACGGACATCTACGCGCTGGGGCACGTCGCGTATGCATTGTTCAGCGGCTCGCCGTATTGGGACGAAGAAACGCGTAATGCCGAATCGATTATCCCAGTGCTCGCCGAAATCATGAAAGGCCCCAAAGAGGCTCCGAGCGCGAGGGCGTTGCGGCAAAAGCGCCCTGCCGTTCCTCCCGCATTCGATGATTGGTTCTTCAAAACCGCGGCGGCAGACACGGACGATCGATTCGAACGAGCGACGGACGCGATTCGAGATCTGGGCGAGGCCCTTCGGGTGCCCGTGCCCAAGGCGGCTTGGTTGGTGCCCGCTGCGGGGGCGCCAGTGGACGCGAAAGCACCGGAACCGCCTTTTCCGCCTCCCGCAGCGACGCCGCTGGCCCCGCCGCCGCTCGTGCCCCCGCCGCTCGTGGTGTTCGCGCCTGAGGAAGCGCCGCAGGCTCCTGCCGCATTGGCATCGCCCGTGCCCGCGATTGAGCCGTCAATGCTGGCGCATTCGGCGACAGTGGCCGTGCCGCCGGTGATGGAGCTGATGGTAAAGACCACGCTCCTCGATAACCCTGCCGTTCCGGTAGGAACGGTGACGGATGGGTTCGTGCCGCCCGTGAGGGGCGATGTAGAGCCTGTGCCGAACACGGCGCGTTTGCCCGAGCCCAACCCTGGGGGATCGGGCGCGGTGTTGGCAGCGGCGGCGACGAAACCCGACATTCGAGCGCCCGAACGTTCCCGGTGGCCGCTCGTTGCAGTGCCGCTCGTGCTCATCGGCGTGGGCATTGCGTTTTTCCAAGCGTCGAATTCGCTCCCAGACGCGGGTTCATCGCCTGGAGCCGCTCAACCCGTTGCCATTACTGTCGAGGTGCCCGTGAAAACCCTGCAAAAGGTCGAGCCCGTGCCGAGCGTTCAGGAGGCCGTTTTCGATGCAGGTGCAGAAGATGCGGCTGCGAAAGCGCCGTCGCCGTCGTCGTCGTTCGTCCAGGCTCAACCACAAAAGTCCGCATTGCCGAGAGCGCCCATGACCACCAACCCCTATGGTGAAGGGAAAGCTCCTGCGCCGACGAAAACCGCTGCGCCGACGAAAACGGTTGCGCCGACGTCGAAACCGCGCGAGGATCTTTTTTGAGCCGTGAAAGACGAAAAGAACGTGCAGAAATCATTCTATGCCATTGCAATCGCCGCGATGACCATGACAACCACGTCCGTCGTGTTTGCACAGCAGACCGACGACGAACGCAAAGCCATGGCAAAAAAACTGTACGGCGAGGCGCTCCAGGAGATGGCCGCGAAAAACTATGCCGCCGCTTGCCCACGGCTTGAAGAAGTGATTCGCCTCGCGCCTGAAGGTGTGGGCGGGATGATCACGCTCGGCGAATGTTACGAGGAGTCGGGTAAGCTCGTCGAGGCGCACGCGGCGTATCGACGGGCCGAGCAAGCTGCGATAACGAGAAACGATACGGCTCGCCAAAAGAAGGCCGCGGAGAAAGCCGCGGCGCTCGAATCGAAATTGCCGCCCGTCGTTCCAGAGAGCCCCAAACCGATCGACGTCGCACCAACGCCCACGCCCACGCCCACGACATTGCCACTGCCGCCTCCGCCGCCTCCGCCGCAGGCAATACCAGGACAAACCTTCCCCGGTCAACCGCCGCCCTATTATCGTCCCGAACACTTCGGTCC
>CAZETM010000982.1:0-3568 GCA_964514885.1 uncultured Polyangium sp. | reverse complement strand
AGATAGATTTGTGTTGCCTTGTTGTCAGCAATCGATAAACTTGCACGCGTTTGTAGTACCGCGCCAATCGTCACGTACCAAGATATTCCACAAACTATCTACAACGAGGCTATTTTATGCGTCGTCTTGCACTTCTTTGGCCGCTCGTCATCGCGTGCTCATCATCATCGCCGAAGCCCGTCATTGATCTCTCCCATCGGCCTGCCCCGGGTGACACGTCAGCGCAAGCGGAACCGCCGGTCATCAACGTCGCCACGGCCCGCGTACCTACAGGGTTTTCCCTCGACGGCGATGCGACCGAGTGGAACCTTCGTGCACCGCAAGGCACGTCCAAGCTTGCCGTCGCCATCACCGGTGAGGCTGTGTTTGTCGCGACCGAACTTGGACATCCTTCCCCGGAGGGATTCTGGCTCGGGATTGCCTCGGTTGCGCCATCCATGCTGTCGATCGGAACCTGGGAATTCGCTGGTCTCGTCAGCGGCCTCGACTGCGTGGCGCCAGGACACATGAATGCAGAGGGATTCTGGATCAGCAACGACATCGATTTGTCCAAAAACGAACCTCCGCCGAACAGCCCCGAGGACGTGCAAGCGTGCAAAGTGCTGCACGAGCGGCACGAGCAGCGGGCGTTGGCGCATCAAAAGCGTTTTACAAGGCTGTTGCGCATCGAGCCGACCCGCGTGCGGCGCGTGAACGAAAAAGGTGAACTCGTCGCGATCGAAGACGCCAAGATCGCCTGGAAGCCGAGGGCGGGCGGGGCGGCGGCCGAGATCTCCTTGCCACGCTCCGCCCTGCCGCGGCTTGCCGAAGCGCCGCTCGCACGTCTTTTCATTTGGGCCGGCCCCGCGGACAAACCACCGCCCGAAGGCCCACTCGAGGACGAGGAGAAGGCTCTTACGTTGCCTGCGCCCGTATCGTTCGAGCCCCTCGGCGAACTCCGCGCCCGTGCTTACGCTGGCGTGGAGCCCCCGCTTTATATCGCCAATTCGCGCGGAGAGGCGCAATACCAGTCGGCACACATGTCCTATGACCTCGCGGATCCGCTCCGTATCGAGTGGATACACTATGGAAAGTACGCGCAGACGGTGATGGTGGAAAACGAGTTCCTTTATGAAAAGAAGGCCACCCTCGGCGACATCGAGGTTGGTCATGTTCGCGCGCACCGCGAATGGCTCGCCATCTCGAAAAAGGGCGCAAAGATGGAGCTGAGCCAGCTAAACGAGGGTCTACGTGGCGTCATCGTACGCGACGGAGAGATTCATGTCATCAGCTACACGCCTTCCCATTACACGATGGCGTATGGCTCTATAGGTCCATCTTGGGAGGTCATCGCCATAGGACCAGACGGCGCAAAGAGAGATCCTATGAAAATTACTACGTTTTCAAACAAATACGGGTTGGAATGCGCCAGTGGGGGCCCGTTGGCCGTCATGACAGTAGTGGTCGAAACGACGAGCCCGTCGTTCGACACATTTGGCTGGAAAGGCGTGTGCAACCTTGCATCGGGTAAGGGCGAAGCCGCGGAGGAATTGACTTGGAAATGGGACGTTGCAGCGAAGCAATACACGGGCACTTTCAACACGCTCCCCGTGAACAAACGCCCGTCCTCTCCGCGGTCGAAATGAAACACTGCGTGGCGCATTCTCGCGGCAATGCGTGAAGACCTACAACGGATGGAAACGGACTCGAGCACGCAATGTGGTGCAAAGCTTTGGCCGCAATGACGCTGGGCGCTGTGGACACGTCTTGAACGAAATTCCGCGGTTATTTTTCCTTCTATGAAACGTAGTGTCAATCTTGACGCGAATCAGGGCTTTGACTTCTTCACTTTGGACACGATCTCCACCAACCTGACTCTTTCCGAGGGCCCATCCGCCATCGGCGCTTTCACGACTTCCACCTTCACCCGCAGTTCGTATGCGTAGCCCTCTTCGTAGGAAAACCCTGTGATTCCCCCGTATAAGAGCGTCCATTCTTTCTCGGACGTTCAGTTCATCCACGAGGGATAATCAACGTTGGCGCTCGTCTGGGCGCTCATGCTAGCTTCGCCGCATGACCATCACGACGCGCAAGACATCCGAGGCAGTGCAAGTCCCCACGGTCCCGACCGTCGAGGTGTGGCGCGCCATGACGCCGGACGCGCGCATGCGATTTCAGGTGGAGGTGAACACTGCGGTTACGGCGGCTGCGCAGTTGATGAGCGAGGGGCAGCCGCACAAGAAAGCCAAGTCCCGCACCATCGACGCGCTCGGGTTGCACTTCAAGACGATCGGACGGACGATCTACCTTGCCGAGGAGCTGAGCGTGCTTTACCCGGGAGAAAAAGCTTTTGCCCCCGACATCCTCGCCGTGCTGGACGTGGAGCAGGTGGAAGACGACGAGCGCATGTCCTGGGTTGTTGCGGACGAGGGCAAGGGGGTGGACCTTGTGATCGAGGTGCTTCACAAAGGGAACCGTGACAAGGATCTTGTGGAAAACGTCGACAGGTACGCGCAAGTGGGGATTTCAGAGTACTTCATTTACGACCGGCTTCGACAGCAAGTGCGTGGTTACCGTTTGCCGACACCCAAGGCTGGACGCTACCAGCCGATCATGCCCCAGCTTGGACATTACCGCTCGGGCGTACTGGGTCTTGATTTGGCGGTCATTGGCAACACGCTGAGATTCTTATCAGGCGAGGCGACGTTGCCAATTTCAGCGGACTTGATCGACCGGCTCCAGGGCATGGTGGCGAACTTGGAGACCAAGGCGGACGAAGCGCAGGCGCAGATTGAGCAGGCGCAGGCGCAGCGCGACCAAGCCATTGATGGGTTTCGAGATGCGCTCCTGGTTATTCTCGATGTGCGAGGGATATCGTGTTCGGACGACGCTCGCGCGCGCATTCAGTCCTGCCACGAGCCTGCAACGCTACGGCGCTGGATGCTGAAGGCCAGGACCGTGAGTCGCATGGACGAGGTTTTTTCCGAGAGCGTCAGCGATTAGCTCGGGCCCCTGACGTTTGCATGCGCGTGGCAATCGTCTGCCTTGGAACGGTAATCGTCTGCCTTGGCGCCCCAAAATCTTGCCTTGGCGCCCCGCATCTTTGCCTTCGTTTGCTCCCTCACCGCCTTGGGACCTCTGACGTTTGCATGCGCGCGGTAAACGTCTGCCTTGGCGCCCCAAAGTCTTGCCTTGGCGTCAAAAAGTCTTGCCTTGGCGTCCTGGAGCACTGCCTTGGCGCCAAAAAGTCTTGCCCTTGTGCCAAAAAGTCTTGCCCTGGCGTCCCTTGGCCGTTGCATTGGCGTCCCCGCACTTTGCATTGGCGGCTCTTTCTTTTGCCTCTTGTCAGGTTGGCTCTACCGCGATAGCGTCCGGGCGTGCAGTACCACCTCGGCCGCCACCCCCGCCGCGACTCGCCATTACGAACAAGAGGGTCAGAGCCAGCCTGGGATTCGTAAGTACTGGCCATCGTTTCGCAAGCGGGTGGAAGCATTGAAGCATTGGGGAGTTTGCCGAGGTTTGTCGAGTGCGAAATGGAGGAGTACCTGCGTTGCGGGATGCTCGAGCATCGTCTCGCCGAGGCCCCTTG
>CAZETM010000981.1:0-3578 GCA_964514885.1 uncultured Polyangium sp. | reverse complement strand
GGATAATCCACGCGAGAAGCAAACGTGCCATTGCCTCCGTTGAGGAAAATGCTCAGGGAATTGGCGGTATCGCCCGAGACCGCGATATCGGGATGGCCATCGCCATTGAAATCCGCGACCGCCAAGTCCCCCGCGGAGTTGTTCAAGGGGTAGCCGATGGGTGCAGCGAAGGTACCATTGCCGTTGTTCATCAACACGCTGATGCTCGTGGACTCGAGAACCTCGAGGTCGGGTTTGCCATCGCCGTTCACGTCCGACGCGACAATCGACCTCGGAGATACCACGAAATAATCGACGCCAGGGGCAAATATGCCATTGCCCATATTACGCAACACGCTCACTTTGGGCGCAGCATCAAAATACCCGATGGCGAGGTCGGGTTTGCCATCGCCATCGAAGTCTGTGGCTGCCACGGACCACGGGTTTGCATTGGAAAAGACCTCGATCGGGGTAAACGAGTTGTTGCCATTGGAGAGCAGCAAACCCCAACTGGATAGGGACCAGGGCGCCTCTCGTCGCCGCGTGATGGCGAGGTCGGGCTTGCCGTCGCCATTGAAGTCGGCCGTCGTCATGTCGATGGGACATTCGGTTAGAGAATCGAAGAGACCAGTGAATGCCCCGTTGCCATCGTTGCCCAAGATGGAGATACGCCCATAACAACGGTCGTTTTCTTCATCATACCCAAGTTCACCGGCAGCAAGATCGGGGCTCCCATCGCCATTGAAGTCGGCGGACACCATCGGTCCAGCCGCGAAGGTATACGAAGAAACATGGCTCCAGAGTTTCGTCGTCGTAAAGGTACCATCGCCGTTGTTGGGAAGCACATCGTTGCCTATCCCCAGATCAGGTTTGCCGTCACCCGTCCAGTCGGCTGCTTTCAGCCCGGAATACGGTACCGCGTAATCATCGATGACGCTGAACGTGCCATTGCCATCGTTTTTGAACACGGTCAGAGAAGGATACGGTGGCACTGTTTCGTGTGCGACGGCAAGATCCAATGTACCGTCCACATCGAGGTCCGCGACTGCAATCAAAACTTCGTCGCCCAAGTCGGAGGAGGACCACCATGAATGTGTCCACCGCGTGCCAAAGGCACCGGTGCCGTCGTTCCACAGAATTGCGACTCCTTTATACGCAATGCCGCTCCCAACGTCCGACCCCCACCTCCTCACGACCAAGTCGGGCATCGTGTCGCCGTTCATATCGGCGACCTTCTCAACGCTCGTCCAGATGTACCACTCGTTGCTAAAGTCGTAGAGAACGGGAGGGGCGAACGTACCATTGCCATTGTTCAGCAGTACCAAGAGTTTGTCGTAGTCGCCCGTGCGAATCAGGTCGAGTTTGCCATCGCCGTTCAAATCCGCCACTGCTATCGAAGGATAGAATGAAGGGGTGACGGAGTAGTCGACCTCGGGCGCGAAGGTGCCATTGCCGTTGTTCATCAGGACACTCACCGACACCTCACTAGACCAAGCCATATCGGGTTTGCCGTCGCCATTGAAGTCCGCGACTGTCAAGCTGTAGGGCCCGCCCGACACGGGGTAGTCGATTGGGGGCGCGAAGGTGCCATTGCCAGTGTTCAGCAGCACACGCACATTGTTATTCTGCCCGTTGTATTTAATGCCAACCATATCGGCGCTGCCATCGCCATTGAGGTCGGCAACCGCGGTGCTGTGTAGGGGGTAGTCGATCTGGAGCGCGAAGGTACCATTGCCGTTGTTCATCAACACGCTCACGTTGGAGCCGTTGGCTACCTCGAAGTCGGGTTTGCCGTCGCCACTCACGTCGACCATCGAAACGCCAGAGATGTAGCCTGGCCCGTTGATGAGATAGTCGACTTTCGAGGCGAAGGTGCCCATGCCTTGATTGATCAGCACGCTGACGGTGCTTCCCGATTTGGAATAGACCTCGATATCCGGCAGGTCGTCGGCATTGATATCGGCGACTCCGAGCAACTGGAAGTTGATATCCATCGGGTAATTGGCGTCGACGAAGGTGCCATTGCCGTTGCCAATACGCACGTGCAGATTACCTTGCAGATTACCTAGGCCGTACATTCCGACGACGTCCATCACGCCGTCACCATTCACATCGACCAATTCGCCGGGAAAGTCGTTGCGGATCGCTCGAGGAAAGCCAAACGACCCACCTGGGCACGCCGCAACCACGCATGCTCCGGCTGAACAAACCTCAGCCCCCGCGCACTCGTTCGCTGGATCCGAGCCGGAAAGAACGTCCGTGCAAATGCCGCCATGCCCCGGTACATTGCAAGCCTGACAAGTTCCGGCGCACGCGATATCGCAGCAGACGCCGTCGATGCAATGGCCGCTCAGGCATATACTGGGATCGGAGCACGCAATGCCATTCGCGAAGTCCTCGACGCATGTGCCACCGTTCAGAGCAAGGTCGCAATGCTGCGTCGTAGGGCAATGGGCATCGCCACTGCATGGGGCGCAAACGGATGCATCGCAAAAGCCGCTTTGGCAATCGTTGCCGGTTTGGCAGGCTTGCATGTTGGCGCAATCGTCGCAATCAGGGCCGCCGCAATCGATGTCCGTTTCCTTTCTATTCTCGACGCCATCCGAGCACGTGGGCGCAACGCACGTGTTCGTCCCGCCCGCGGGATCGCAAACGAATCCGGACATTGCACAATCCGCATCGACGTTGCACTCGACGCATTGTCCTGCTTTGGGTCCGGCAGGATCGGCACACACCGTACCGCCATTCTGCGCACAAGGTCCGGCAATGGGCGTGGAACCTTGTTGACCGCCGCTGCATGTCTCCGCGGTGCAATCATTGAGGTCATCCGTCGGGTCGTTGTCGTCCACGATCTTGGTATTGCCGGCGCCATCGCAAACTTGAAGTTTGCAGTCACCGACGAATTGGCCGGAGTTCGTTGGCGTGCCGTCCGGGACCGGCGTCGTGCCGCAAACGCCCATATCGCAGGTGGCGATCAAGCACGCATTCATGGGGTCTGGGCATTGCGATGGATCGGTACATGATGAGCCTCCGATTCCGCCTGAGCCTGAGCCTCCCACACCGCCTGAGCCTCCCACACCGTCCGTACCGCCGTGTCCAGCCGCCCCTGCCGCGCCCCCGAATCCGCCTTCGCCCGCCATGCCTCCTGGGTCGCCGGCAACAGGCTTTGGCTTTGGTTCTAGCTCGCACGCGGTTGCCGTGAGCAATAACGACAAACACACAGAAGAACGAAGGGCGCGGATCTGCATGGGATAGGTCATGGCGATGTGGTGCCTCACGTTGACGAGAGGGTTGAGAAGCGTTTGGTTGCTTCGTAGGGGAAAATATTCAAACGCGACGCAAATCGCGTTTGACGCGACGGGTGCGGGCATGAGCGGCTCGAACCTTCGGGCTCGAGCTACTCGTCGCGATCTCACCGCCCGTATTTCGCCAAGATGAACCCATCTTTTCCTAGGAGCGGCGGACTCCAACCTAGATCGAGCGTTTGTCCGTCGCTTCCCATGAGCACTTCGCCCCAGTCGAGAAGTAAGGCCCACACGCGTGAGGCGCTTAGTCCAAATAAAGTGGCAATTTCGCACTTGACGCGTTTACGCGCGTTG
>CAZETM010000980.1:0-3578 GCA_964514885.1 uncultured Polyangium sp. | reverse complement strand
GCACTTTGCGCGGGTGTCCGGACGAGTCGGTGCGGGCGCGAGTGCGGTTGCTACGTATTTCGGGACGGCGATTTTCGTCGGTGCGGCTGTATGGGTTTTTCCTGTGCTGTTGTCGGCCAAGACGGGCTTTTTCAAAATGCCGCACGAGTCGGGCCTGGATATGCTCGTCGCAGCGGCCGTGAATTTGCACCACTTTCTGGTCGATGGCGTCATTTGGAAATTACGCGACGCTCCTGTGAAAAAAGCGCTCGTGGACGGTCATGCAGTGGCTACCGAAGAGGAATCATCGTCCTTGGGCGTATGGTTTGTCCGGGCTGCCGTGGGGACGGTCGGAGTCATTTCGGTGGGGTGTTGGATCATTGCGACGTGGGAGCAAGAGGTGGGCCGGCGTCAGGCAATGCAACGAGGGGACCTCGAGCGTCTCGAAGTGGCGGCAGCGCGTCTTTCGCTGATCGGTCGCGATGGCCCCCGTATTCATCAAAATATCGCCAAGTTATTGCAAAATCGTGGCGATATGAGTGCCGCATTGGCTCGGTATCAGCAAAGTCTTGCGCTTTGGCCCACGGCTGGGGCGTGGATTGGGATTGGCAAAATTCGCGAAGCACAGCGTGATCTCGCTGCAGCTCGTGCCGCGTATGAATCGGCGATTCAGCTCGATCCAAATCACGCGAGCGCGCTCGATGACTTGGCGCATGTGTTTGCGGCTCAGGGAGATCTGGCAGGGGCGGTGCAAATGCAACGTCGTGCTGTGAGTGCTGCGCCAGAAAGAATGGACTTGCGACGTCGTTATGATGCCCTCGTGGTGAAGATTCCGAATGCCGCGGACGACGCCGCCGAGGAAATCGTCATTGATACGCGCCACGTGACGCCTTAGCTAATCGACGCGGACGATACCGACTTGGTCGATCTGATGGCCTGGCGTGACGTCGACGGTGAGAAAATGCCGTCCAATGCCGTCCAGTCGTTCGGGCAATGCGCCTCCGCCGCCCGAGATGTGCGCTTGAATCCCCGCATTCTCGAATGCGTAATACGAATGGATATGCCCGTACAACGTCATATCCACTCCACCTCGCGCCAGCTTCGTCAGCAGTTTGTCCGCTTCGGCGCGACTGGCAAACGAACCATTGCGCGCTCCGACCGGATCGACCGGCGCAATGTGCATCGTCACGACGTGCAGTTTGTCTCGGCCTTCTTCCAGCCAGCCGTCAATCCATGGGTATACCAAAGGATCGATCGTAGCGCTGGCGGAATCGAGCATCGTGAATTTGACGCCTCGAAAGTCGAATGAATAGTTCCCGCGGCCGAAAAATGAGTGGTACAGATCGTCACGCGTTCCCAGTTCGTGATTGCCCAGCGTCGCAAAACACGGAAACTGGAGCATTTTCATTTTCGTTTGGAATTCGCTCAGCTCTTCCGGCGTTCCTTGACTCGTCAAATCGCCACTGATGAGCGCGAAGCGAATTCCCTGCGTCGCATTCATCTTTTCGTAAATGTCTTCGACTTTGCCGAGCGCTTCTTGCACGTCGGCATACACCGCGAACCTCCAGGGCGTTTGCAAGGCTTCGTCGGGCGGCCCGAGTTTTACCGTGATGGGTTTGTCCACGGGCAGATCGATTCGCCACGTACGATCGGTTGGATGAAGCGCTTCGACGAATTCGACGTCGACCGCTTCGCCATCCGTCGTCGTTGCAGAAAGCTCTGCGTCGGGCAGCACGTTCTCGATGTGGACCGGGAACATCGTCTCTCCTGCCCATCCGGGATCGATCCGGAAAGACAAACTCGGAGCGCTGGCCCAAAGTCGCAGCCCTGCTCGATCGAAGCTGCGCACTGCGGCCAGACCTCGATCCACATCGACACGCAGACCGCCCAGGTTTGCGCGTCCGATCTCGAGGTCTCGTTGTGCGCGCCCGGTGGCTACGTCGAGACACGACAAGATACTTGGAGCTCCAACGATCAGCCCCAAGAGCAGTGCACGATCAAGAATTTTCACGGGTTTCCTCCGTAACGAAACAGCATGCTTGCTTGTCCCACGTAAGCTGATCCTGCATGGGCGTCGAAGGCGATGCCCCAACGTGGCGAGCCAAAGATGCGACCTCCAAGACCGACACTCCCGGCAATGCCGCTGCCGAGCCCGCGAGACTTGAAGCCTCCGCCGAACCCATCGTGTCGGTGCTCGTAATACGCCATCACTTCGCCGCGTGGGTAACCCGAGTGTCCCAGGTACATGCCGAACGCGAAGCGAGGCGTGAGGATGTCGTTTGCCTCGGAGCCAAACCCTGCGTATTGAGTGACCGCGTAGCCGATTCCGAGTCCCAGCTCGGCAAACGATCCGCGCAGAGTTGGACCTACGCGCACGAGATCCAACCTGCCGAGAAGGTTCAACTCGCCGGTCGTGACGGAGAAATTTTCCGAGCCGTAGTCGTGGTTGGTCAGGGCAAACTCGATGTCGAGATACGAGCCATCCTTGGGGACTTCGCTGCCTCGCGGACCGGGCCCGAAGAAGCGGTAAGCGGCTGCTGCGCGTGTGCGAGCGTTGGCATCATCGAGCGCGAAGAAGCCGGATGCGGACAGGCGAAACGATCGCAAACGTACGTCGAGACCTGGCGTGACGAAGAGGTTGTAGGCGAAGTTCGGATCGTGGACGTAGGCAAGGCCGAGGCGTGTTTCGAGTGAGGGCAGGGTTGTTGGAGGACTGCCGGTTCCGCCTTCGGGAGCGAGCACACCGTAAAGGTCAGCGAGCACGGGCAGAAAAAGCAGCGCGCCTCCGGTGACTGCGCCGAGCACGAGAGGCGTGATGAATCGTCTCGATGCACCGCTAGCGGCGATGGCCGCGATGCCTCCGACGCCGAGACCAACGCCGAGAGTTTCGGCGCCGAGCAGAGCGAATCCGGTGCGAGTTTGTCCGGCGATGAAGTGTCCGGTGCCGTGCACCAGCAAGCCCGGAACGATCGCGCCTGCGGTGGACAAACCCTTTCGTACGCCGGATGGTTTGTCTGGTATGCGCTTGGGTTTGTCCGCAGAAGATCGAGCGGCAGAGGGCACTTTTTCGCGTGGCGGATCCGCTGCCAACGCGTTGGGTGCGGTAGCAATGATTCCTGCAGCGAGTCCAGCACGTAGCCACTGCGTGCTGCGGGAGTGCCAAGATGAAGACGTTGTCAAGGGTGGACCTGTCATCGAGCTACGACGGCGGGTTTGGAAGGGCGTTTTTGTGCTTGCGACGAATCTTCGTCTTACCGGCCGCAACCAAGGTACGAATCGTGTGCTGGGCGGAGGTTCGTAATAACCAACCGTTCGTAACTTTTAACTTGTTTTCCAGGAACAACCGTTGTTGACTACGGCCCCTGGGTGCACTTACCGCGAGGCGATGGATGATACGTACCAACCAAGCGGCGTTGTGGTTGATGGCATTGCTTGTTACTGCGCTCGCCGCTTCATGCAGCGAGCCTGCTACTACGGCTCCTCCCACCACGAGTTCCTCCGGGAGCGGTGGCGAGGGTGGCTTGGGCACGTCGAGCAGTAGCTCTTCGAGCAGCGGAGGCTCTGGAGGCGTTGGCGGCACAGGTGGTGACGCTGGAGCT
>CAZETM010000979.1:0-3581 GCA_964514885.1 uncultured Polyangium sp. | reverse complement strand
AGGGCCTCCATGGCGAAGGCTGCGGGTTTTATACCGCCGCGGGTGATTCGCGCCCATCGTCCCTGCGCGGTCGAATCTCGACGCTCCCGCCCGTCGACGTCGCTTCGGCCACGGGAAAACGCTTTGGAAATCAGGTTGAAGCCGTGGCCAACCTGGAACGTTCGCTCAAGTCCGACAAACCCCGGGCGCTCATTCAAATGGCCACCGGCTCGGGCAAGACCTATATGGCCGTCAGCTCGGTCTATCGGCTGATCAAATATGGCGGAGCGCGTCGAGTCCTCTTTTTGGTCGACCGCGGCAACCTTGGCGAACAAGCCGAAAACGAATTCCGTAACTTTGTTACGCCCGACGATCATCGTAAACTGCCCGAGCTGTACGGGATTCAGCGGCTCACGTCGAATACGATTGGCGCATCGACCAAGATTGCCATTTGCACGATTCAGCGCCTTTATTCAATGCTCAAGGGCGAGCCCGAGATGGATCCGACCCTGGACGACGAAGGCGCCGCGCACGTACCGCCGGGATTGACGAACCTCGAGCCGCTGCCCGTGGTGTACAATCAGGCATACCCTCCCGAATTTTTCGACGTCATCTTCATCGATGAATGCCATCGGTCGGTTTATTCGCTCTGGAGCCAGGTGCTCGAATATTTCGACGCCTTAGGGACGTTAGCGCATCGCTATGTCGAATCGCGAGGGGGATTTGTCGATTTGCCGTGTGCCATCCGGCGTACCGAAAGAGTAACGAACGCCATTCTTGTTCCTGTGGTTTTTTTGCCGCATTTTCCGCCTAAGACACTTTTCATTTCCTCGAACTTGCATTCGGTCTCGGAGCCTGTTACCTGTGGGCGCTTCGACGTCCCTGGTGCCTCTTCATGACCACTCCCTGCCTCGACCTTGTTCGCAAAGGGCTCATTTCCGTCGGGTATCGCCCAGATAGGCTCAGGGAGGATATCCGACGCCCGGGGCTCGCCTCGACCCATCGCGGTTTCACTGCTTATGCAGATGAGCCATTCGATGCGCGCACATCAACGGTCATTGCGGTGGATGGTGCGGAGTTCGACGACACAGCCTTGGGCCTACTTCGGCCCGCGGGAGCACCGGTGGTGGCGCAGTGCTTGTCGTCGGACGTGCTGTTCTGGAAGCAATCGATAGGAGAACCGCAGTTCGTTGCGCGCGTGCCGGCAGGCAAGGTTTTGTCGTTTTTCCAAAAACATCGCAATGAACTTGCGCCGGAAGCGCTTTATCGTGCGAAGGTGTGGGGACGCATCGAGAAATCCTGGCAGCTAGATTTATTTGTCGATGCTGGTTTGTTGCCCCTGGTCGAACGCACGGCAGGTGAAGACTTGCGGCGTTTGCTCGAAGGAGCGGTCAAGGATACCAAGGGGGCGCTTGGCTGGAAAAACGATGTATCAGAGAAAAATGGCATTTGGTTGCTCCAGGCGGTTTTTTGGCTGCTTGCGGCCAAAATTCTGCAAGACAAGGGCGTGCGAGGATTCATCGGGTTGGATTTCAAGCATATCGAGAACGTATATTCGAGGCTCGCCAACCATTACAACCGCAAGGATCCTCGACCAGTCCCAATCGATGGCCGCCACCGGCGCGACGCGCTACTCGTGGCTGCCGAAAGGATCCGGTCGTTCAGCGATTGCGGCGCCGTTACCACTGAATCCTTGGCATGGGTTTACGAAAGTGCACTGATCGACAAGGAAACCCGGCAAAAGCTGGGCACTCATAGTACGCCGACGTGGCTCGTCGACGAAATCGTGGTCAAACTTCGGCCGTGGATCGAGGAAATGTCGGTCGACGAAAGACACGTCTTCGAGCCGGCCTGTGGCCATGCGGGATTTCTCATTTCCGCTATGCGGCTGCTGAGCGAACTTTTGCCCAATGAGCGATCCAACGAACGCAAGGCGTACCTTCGGCAGCGCCTTCATGGTATCGAGATCGACCCGTTTGCGTACGAGATCGCACGGTTGTCGCTCACGCTGGCCGACGTGCCGAATGACAACGGCTGGATGCTCGAGAACGCGAATATTTTCCAGGGTAATAGATTGCAATCGGCCGTGTCGAACGCGCGCATCGTCCTTGCGAATCCGCCGTTCGAAAAGTTTGGCAAGGACCGCCCTGAAGGTGCTATGCATCGTCAGGCCGACGAGACATTTCGCCGTATCGTCGAGGGGCTTCCACTGGGTGGCGTGTTCGGTGTCGTCGTACCACAGACGATTCTGCACAGTACACAGGCAGCGGCATTACGACGCACGCTGCTTGAAGAATACGACATCTCCGAGGTCACGTTGTTTGCGGACAAGGTTTTTCGTTATGGCGACTCCGAGACGGCCGTATTGCTCGGGCGGCGCGTAGGCGCGGCGAACGCGGCGAAGAAGTCGAGCACGGTGCGGTATCGACGGGTGCGTGAAGCGCAGATGGACGCCTACACGAAAACGCTCGTGCCGAGTTCCATGGAGATCGTGGAGCGTGATGATTTCGCGTCGCGCTCCGGCAGCCTGCTCGTGCCGGAACTCGATGATGTATGGCGTGCATTGCGGGAATATCCGCAACTGGGGATGTTCGTCGAGGGTGGCCAGGGATTTCAGCACAAAGGGGTAGAAGACCGCAAAGGAATGCTTGTCGAGAGCGACGTGGCGGTCGAGGGTTTTGTTAAAGGCTTTGCTGGCTGGAACGAAAATCAGCTCACGCATGAATTGCCTACGCTCAAGTGGTTGAACCTGGATCCATCCACCATTAGCCGTCCCAGACACGGTACCGTTTGCGGCAAGAAGCAGATTTTGGTGAACTACGGTCCGGTAAGTCGCGAGGCTTGGAAGCTGAAGGCACTCATGGACGTCGAGGGGCATACGGTCACATCGCGATTCTTGGTCTTCCGACCCATACGCTCGGAATTGAGTCTCGCTGTCCTCTGGGCCATCTCCAATTCGCCGATAGCCAATGCGTATACGTACACTCACTCGTCGAAACGGGATGTTCTTGGCGGCAACTTGAAGGAATTACCTGTGTTCTCTTTGGAAGGACGTTCCTTTCACGCGCTGGAGGCTGCCGTGGACGCCTATCTCAATGCAGCTCATGGCGTGCGAGAACCCGTTGAGAAAGCCCCATTAAAATCGACGAAGTCCGACAAACAGCTTCCACTCGAGCTAACGGACTTTGAAGACATCCGCACGACGCGTGAAGAAGAGTTGATGCACTTGCATTGGCGCATCGATGCGGAAGTGTTACGTCTGTATGGCCTTCCCGAGAAGGCGGAGCGTCGGATCCTCGAACTCTTCACGGGCGTGCGGCGTCGTGGTGTTCCCTTTGTGCAGTTTCAATATTTTCCCAAGGGATTCGACTATCTGTATCGACTTAGCGATTTGCTCGCTATCACGGCCGATTGGACGCAAACAAATCGACGGCGTTGCCAATTGATTCGCAAGGACGTCAAGGGGCAGCTCGATGACGGGGAAGCTGCCGAACTTGTCAGACTCGAATTTCTAGCCGATGGGCGGATCGAGTTGATGGACTTGTTGCAGCCATCGGGTCCGGACGAGATTACATTGACGGTGGAGCGATTGAAACGAGAGG
>CAZETM010000978.1:0-3586 GCA_964514885.1 uncultured Polyangium sp. | reverse complement strand
GACCGAACCCTATGCGACGATGATCATTGGCGTAGCTCTGGCCCGAACACGCGTCGTGTGAATGCGTTCAGAAATTTGCCGTGCGGATCTTGCTCGGCTCGCACCGCTTGAAACTGAACGAACCGGTCGCCGAAAATCTGCAACATCCTGCTTGCCGTCAGGTTCGTCTTTTTGCCCAGGTGCGGCTGTCCTCCATGTCGCAGAAAAATCTCTTCCACCTCGGCATACAACGCACCCGTGATTTGCGCCATCGGTGTCGCCAATTCGATGTATGCCGTTTCTCGTCCTACGCCGGGACCGAGGAGTGCTTGGGACACGTTCGGCGTAAAACGCACCTCGACAATGGAGAATTCGTTGCGGGCGCGCAGAAATTCCATGACTTCGGCAAGGCATCGTTTCCACGACGGCAGCGGCACACCATATTCGATTTCGTCGTGGCGATAGAAAAGCTTCCGACCAAATCCCTGGCTGCTCGGCATGACCAGGCGTTTGTCGGGGACGAGCACATTGGAAAGCCAAGCGTCTTCGTCGATGTCGACGAGCGCTTCGGCAACGGAGGGCGCGAAGGCGCTCAGGGCGAAATCAGTGAGTTCGGCGCGAATCTTGATTTTCTCCCAATCGGGCGTGAGCGGCGCATCGACGTGATTCCACGTGTGGACTCGAATGCTCTCGGATTCGTCTGCGCCGCCCACGTAATAAAAGCTGACGTGGTGATTTTCTTGCAACAATCGACCGATGTTCGCTTCGGTCTCGGCCCGATCCACCATCGCACTCGTTTTTTCGACATGAAAACCCGGGACCAGTTGCAGTTCGACGTCACACACGATACCGCTTGTTCCGAGCGCTCCGAACGTCGCATGAAACAGCGGATCACCTCGACGAACCGTGCGAGCCGCTCCATCGGCCGCCATGACGCGCATCGACAACACTTGTTCGGACAAGAAGCCGTGATCCCTCCCTGTGCCATGTAGGTCCGTGGCAATCAATCCGGCAATGCTCTGCGCATCGGTCGAGCCAAGAACGGGAAGACCAAGGCCATGTTGCCATAACACTTTGTTGAGATCTCGCAGGCGAATGCCCGCTCGCACCCGCGCCGTGCGAGCCTTTATGTCGAGCGTGACGCTGTCGTAATCATCGAGCGAAATCAGCGTATCCGCACATAGCGGCGAATCATTGAAACTGTGTCCGCCTCCGACGACGCGTACGCTTCGAGCCTCCGCGACGACCGCCGCAAGCTCTTTTTCACTGCGCGGACAGCGGTACGAATTGGGGCGCACTTCGTATTCGGCTGTCCAATTGCGCCAAACGCCATCCCGGAAATGCCCTTCGTGATCCGGACTGCCCGATGCTACAAATGTGCTCGCATGGAAAATGTCGAACGCGCGCGTCCGCAGCTTGGCGCCAAGTCGATCGAAAAAACCACGCATTCCCGTGCTCGAGCGCCGATGATCAAAGATCGCCCCCGCGATCCGGGTCAAACCGCCCGAGCGAATCACACCCAAAATCACCTCGTCCGACAAACCCACGTCGAACGGCTCGAGATTGTCGATTTGGTGACCCAGGGCGGCAAGTTGTTCGTCGCGAACGAAACCAACTTCGGCTCGAGTCGCTTCGGCAACGGCAAGCGCGCGTGACAACTCCCGCAACGCATCCGTGATTACCGAAGGTCGAGGATGCTGGGCAATCCGTGGCGCAGCGGCCAGGAAGGCATCGAAAAGAGCATTGGCTCGAGCAGGATCCTTGCACAGCGTGATCATCGCCCAAGGACGATCTTTCGTGGAAGCAAGCCAAAATCTCAAATCCGACGCTTCGAGCCCCGTGAGCGATCCTGTCGAAGCTGCAATGGCATTGACGTCGATGTTCCAATGGTCGAGCCGACCGTCGATGGTTCGCTGCTCGTCAACCGTCAATTCTCGATAAGCGGGATGTCTGTGAAGTTCGGCCTTGTTCATCGCCAGCTCCTGTCAACCGCGCTGAACATAGCCGATCTTCGCGGTGGCGTTCAAGAAAAATCGGGCTCGGTTCCTCGTCCACCACCATCGAGCACGCGTTCAACGAACTTGACACGCGATTCTAGCTAGGCCATCAATCGAAATACCACGCCCATGCATTCGACTCCCGAACATCCGCGCATCGTGCAGCTTGACGCCACAAAGTGGCGCTCGAACGGCTCCCCAGCCCTGCTCGAACACCTCCGCACCGCTGCCGCTGTGACTGTTCGAAACGCTGTGGACGAGGCGATGTGCCACCATTGGGTCGAACGAATCCTCGATGCTCGAAAGGACTGGATTGCGGACTTTGGCGGCGAGCAGTTTGCCTTGGGTCGCGCCTTTTATACCCATTACGAGACGGGTCGATCGGACTTGTACTTCCGTGACGCGTCGCGCTCCAATGAATTGGTCGAACGAGTTTTGCCAGGAATGCAGGACATGATCCGAAACCTCCTTGCGCTCATGGTCGGAGGAAAAGCTCGATTGCGCCGTGGATTCTGCGGTCCTGGTGTTCATGTCTTCCCTGCCCGCGAAAATGTCGCCAAAAAAGGCGGCGTCATCCATTACGACATGGAAGGCCTCAGTCCACTGCACGTGCAGCGGCGCTCTGCCGCAATGTCGCTCGTGGTCATGCTGCAACCGCCCGTGTGGGGCGGAGGTTTGCGGCTATGGAATGCGACGTGGCACGGAGCGGACGAACCGGACGACGAGGAAATCGCGCGGCCGCACATAACCCATCGATACACCGTCGGCGAAGCGCTGCTCATGGAGAGCCATCGGCTTCACCAGATTCGTCCCTTTCGCGGGATGCTCGATAGAGTCTCCATCACGATCCATTCGGTAGAAGTGGATCGTGGGCAGTGGGACACTTGGTTCTAAGAAGGCGTTCACAGGCTGCTGCGCATTGCGCTGCGTCGGTTGAACACCTTCTCAGGCTCGATTCGCGGCTACGTAGCTACACAATGGGCCGCAAATATTCGAACTTCGTTTGGGCCAAGTCAATTTGAGTGAGACCCCAACCTACGTCGCCCGGAATGAGATACATCGTATCCGTCTCGGCATACGCGAAATTGATCCACCCAATGCCTTGAAGCACGCGTTCAAAGGTGCTTCGGTGCCACAACATGGCCTGAGGGACGTCGCAGACCTTGCTCATTGCATGCTCAGCGCCCGAACCCTGCACGAGTAAACAAGCCATGGTGAACGTCATGTACCGAGGCTGGCCTCGATAAGGATCCGCAAGGCCCGAGGGGGTTTTGCGCGCCCCTTCTTCCGTGACCATCCCCTTGACCCACATGCGAAAGTCGTTCTGCGCCTTCGTGTCGTCATTAAAAAAATCCCAGCACCCACGGTGCCACAAATGACGATGCGCGAGCAGCGCATGCGAGGCGGATTGGTAACCTTGCCATTTGCGCTCATAAGAGAGCTTTTCGCTATTTCGAGTAATGAGCTGCTTTAGATCGTGCTGAAGGCTCGTCGATGGGTCCAATACCAAACATATCTCGATGGCGAAGATGGATCGCTTCATATCAACCTCCCCATCCCGAACTGCCACCGCTGCGACCCCAGGATCCGTTTCTACCCGCAAGTTTCGC
>CAZETM010000977.1:0-3589 GCA_964514885.1 uncultured Polyangium sp. | reverse complement strand
CATGTACCCCGGTGTGCCCATGATCGTGCCCGTGCGAGTGAGCGCTGTTTTCGCGCCCAGCGGCCTCGCAATGCCGAAGTCCAAAATCTTCGCGGCCTCCCAGCGTCCACCAGGCAAAAACACGTTGCTCGGCTTGATGTCCCGATGCACCACGCCGTGTGCGTGAGCAGCCCCCAACGCCTCGGCGAGACGCTCGGCAAGGCCCAGGCTTTCCGACACTCGCAAGCCTTCGCGACCGAGACGAGACGCCAGATCCTCGCCTTCGAGCCATTCCATCGCGAGCCATGCTTCGCCGTCCGAGGTTTGTCCGTGTGCAACATGCTTCACGATGGCTGGGTGTTCGAGCTGTTCCAGCACTTTGGATTCGCGGACAAACCGATCCAAACCTACTTCGCTGTGATCGATCAGGATTTTCAGGGCAACGATCGACCCCGCGTGTTCATCATTGGCGCGATACACCGCCCCCATTCCGCCGACTCCCGCGATGCGCTCGATACGAAATCGGTCGCCAATGAGTGTTCCTTGGGGAAATGCGTGGGTCATTCGTTCGAGATTCATTGGCACCTCTTCTTCCAGACCCGTCAAATCGTCACCGACGCCGACCCTGATGCGCTCAGGGCCTTTGAGGCCGTCTCAAACCTCCCACACCTGTCGCATTGCACGCACGCGTGGGATTAAAATCCCACGCTACCGCACAAGAAGTCCTCGCGCTACCGCGCTTGGACTAACGTCGTCGCAAATGATGGGAAATGGTATCTATCGTGATCTGAAATCGATTCACGAATACATTGCAAAATACGATTACGCCAGTCCGAACGGCAGAGAGGGACTTTTATGTAATAGCGCGGGGTCACGAGCGAGGCATGCTCGTAGTCTTGAGACAGCCTCTTCAACCCCGCGCCGGGTTGCGAACGGGCATGTGCTCGGAGCTTTGAGACAGCTTCTTTTGCACTCCACGCCCAAGCATTTTACACGCTCGACCCGACGGAGTCCGCGGGGAGCATTCGTCGTTTGCTAAATCGATCGAGTCGCTCGAGCGGTCACCACCGAAGCGAGTGGACCCAAGGCATATCGCCCAGCCGGTGGACGTGTCGAAGTTGCGTCCGATCATGTTGCCCCAGGCGGTCGAATTCTTTTTGGCCAATGTCAAGAAGTCTTTGCAAACGGGGACGCCGATTCCAGCGTCGACGCCTGCCCGTGAGCCTGGGGTGTTGGATAACCGTGCGGCGCAGTTTGCGGTAGGGCTGCCCCGGTTTCACCCGTAAAACCTGCGGCGGCTCCACCTCCTGCACCCAAGGCAGCACCTCCTCCGCCCAAGCCTGCGCCGACTTCGACAGCTCCGCAGCCAAACGGTCGGCGTGGAGGAACGGCCAAGACCAGCGTATCGGGCACGGTCACGCGAACGTGGGTCAAATGCACCGGACAGTGGCATCATGCGATATCCGCGAAGGTACATCGAGCGCTGGAGAGGCACCCGCTGCTCAAGGGCATTTACAAATACCGTGATGACCGCTTCGTCACGCAAGCCATCGATAACCAGGCACACCGGGGCTACCAGGCTTGGCACATCAAGCTCGATAAGGAGATCGCTAAGTGGATCGACGATCACCAATTCGTGTCACCCAAAGATTTCGAAGCCGAGCTACTTCGACGGTACGCCGAATCTCAGGTCAAGGCCCTCTTTCCGAACGGGTTCTGAGGAAAAGATGCAATTTTACGTGCTGGACGACGAGCCTGTGATGAGCGACTGGGTCTACAAGACCGAGGGGGCGGAGATTGAGCCGATCCATCGAGGAGAAGCGCCCACATGTCCCAAATGCGGAAAGTACGCGGGGATGCTGCAGTGGTTGCCACCTTATCGTGCCGAAGTGAAAGCATTTGGTAAGCAGCTTGGCGATGTCGCCTTTGCAACGGGCAATGATTTGCTCGTTTCTGACAAATTCCGAAGCGCGTGGGAAAGAGCTGGTCTTCGAGGTATCGTGGCTTTCGGGCCGCTCGAGCGTATCCGTGTTCGCCCGGCTCGTCTGGGGCGCGGGGCCACGCCCGTCTATTTCCACATTGCAGCTCGAAGATGGGGCACTCGCGTCGATCCCGACCGCAGCCTCATCGAATATGACGAGCGATACCGCTGCGAGAAATGCGGCAGCCCGAATGTAGAAACCGTCCGCGGCTTTTCCATCGACGAATCCTCATGGACTGGCGAGGACATCTTTCGACCGTGGGGGCTTTCGAGCGATATCGTCGTCAGCGACCGCGTTCGTCAACTGCTCGACGATTACGGTTTGACCAACGTCAACCTCGTGCGGACCGAAGATTACCTCTACGACCCGCACAATGAATGGACCCCCTGCGTTTGGCAATTGCCCGAGTGACCCGTTACGGCTTCGCGACGAAAATCGTCTCCCGCATGGTATCCAGCGCCTTTTTTACCTCGGGATCCGTTTCAGCAGCCCATAGGGCATCGACTTGTTTTCTCGTGTCGCTCCGCTGATCCGGATTCATCAACGAAAGCAAACTCGGCAGCAGCAATCGCAGCTCATCAATGTACCAACTGCGATCGGAGCGCGAATAAACGTCCCTAGCAGCAATGATCATCAATGCCCCCTGTGCTACGCCCCTCGCACCCGTCGCCAACTGGTCGAATTGCGGTCGCAGCACCTTGTCGGGAACTCGTCGCCGATGTGCCTCCGCTTGAAACGCAACCATGGCTGGTTCCATTGATGCAATGACACGAGCTTGCATCACCATGAGCTCGAGTGACTCTCGTTCGATATGATGACCCTTGCCCAGAAGTCCTTGGTACGTCATCAGCAGTCCCGGTACGCTGCCGCCCAATGTTGTAAAGCCCGTCAGTCGCGTGGGCAAATCCAGTCCCGGATCCTCATACGGACGCAAAACCTCTTTCGACACCAGCCGCTGGAACAACGCCCCCGAACGCTCGCTACGCATTCGAGGCAATCGCGTCGCATCTTCTTTCGCCAGCGTCAGCAACGCATTGCATGCGCGTTGATAATCCTGCGCAGTCCACGCCTGATCCAGCGCCGGGACGCCTTTCGCCACGTACTGCTCGATGCTCAACGATGAATCCGCTGGTGAGTCTGGCGCTTTCACCGCCACACGTGCCGATGCTGTGGCCAGCGCAGTCGGCTCTTCCCGCACATCCCGCGCGGGTTCGCCACATTTGATGACCGGGAAAAACAACAGCTCGAGCCCCACCAAGGCAACACCGAGCAGCGCCCACTGTTGCCAATTGAATGAGGCTCGTTTTCGGGTACCCATGACGCGGGGCACTCAAGTCCAGGCGGACCGGTTTGTCAAGAATTTGTTTGTCCGGTCCACTCGCCGCGCAACAACCCCGACGAATCAGTCTTTTTCCGGATCGTCGTTCCCATCGTCGGCGTCGAGCGTTGCTTCGGGGGGCATTTCGGTCACTTTCGCGCCTGCGGGGACGCGCAAATCATAAAAGAAGACCGACAGTTGTTCCAGTCGCCCAAGCTGTCGCAACACCGCCTCCACCACGCACTTCGCCGAAAGATACGCATTCAGCCACGCTTGCCGCGCTGCTTCCACTTCCGGCGTAATCGATTGC
>CAZETM010000976.1:0-3591 GCA_964514885.1 uncultured Polyangium sp. | reverse complement strand
GATCCGAGAACCTGCCAAATCTCCACGCGTGCGGCACATCCCGCAGTAGTATTAGCGCCCGGGTCAATCATCGATGATGTGAATTGGTTTCCACTCGAATTCGGTCACACCTGCATTACGCAGCACACGCATTACCTTCGGGGTGACCAGTAACCACGGAATGGACGGGTAGCTCTTCCCAGGACTGGGCTCGATGATGCCTTTGCCGCCCTCCCACGTCAGGTTTACATCGCCCGCGCCCTCCAGATCCGACGCACGGTAGAAGATGCGCAAGGGTGCTTCCATTGCGCCGACGGGGATACCTCGTCGCCTACTGGACGGCTGGCACGAGTGTGCGTGGAACAAACCAGCGCGTGATACACCGGGGATTGAGACTGGAAAGGGCAAAGGTTGCGGTAATGTGAATGTACGCCCAGAATTCGCTTTGCTGCAACCAAAAGCCACCCGTTAGCGATGGGAACCAATGGACCGACGGCGTCAGACAGAAGAAAGCAATGGACAGAGCTGCCGTCTGGGCAAGGAACGTCAACTTCCCGCGGGCGCTCGGTAATTGCTTCAACGGCAGCAAAATCCAAACGACGAGGTGATAGAATACGACATCATTGAACGAAATGGGGGCTAGGAGCGTGAGCAATGAAGCGCCAACCCCCACCACCTCGAACGTAATGGTTTCGACGACTTCGCGTCGCTCGATGTGGCGCGCCGCCAATGCCAAAAGCGCGATAAAGACGACGAACGTCACCCCAACGAGCACCATGAGGGCTTGGTGTGGGAACTTGCTAAAAATATCGCTGCGACACAGAACAAAGGCATAGACGGCTCCTGCGAGTACCATGCGGCCGGTCAGCAATCGACGCACGGGTCCGTCCGGCGTGGCCGGACCACCAGGCTTCCCCGCAAGCATGTAACCTTCGGTCAACGCGTGATGAAAACCGAAATACAAGACGAGCGGCGGAATGGCCACGAAGGGCAAAATCGCGCATGCGGCTGCGACCACGAACAGGACGTGCGGAGGTACTTGCCCCGCGACGAGCGATCGGGCCCGGCGTCGCGAATACCAGAACGAAAGGACGTAATGGCTAAACAATACGGCAATGAAGAGCGACGTGTATATCCGCGGTACGTGCGTCTTGAGGCCAATCACGCACAGAATGGCGGCGACTCGGATCAGTGTGATCATGACAAAAGAGCCTCCTACGATCTACCCGTTGCCTTCTACGCATGAAAACACATGAAAACGCATGAAACGTGAAAGCACGCGGATGGCCGCTCCGTTGCAAGCCACCGCGTGCCCTCTCGAATCTCATTCCGGGCTGACGTTGACCTGGCCGTGCGAGATGAGCTGCAAGTTCGCGTAGCCGTCGTAGATGCCATCCAGGAGCACGACGAGCATGAGATCCTCGTTGCTCTTTCCCGGCAAGCCGTTGTCCTCGTAGACGATGAAGGCGATTCCGCCCGGCCCCGCGTTTGCGGGCTGCGGCGCGTAGAATCCTACGAAGCCGGCACCGTCCACGAATTCATCGATGGAAGCAATTCCGCAAAGCGTATTGGCGTGGGTGGTGTCGTCCAGCTCGAGCTGCGAGATCTTGAACGAAACGTCGGCCCCGTGATCCTTGTACGAAAGCGACGCCTTGCCGATGCTCGCTTCGCACATCGAATGGAAGCCAAAGGTCACCTTTTCCCCCTCGACGGTGGACGGCATCCATCCACCACCCGTTGCTTTTCCATTGCCTAAACAACCGGTCGTGGTGAAGGCGAGAGCGGAGATGGCAAGTCCGGCAAGCGTGAGCGTCAAACGTTTCATGTGTTTTCCCCTGGTTTTCTTTCTGGTTGTCGTGGTCTTCAAGGCACTCATTCGTCATGAATGCCGGCGGCAATGCGGCGTTTCAGGTAATCGTCGAAAAACTCGGCCCCGAGGAGGGCCTTGGCCTCCTGGTTGCCAGTCGCCTCCAGTCGCTGCAGTTCCGCACGTCCCTCCTTGCGGGTGAGGACGCCAGCGCGCACTTCTTTGATCACATCGGCGCGCCGCGCGAATTCGGTCTCGAACACGGCCCCGAGTTGCTTTACCTTGGCAGACGAGAGACCCTCGTCAATGCCAAATTGCTGAATCCAGTGAACGCGATTTTGCTCGATATCGAGGCTGCTTGCATGCGCGGCAGCAAGGATTTCTTTCGCCGCCGCCTGCGCCTTCAGCCGGTCGGCAGGTGAAAGGGCGGAATGATTTACGGCCGTCATGTTCGCCGCTTCGGTCTCGGCGCCGTCGTCGCGCACGGCCGCGGCCGGCACGGGGGCGGACGGCGGGACCATGGCCGCATGGGTTACGCGCGTTTCGAGCGCACGGAGGCGCGTTTCGACGGGCGCTTGCGCGGATGTCACCGTCGCGATGTGCTCGCCCATGCGTTTGATCTGGACGTGCTCGTAGGCGACGGCGCCGAGTGCCACAAGGGTGAGAATCGTGGGGACGATGATTGATTGATTCATGACGGTTCCTCGGTTGAATTCAAGGAGATTGCCCTGGAAGTGTTGTCGGAGAGGGCCGATCCGTGAGGCGTTGCAGGTAAACGAAATATGCTCGTAGAACCCAATGCTTGTCGCGTCCATTTTGCCGAATCGTCGCGAGTTTCGCAGCCATTTCAGGGCGCTTTGCGAGCGCCGATTGCATTTCCGGCCGCGGAACCACGGGCGTGAGCCACCCGATCTGATCGCCCAGCCGTCGATCGATATCGGCTTCTTCGCACCTTGGGCACGTGGCCGTAAGCACGGCAAATTTGACCTCTGCCGGCTGCATGTTACCAATTTCTTTCTGAAAGCGGCGCGCGAATTCCAGTACCGCATGTGGCGATTCGAGAGTCGAGCGGGTCGACGCCAATGCCTCGATCAAGAACGTTTGGACTTCGGGGGCCGCGCAGTTCAGCGTAATCGACGCCAATGGGTGTTCGGCATCGGCCGGCTGAAGCGACATGCCCATTGGGAGCCGCTCGGACTCGGCAGCATTGATATTGATATTCTGGAGCAAGCCAAAGCGTTCGAGACCTTCGGCGAAGGATCGATGCGTGACGTTGCTTTCCAGGGCGCGCAAGAAAGCGAGGGAGACAGTTTCGGCCTCGGGATGGCTGGGTGCCACGGGTCGGGAGTTCGGTGGCCGAGCAGCGGTCAACGAGTGGGAAGTTTCGAGGTTCTTTTCTGGATTTGTTTTGGTTGCGCAGCCGGTCGTCGAGACCAGCCATGCAGCCAGCAGCATTCCAGCGTTACGCGCAAGGCACCCTTTTGCGACCATAAAAAATTCTTTCGTTGATGACACGACTGCGCGCCAAGCATCACAAGCAATGCAGCCGCCGCGCACGCGTGCACGTCCAAGGGGAACGCCAAATCGATATTGGACAATCGAAGCGAATTTGACCTTCCGCGATTATATGAACCACAACTTTGGCATCGCAAGGAGGATTCGGAATCCAGCCCCGCCAAAAGCTGCTCTTAACGGGAGATTTCATGGGGGCGGGAGGGCAAATGGGCGGTCGACGAGGACGAATGGGCAGGTGCCTAGGTGGCTGGTGTTTTTCTCTTGCGAACGATCGGCCGATGGTGTAGACC
>CAZETM010000975.1:0-3592 GCA_964514885.1 uncultured Polyangium sp. | reverse complement strand
GCCATGAGACGCACCCTAAAGGCAACGGACGAGGCGGGCCAAGTTTTTGACAAGCACAGCGGGGCGTGGTCTGCTCGTTGACGGTTTCAGCCGGTCGAATAGCGATTACAATCGTCCCCTGACCGCACGCAGCGCTGCCTCCATGCGCTGAAGCTCCAGGTTCAATTCCACGCGCCGTGCCATTTGTTTCTCTCGTGCCGCGCTCGTCCGCAGCCGTTTCATCATTGCCACAAGTCGCGCGTTTTCTTGCAGCGCTTCGCGACGAGCCATTGCATGCTCAGCATTGCTCGCGACCGTGAACGCTCCGGTCACCCGAGCCGCAAACAATGCATGCATCGTGTCGAGATAGCCTTGATACAAAGTATGAAGTGTCGTGCATGGCTGCTTGCCCAGCGCCAGCGCATCATGAAACGCCGGCCCATGTTCGCTATCGCGTCGCGCCTCCCATTCGACGAAAACCACGTCACCATCCAGCACCGTCTTGTCCGCTTCGCCCTGCGACCAACGCTTGTGGACGACGGAAAGGCCAGGTCGTCCAGCTTGTTCCGTCATCAATAGCAGCGGATAAGGCACCGCCCGGTGCACCAACGATACCAGTCGCTTTGCTTTGGCCGTCCCCCGCAGCGTCAAACGTAACAAGGCAATCTCGAGATATTCCCGCTCGCCGTCTCGATATGCGGGGACTCCAATGGTCGTGGGCTTGAGCGCCGCCACCCAGATCAATTCGTCAATGCCGTCCTGAATGAGCCGTTTGTCGGCAGCCGTCGGGGCCCCATTGTCCAGCAGCAATTTCTTGGGCACACGCTGATCCAGACGACACGTCGCGGGTAGATCGAACGCGGCCAAAAATGCGTCGCCGTTCATCCGACCGCCGTCGTGGGCAGCTCGGGCAGCACCGCCAACCACGCCACCACCTCGAAATCGTTGATCCCCGCAAACTCACCCTTTATCGCGTGCGTCCCACCAGGGCTGAACAGGCTCGCTACGGCTCGTTCCTCGCTTTTGCCGACCACCGAAGCCACAGCGGCGGCCAATAGACGCTGCGCCGCCTGCATGTCCTCGCCTTGTTTCGTCGCTTTATCGAAGCGAGCACACGCGCCGGCATCGGGAAGCTCACGCCCGCTGGATAACCTCTTGAGCCGGTCGAGGATTTTCTTGGCCTGCGTATATGGTAGCAGCACGGTGCCGTCGTCGCCGACATGCACCAAATATTGAGCGCCCAGCGGATAACCCGCCTCCGCGCTACGCTTGGCCGTTTCTCCCTCGGCTCGTAGGCAAAAGATGATGCCGGGCGCGATTTCCGTCTCCGAGGTTGTGGTCACCGCGCAAGTGCCGAGCGGCAAACTTTCGAGCACGCCCGGATGCGCCTTGAGGTATTGCGCCAGATCGATGCGGAAGTCGGTGAGCGTCAAATCAGCAATGGAGACACCGGTGGAAAGGTCTTCGAGGTCGATGACCGCATCCTGGAGCTTCATGAGCTGCTTGCGGCGATACTCCAAATCATTCATTGGAGTGCCCCAATTCGGCCCGATCGGATCGTCCTCGCCGGTGGCGGAGATATCGAGCAGCACCATGCGGCCACTGACGCGTTGTTCCAGGTTGATGTATTCCTCCAGCTCGATGTTGGGCCAGAAGTTCACGAGCTGGATGCGTTTGTTTGGCGATCCGAGGCGATCGATGCGGCCGAAACGCTGAATGATGCGCACCGGGTTCCAGTGAATGTCGTAATTGATCAGCCAATCGCAGTCCTGGAGGTTTTGGCCTTCGGAAATGCAATCCGTGGCAATGAGCAAGTCGAGCTGGCCGTCGGTGGCGTAGTCATCGGGCCGCTCTTTTGCGCGCGGAGCAAATGTGGTGAGAATCGACGACAAGTCTTTGCGCAGCCCGGCAAGCGTCGTCTGGTTGCTTCCCGAGCCGGTAACCAGGGCGGTTTCGACGCCGAGGCTTGTTTTGGCCCACTCTGCAAGCTGATCGTAGAGATAACGAGCGGTATCCGCGAAGGCCGTGAATACAATCACCTTGCGATTGCCAGGGTTTATTGGGTTACGACATTTATGCTCGATGATCTCGCGCAGTCTTGCCAGCTTATCATCACGGGAGGGATCGACCTGGATGGCCGCCGCGTGCAGTGTCGCCAGTCGATTGCTGTCTTCAATGAGCTCTTGTTTCCACCGAATGAGGTCCACGTCTTTGAGCAGCACCTTTACCTTGCGCCCCACGAGCAGGGTTTCGAATGCGGGATCATCGACGTCCACGTCCTCGATCTCGATTTCCTCCATCTCGTCGGGACGGCTCTCTATGCGAGCGAGCATGGTTTTGACATCGCGCAATTGGCGCTGGACGGTGAGCGCAAAAGAAGACACCGCGCTTTCCATTCGCTTGAGCACGTTGACTCGCAGCAAATGGATCAGGCTTTCGTCGCGGTCGACCTGATGGAAAAAACCTTTCCCGTCTTTGACTTCCGTGCCGTATTTCTTGTCATACGCTGCTTTCCGGTGGGGCAAGACGTACCGGAGCGGGGCATAAGAAGCGAGGTTCAGCCGGCGGATCTCATTGTTGATTTCGCGAATCGAGCGGAATTCACCTGCACGGTCCACGTCCGCTTTGATGTTGATGGGCTTGAGGCGATCGGGGAAGCGGCCGGTTTCCGTGGTGCCGTAATACTTTTCGATATGTTTGCGGGAGCGAGCGATGGTGAGCAGGTCGAGCAGCGTGAAGTAGTCATAACCAAGCATCTCGATGAGACGTGAGGGGGTTCGGTCTGCGTCTTCGAGTTCGAGCCAGCGATTGAATTGTTTCTGCGCCAATCGGGTGGTGTTATCAATGCTGCTGATGCCATGTTCGAGCAGCGCGGTGTCATTGTCTTCGGTGATGAATGCAATTTGGTTACGCAGATCGGCCAAGCGGTTGTTGACTGGCGTTGCGGAGAGCATCAGAACGCGGGTTTTGACGCCTTCCTTGATGATCTTGCGCAGCAGCCGATCATAACGCGTTTCGCTCCCCATGTGCGGCGTCTTCTTGTTGCGGAAATTGTGCGACTCGTCGATGACGACCAGGTCGTAGTTGCCCCAGTTGACGTGGGCCAGGTCGATGTCGCCAGACAGTCCGGTATCCCGCGAGAGATCGGTATGGTTCAATATGTCGTAATTGAAGCGGTCGGGGGCGAGGAAGTTTCGGCGGTCGTTCGCTTTGTAGAGCGTCCAGTTGTCGCGTAGGCGTTTGGGGACCAAGACGAGGACGCGATCATTGCGCAATTCGTGGTATTTGATGATCGCGAGCGCCTCGAAGGTTTTACCAAGGCCAACACTATCGGCGATGATGCAGCCTCCAAAGCGTTCGAGCTTGTCGATGGCGCCGACGACGCCGTCACGTTGAAACTTGTAGAGCTTTTTCCATACGACCGTGTTGCGGATGCCCGTTGCGGACTTGACAATGCGCTCTTCATCGAGTTCGTCACCGCGGGCGCGGAAGATGTGGTGCAGAATGAGGGTATAGACGAGGAATGGATCGCGGTGCATGGCAATGGCTTGCACGTCACTGAGGAGCGCGGCCTTTGCAGTGGCATTTGCTGCGAGACTGGACCACTGGAGGT
>CAZETM010000974.1:0-3608 GCA_964514885.1 uncultured Polyangium sp. | reverse complement strand
CATCCTCCGGTGACGAAAAGCATATCGCCCCTGCTGCACGCCGCGTTCGCGCGCCGCTTCCACCGAATACGATGAACGCCGCCAGGGCCTGACGGAGCTGGTACTGCTTCGCTTCATCCAGCTTTGAGTACGCAATAGAAATGCGCGCGGTGGCGCCTGGTTTAAGAAGTGCTTCTCGGTTCAGCCCCGCGGGGAAATACGCACCACCCAATGCACCTCCGGGCTGGGCGCTCCAGCTTTCACACGCTCTCTGCGATTGTGGAGTTGAAGCAACCGTGAGGCTAAGTTTTCCTGGTCCCACTGCGCCGCTTGTTGCCTGCGCACCGAACAAATCGTTTTCGGCGGTGCGTAAACTGTGAATCGATTCGTAATGATGCGTGTTCAACGCGCGCCACCAGAAACGAAGCGCGCCGCGAACCGCAGATGGCCGAAGCCACATGTCGAGGTCGACCTTTCCTGCAGCCGCACCGCCTCCATACTGGCGGCTCACCAATTCCACGTCAATTGTTAGCGCCGGTGGCGTCTTGGATATTCGCGGCGCGATCATCACCCCACCCCCACGACTGCAAGTCCAAACCCATCCAGCTTGTCTTGCTGGTCATCCGACACGCACTTCATCCAGACGCCCTCCGCCCATGTTTTCGCATCCACGCTTGGGTCGATTTTTACCCAGTAAACGCTACCGGCCGGAGCCATTCTCCGCGTCTGCTTCGGTCCGCGAGTGACGAAATCCCACCCCGAGATGACTTCTGCACGCCCCACGCATGCTCCGATGACCCTTGTTCCCTCGCCAAACGACGTTGGCGCGAAGCCATTTTTGAACATTGCCGGCGTCAACAAAACAACTCGCGCAATGCGATCGCTCCCCAGTTTGAAGTCCGCCGGGAATGCCGGCACGCTCATGCCCGCGGCTTCACGCAAAAACGACATACGCCTTTCGCCACCCACCGTAGCCAATCCTTCTCGCAACCGTGAATCGTCGCAATGAAATGCCAATGCGAAACGTTTTCGTGCACGCGTAGTGAAGCGCAATCCGTCCGTTGAAAACAGATGTTCGTCTCTTGCTGCTCCCGTGCTTTCGTCAATCGCCGCATGGAAGCGCTGCTCGTGAATGGGCGCGGCGTGGCCAAACTCCTTGGATAACGTCTCGTCGTCTTGCGGATCCAAGAGCCATTTCATTACATCGTCGAATCGCCAAAACGCAGGCCCGCGCGCCGGCTTTTTCATCTGTTCCTCTGGTGCGCACCCCACCACGTCAAACCCATTCGCCAAATCCGTTTGGCAGCCTTCCGGAATGGGTTGAAGCGACAATCGCACTCGTCGCAGCTTCTGCGAATCATCTTCGACCGCTCGCCACGAACAGTCTTGCGGAGCCGGCACGTAATGCTTGACGATTCGGCCATCGTCATCCAATTCCGCCAGCCATGGTCCTGTGACGCGAATCTTTTTGGCCTCGGTGGCATCGAGCGTAAACACGCCGTGATCGTTCATCCCCACCCGCGTTCGTACGAATCCCGCAATGGTCGACGGCCATGGAAAGTCGACCGATTGCATCGGCGGCGAGCCTTCTCGGACAGGCCGGCCGTCTCGAATGATTAGCGTGTCTCGAGGTTCTACAATCCACGTTTTCACGGTTTCACCTCGACGCTCGCGCTCGCGCTCGCGCAAGCCGCATGAACGAGCCGTGCAATTTGCAGTTCGCGCGACAATCGCTGCACTTGCTCCACCGGGTCATTCTCATTTCCGAACACCGCCATCAATCGTGTGATTGTTTCCTCGTCGAGGTCCGAATTGCCACGCTCGGCACGTTTCCGACCAAGAATCCGCTTGACGAGCGAGAGGATCACTTCCTTGAAACCAAGCCGTTCTTCTGCTGACGCCATCTCGAAAGGTGCCATTGCTTCCTCGAGCTCGAAAGCCACGCCGTCCGGCAGTTTTTCCGCGGCAAACAGCTTGCACCAACGAGCGATGCGCTCGTGAAGCGGCTCCGGCTCGTTCCACGTCCCGGTCACTTCCGTCGTCCCACCGCTACGTTTGCTCATGACGATGGCGAGCGAATTGCGTTCTTTCTTGGCCAGCTTTTCAGCGTCCTTCGCGAGCGCTCGAACCTCGGTCATCGCCTCCAAATGGTGCGCAATGCCAAGTCCCACGGATAATGTGGGCACCTTGCTCAATGGAGGTCCATACTTTTCGAGCGTCTCGCGAAACGATTTTTGCAGGGCATTGGCGCAATCCAAAGCCTTATGCAATGGTAACAGCGCCAGCACGTCATCGCCGCCCGAATAAATGGGACTTCCGCTATGTTCTTTCACGATATCGTCGCAGCCGAGAGCGAACGTTTCGAGCGCTCGACTAAGCTGCCGATGTTTCTCCACCTTTTTCAGTTCGTTGATCGCTACGCCCATTTGATCGCCATCGGCAAGCAACATGGCGTAATAGGGCGTCGGTTCTCGTTCGTGACCAATCGCCTTGAAGAACGTGTGCAGCGCTTGGCGCACTTTCGCGAGCGTCGTCGCCTGTTCGTCCTTCGTTTTCGCGTTATAGCTTGGTGCGTACGATTCGAAAGCGTCGGCCAGGCGGTCTTCGAAGAGGAGATATCCTTCGAGACCAGATTCTCGGCGGAGATGCGGGAACGCATCGAAGTCGATCCCGATCTCCCGGTCGGCGAGCGCTTCGGCATAGACTCGTGCGGCGTTTTCCCCTGTTTCCTTCAGTGTCTTTACCCGGTTGAAGATAGGTTGTGCGGTCACGTGTGAATTCGAATGAAACTCGCGGGGAAACGATACGTCACTCTTGTCGGGCGCCAAGTCTTGTCCGAGCCGTTTGAGCAGACAAACGCCGCAAATTCGCTCGGACTTCTTCACTTTGAATCGGCGGCGAAAATCCGACATCTTGTTCGTGTAGAGGGAGTCGTCGAGCACCGATTCACGTTCGCCGTCGATCGAACATTTCGACCGATTCTCGCGTTTCCAAGGTACCGGCTTCCAGTTCTTCGTGCTCTTGCGCGCGCCGAGAAGCGCTTCTGCCTGCGTTCGAGCGGCATCGTACCCGCGGTCATCGACCGGGGCTGTGACCCATGCGTATTCGATGACGTCTTCGAGCTGGCGCGTTGCGAGATCGCGATCCCAATCATTCGGTGGAAGGCCACGAAAAATCCGTTCCGCAAGCTTGCCAAGCCGCGCATCCAAAGCCGCTCTGCCAGCTTTCGCCGCTTCTTCAGGGTCGCAATTGGCAGGAAGTAGCGCCACGATCTTGTTGGCCACTGCGACTTCTTTCCCTCTCGGATCGTTCGGAAAGATCAGTGTTCGCTCAACCGCGGAGTCATCGATCGCTTTCGCCACAGCCCGCGACAAATCGCTGAGCAACCACGATCCAAACCAAAGGTCCTGGCATCGACGTGCCGAAGCGATGAAGTCCTGAACCGGTCCCAGCGTGACCACCAACAAGTGCTGCGGCATCTACGTCGACCTCGTGCGCATGTACAGCGCGCCCACCACGTGAGGCGCGCATCGTCTCCACATCACCGCATGCCGTCAAGAAGTATCTTTCAGTTCGATGCCCGCTTCCATCAGTGCGCGAAAAGCACTGGATGCGAGAACGATAAGGCC
>CAZETM010000973.1:0-3608 GCA_964514885.1 uncultured Polyangium sp. | reverse complement strand
GGGAAGATTTACGAGTATTTCTTGGGCGAGTTTGCCATGATGGAGGGCAAGGTGGGGGAGAGTTTTATACCCCGACCTCGATTGTGCGGCTGATGGTGGAGATCCTGGAGCCTTTTGAGGGGCGGGTGCTTGATCGGGCGTGTGATGAGAGTCGGCGAACCATCTACCATTAGGTCGACGTATCCTTTTCCATTTCAGCGAGCAACAACTCAACGAGTAAATGGACCGGCGTGCACGGATTGTCCCTCTCGGGGATATGGGGATTATATGATTCGAGAAGTCTGCGAGCGTTTCTAATAGCAGTCTGCGTGCGTTCGCGCAGTGATTGATACATGCTAGGGTCGTTCTTCTCATATTTCCTCCCCAGTCGCTCAGTAAGTTTCAGCGCGTAGTCTTTACGACTGCTGGCGGAGGTATAGAAGTCGAAGTGGAGCAAATACCATAACTCGAACGCCTCATTGGTGTACGCAACCTTGAAGCCAGCAATTTCTGACTTCTGAAGTGCATTGTTGAAATTTTGCGCGGGAAACGAATCGCGATCAAAGACGCACCAATAGTGCTCGTAGCCCTCTCCAGCTAAATGCTTCTGTTTAATCGCCCAATCGACGAGGCTTGCCGTATTCTTACCAGCTCCGAGCGGGCGCAGTATCCTTCGAGACGGGAGGTTAAAACCCTCAAAGTAATTGGGTTCTGTCTTCTCTCCCTCGCAGACAATAAAAAATGCCACATTCTGTTCGCGACCGCCGACCTTGCGCTTCATTTTACAGCCTCCGGCTCAATAAGTGTACCGACAACGGGAACCGCACCGTATTTCCCGAGAAGGTAGTCGCGTTGGTAACGCGCGTCAGATGGGAGATTGAACTCGGCAAGGGAGTAGAGCCTCGTCGCTCCCTGTGGACCCTTCTCTGTGAACCATACCTGATCCCTTCGCACAAGAGCCGGTTCGAGGAGGTTTGTGTCGTGTGTTATGGCGACAATCTGTGCGCCCTTCTCGTTGGTGTCTCCGTTGAACAGCTCGACGATTGCATGTGTGAGTCGGGGGTGTAGACGTGCATCAAACTCATCGAACAATAAGACCTTTGCGTTTTTAAGGATATCGAGCAAAGGTCCAGCCAGGGAGATGAGCTTTTTCGTACCTTCAGATTCGACCTGAAAATCAAAGTCCACTTTCCCGGCGACCTCTCCTGTCGCATCGAAACGCTGATGACGGAGTTGCAATCGTTCTGCCGCCATTCTCCGGGACAACTTGCTTCGTAGCTCGTCAGGCAAGTCATCTGGCCACGGCATTTCGACGTCTTTGGATGCCGAGATACCCATGATCCCAAGATCGGCTTTGCGGATGATGTTTAGGATTTCCTCACTCCAAACCCCAGAATCAATCTTCTCGACGGTGAAACGAAGCAACGAAATGTCTTGGAGTCCAGAAATGATCGCAATGTGGCGCCGGAACCACCCGAGAATGCGAATAGATTGTGCGCCGTTCCACGAGGCTACTGCGGAAAGAAATAGAGCATTGTCGCGCGTTTTGCCAATGACGTCTCGTCCTTCCTCAAACGCATCGCTGATGTCGAATTGGTCCCCTTCACGTTTGAAGAGAGCTATCTCGGAGCTACCGTCAGGCTGCGCCCGGAGCAGCCACTCTTTTTGAACACGAGCACGGTTGACCGAAAACCCATACCGGTAGAGGATCTCTTCCTCAATCCAAACAAATTCAAACAAGCTGTCCTGTTCTGCGGTCTGCGTATCCAATATAAATGGCGTAACATCAATGGGTTCACCGGCCTGCGTTTCTTTGATTGAATCGAGAATAAACTTCCTGGCAAAGTGAATAGCTTTGACTATGTTCGATTTTCCACTCGCATTGGGGCCGTAAATCAACGTGCTCTTCAGCAACCGTGCGCCGCCGGAGATAGGAAAAGTATTCTCAACGAGCCCATCCAATTCATCGACCTCAGGCGCGGCGAGCAGGCTAAGCGTTGCACGTTCACGAAACGATAAAAAATTCTCGACACTGAATTCGATGAGCATAGGTTCCGCACCCTAACGATGAGGCCGATTTTGCTTCGAAGCTAACAGACAAACGAACGACTGTCAAGTGTACCGCGCGCACCTACCGCCAAAACGGCAACGCTCAGCTTTTTGCCTACAACGCTTTTTTTATCGCCTCCAATGGAACCGAAGCCAAGATTGGCTCCCTCACGGCCGATTGGGACCGCTTTTTTGATTGGAAACGTATCGAGTCCGAATGCGAACCCGCCGCGTCTCCCTCGAAGTCCTTTTGCGCGGAACCTGCGAACCCAACCGCTTGCTCGATCTGACGCAGAACTTTTCCCTTTTCTCGCAACATGAAACCGGCACAACAAAAATCCTCGCCCAGAATCATCAATTCCTCGGCGTCAACAACGCCATCAAAACCACACTCGAAGCGCGAAAGGCCGGGCATGGACGCGCGGCGTGTTTTGGCAGACGCAACGTTCTGGCAAAAGCTTCTCCAGGGTGTTTTACGCCCAGAAGATTCTGCGCAAAGTCCCGGGCAATTGCCATGAACATGCGCGCGGCCCTGCCCAACGCCCTCTTGCCTCAATGCCACTTGACGCCATTTCATTCGCCCACCGCATGTCGGACAAACGTTTACGTCGATTGCAAACATACGTTTCAAGAGCCACGCCCAAGGTTTCCGACGCTTATGGCCGACATCCGCTTCCGGATCGAAATCCTTGCAAACAAGGGCAACTGCATTGGATTGGGCACGGTGTTCTCATGCGCCGGGACATACGGTTTGGCCGATGCGCCTCACCCCCAACCCCTCTCCGACTTCGCGGAGCGGGGAGATGAAGTTTCGCATTCGGCGCCAATACCCCGTGAAACCGAGTCATGTTGAACCACGGCGGAGGCACCATTGCACAAATCCGCGCTAGCAATTGCTGCGGGTCGAGCCGGACGAATCGCGTGCCATCTCGCCACGCTTTCTTTAATTCGTAGCGGAATTCGTCACCGTCCCCCGTTTCCGTCAGTCGCTCGCCTGCCTCTTCGCCATTCGATTCACTGTCCGATGTTCGCCCCCTTTTCTCCAAGTAAGCCCGGACCTTTTTCGCTGTCCGCATCGCCACTTCATACACATCGTCTTCGCTCGGACGAGGCAATCGCAAAAATCGCCGCCTTTCGCCATTTTCACTTGTCACGTAAACACCATCCAGCACCAACGTGTGGAAGTGGACGTTCAATCGCAACGCCGAATCGAATCGCTGAATCACCGTCCCCATCCCTGTGAAGGCGTCATCCAAACACATTTCATGGCGGCACCTGGCGGCCGCCAGGCAATGGCCGCTCGCCTAGCTAGGTGGCTGGTGTCGAACGCCTCGTTAATTGCGTTCGGGGCCAGGGTCGCGCAAGCGGCGTTTTCTGAATGGACCGACCTCGCGTCCGCGCATCGCGCCGATGGCGTTTTCGGAGAGCGGCACCGAGTAGCGAGCAGGGACAACCGACGATTCAAGGGATACCGCGTTCGCAGAGGCGAGGTGCTCGTCGGGCCGGAGCTCGTCTCCGACGACGAAGCGCGCTGCGGCGCACGTGCGGTACTTGCTCTGGTGGGAGCAAGAAGGCCGCGT
>CAZETM010000972.1:0-3614 GCA_964514885.1 uncultured Polyangium sp. | reverse complement strand
CCACGGAATTTCGGTTCCCGACATGATGCTCAGTGCAACTTCGGTGGCGAATCCTTGCGCATGCCGTTCAAACGCCTTCTTATCTGCTGGAGCTTTCAAGTTACTGCGAATCCTTCTCTGTAGGATTCGCGTTGCAAGGGGTGCCACTTCGCGAATAGCTTTTTTGTCGCACCACTTCTTGGCAGTTTGCGTAGCACCCCACATGATCCACGCTATCTGGCTGACCGATAGGACCGCTAATGCCTCATTGATTATATTGGTCAAATGATCAATGGAATATGTACCGAGCTCCATTTTTCGTTGCAAGTAATGCCAATATATGAAGCACTCCTTCCTAGCCATTTCCTCGAACAATTCGACGTATTCGCCTCGCCAGTGGGTCGGCCATGCGCGCGGATCAGGCACAACATTCCGGGAGTCAATGACGTAAGCTCGAGCCAGCGCGGTGTGCTCGGGTGACGATAGCTGCCACCGGATTTGGCGCATTGGGAAATCCTCCGTCGAATCGATTTGCGCGGAGAGCAAGCTTTCATGATCAATATACAATAGGCCCAGGTCAAGCAGGTCTCGGAGAATATTTTCTTCTTCTGCGGCATCCCCTATCCAGGAGGGAAATGCCTTGGCGACAGGAGGGATCCCATCTATCCACGGCTCTTGTTCTCGGCCAATGAGGGCATACCAATACATTGCGAAGCGCAAGCGTACCGAAAGCGGATTGGTAGGCTCGCCGAGCGGATAATGAAGCCGCAAATATTCCAGTATTTGCGCACGTTGCGCTTGTTCCTGTTCCTCGGCCGCCTTGCGTGTGGCTTCTCGTCGCTCTTCTGCCGCTTTGCGTTCCGCTATGGCGCTTGCGGTTTCTTCTTCCAGCCGCTTCTCTCTGCACGCCTTGCAGAACCACGATTGCGGTTCCTCAAATTCTTTGCGAAATTCGACAATACCCATCCCGGTCGCGCTGCACGCGTTGCATACCCTTTCAGAATACGCCTTGCAGCGTACCGATACATAGTAATCAAAGGTGTTCGCCTTTTCCCGCGCTTCTTTGGCGAGCTTCTTGATCGGATGTGCAAATGAACCGTCAGGCAAGCATTCCCAATACCGCTTGCAAATGTCGCGTTCGCGTTCATCGGCCCAATCTTCGAATACAAGCTTGACGTTGTGGGGGCTCATGATTCAAAACCGTGACCCGATCGGCGCCGTAGTGTTCAAATCGCTGTTATGCAGTGCGGTGGTTGGCGGGCTATGACATTCGATAGACAAATGTGCGGCATAGTGTATGTTTTTCTCTAATCTGAACCATAATACTCTTCATCGAGCCGACGTAGCCACTCAGCAAGTTCATCGGCTTTAATGGGTACGCTTTTGCCTTCTGGTGTGGGAAATATCCCGATGAGTACGCCCTGTTGAGCGAGTCTGGGCAACAAGTCATCGAGCAATTCATTGAGCGGTATTTCTTTCGCCTCGTGATCCATCCAATCATTTGTGCGATGAAGTTCTGCGTATTCGTGTGCAGGCCACAGCGGAAACACGAGGGTCTCGTTGTTGTCCGCCATAAGAGCCCACCCGTCGTTCCATAAGCCCCAGGCGAATTCTGCATCGACAACGCGCTTTACGAAGTGTTTCGCCCGAGCTGGACCGTCGAGTCGAAGAACTGCCTCCATTTCTTTTTTACTGGTTTGTCTCATGGCAGTACCCGCGTCGCCTTTCTCGCGACGATTGCGCCCGAAATTGCGCTGAATAACTCTTCCCGAATTTCCCCTCTGGGGTCGCATGTGAAGCGGTGGTGGTTTGGCCCGCTATAATATTCAATTAAAAATCATTGTTTACTGTCACCGCTCGCTGTCAGGGATTGGTTGTCGGAGCCAAGGTTGCCCATCAGCACTCCGTTCGGCATCCCATTCTGGCGGCAGATCGAGCACAGCATTGATGCTTGGGTCGCGCTCTAAAAGGTGTCCGATTCCTACTACACGGTATGCACTGGCATCATCATCATGCTCGTCACCACACAGGAGGCACCATTGCCCTTCAGGACGAGATACCAGTAGAACCGGTCGTTCACGTGTGAATACATGAATGCAGACATAAGCTTTTCGGTGAAAATCGATCTCCGTTGACACTCAATCACTCCCTTTGAGGACCGCGCCATTCTTCCGGCGTTCGCGGCCCTTTTGACCGGTTACATGTACGACATGCAACTTTGATATTGTCCGGACCTGAGCTTCCTTGGCGGGCGTAAGGTACGGTGTGGTCGTATTCCTTGGAATTTGGAAAGCCTGGTTCATCGGTGACGCCTACCCGGCAATATTGACACCTCGTTATGCCATCGGTACCGGTTGCGGCCCGATCAGCTTGCTGCATCGTGGTGACATTCGGTCGCCGAGGCCGCTTGGCGCTGTCGTGCGGAGGTGATTTCGGTGGCCCCCTCGTCGTTTTCGCTCCCTTTCCTATGCGTGTCGCCTTCCTCGCGACGACGATGCTGAGAATGGCCACTCCTACGCCGACCGATGCTTGACCGACCGTGTACCAGTCATCGTTATCAACGGCCAAGGAAATGTTCGCAAAGCCGATCAACGGGTTGATGACGTTGAACACGTCAATGACATCACCTTGTCGGGACGCCTGGAGCATTCGATCCACGGTGTCCACCTGCGCTCGCGACCACGAAGGCGTCAGCGGAATCATTGACCAAAAGTCATCGACGAAATCACCCAAGCCCGCGCCCACCCCGCCGAGAAAACCGCCCTCTTTCGGCTCTGGTGGCGTCGTTTCCTGGGGCAGATCTTCCCCGCCGTTGCCGGTCGTGTTCACGTCGACAGGCGGAGCGTTCGCGCCTATTTCCGCAGCATGTTTCCCGGTCGCCAGTGGTTTTTTTTCCTCTTTTGGCGGCTCCAGTGTTCCGACGTTGATCAAGATGGTTGCGGGTATGCTAGTTGGTGTTTCGTAGACGTGTTTAATGCGTATGTCGTAGGTGGGTTTGTCGGGAGCAAACCCTGTCGGATCGACGAACGCTAACGGGTTATTCAGCACGTACGCATAACGATTGAGGCTCTGCCCGTCCCAAATGTCCGCAATGACCGGATCCGTCGTCGTAAACCGGCCGATCTTCGGGTCGTAGATGCGCCCTTTCATGTTCACGAGGCCCAAATCTTCCTCGTCCTCGTGCCCCGTAAATCCTCGCGTCGTTGGGCTCGTGAATGCGCCCGCAGGCCCGCCCCATTCCGGATTTCGCCGCGCTCCGAACGCGTCATAGCTGCGCCGCTCATCGAGCGCGCCGTCTTCCTTCGTAATGGCATCCACGGATCCGAGGTGATCGACATGCAAAAAGCGCGTTCCCGCATTCACTCCGCCGCGAGTCACCACGGCGATAGCGCGCTCGGGTGAATGCACGTAGTAACGGCGCTCGAGCACGACGTCGGCGGAGTTCGTCACTTGCTCGAAAATGTCGCCGAAATAGAGCGTTTCCGCGGTCTGCGTCGTCTTTCGGACGCGCCGCTCGTCACCGTCGTAACCGAAAGAAATCGCCTTTCCTGGCTGCGTGATGGTCTTTGGCAAATCGAACGGCGTATACGTGACGGAAACCCCGCCCGGACGCGTGATTTGATTGCCTACCGCGT
>CAZETM010000971.1:0-3621 GCA_964514885.1 uncultured Polyangium sp. | reverse complement strand
GCGCGTGGCGCAGACGCGCGGGATCCGGGCCACGGGATGCGTTACGTCGGCCCCTGCCGAAGTGCCTGCGTTGGCGCAGCCCAAGACAATCGCTCGTGCTCCAATTCAAACACCAAAACCCGAGCCCGTGGTTTGCGCTCTCGCGAATGGCTTGCCTCCATTGACGACTTCGATGGCAACCAAGCAGTCCGCCGAGGTTTCTGGGGACAATCTACGCGCTTCGGTAGAAACCTTGGTCGATGTTTCATTGCACGGACGAGCTGCTGGATCGACAGACAATCGACGCGTCGCGAATTGGATCGCCAAGATTTTTGCGTCCTATGGTTTGTCTCCTCCTGCCAATGATGATTATTGCGTTGCATTCGAGCGAAATGGCGTTCGAGATCAGAATGTGGTGGCTCATCTGCGCCGCAATTCACAACCCAATGCTCCCGTCGTGCTGGTTGGCGCGCATTACGATGCACAAGGCGAACAAGGGGGCGCGGTTCGTCCAGGTGCGGACGACAATGCCTCGGGCGTCGCAGCGCTCCTAGAAATTGCGCGGATCTCAGCCCAACGTGTGACCGGACCGGATATGGTATTCGTTGCGTTCGGCGCGGAGGAACTGGGGCTCTACGGCGCCAAAGCGTATGTCGAATCGCCTTCGATTCCACTGTCGCGCATTGCGCTGATGATCAACCTCGATATGGTCGGCCGCTCGATGCTCGACGGCTCAGCCTTGCGCATGTTGCTCTGGAACCCCGATGAGACGATTGGTTATATCGTTGGCGACCGAGACAAACCCAATACCAGTATGGTGCTCGATCGAGCGGCAAACCGTGAGGAACGGCCGATCATCGGCATTCCGGAAGCGGTCCTGACACGCCTCGGATTCGGATCCGACAGCGTTCCCTTCAGCCCGCACGTGCCGACGATTTTCTTGTCGACCGGCGATCACGCCGATTACCACCAGCCGACAGATACCGCAGAAAAAATCAGCGTCGAACAGATGACCAGAGCCGCACGCCTCACCCTCGCAATCATCGACGAAATCACGCCCAAGCAGTCTGTAGCAGCCCGTTGAATTATCGTCGCGAGCGCCCGAAAGCTAGGGCGACGGAGCGAGGAATCCTCCTGGATTTCGAGCGATGTCGACCGACGATTTCGGGTGCGAGCAGATAAATCAACGGGCTGCTAGCGCCGAAACCAAACCTCAATAAGCGCGATGACGATCGCCAGCGCAACGACCGGCAGCGTTATCCAGGTGATCACCATCATCCAACCGCGACGCAGTGACGTGCCGCTACGGTCGCTGCACGACAAACAGACAGCCCACACTCGTACCCCGCCTTCCGTGAGCACACAACAATCGCCGCACACTGGGCCATGACACTGCGCACAAGGTCCCACCGCCACCGAGCCGCAGTGCTTGCATCGAGCTACGGGGCCGCCGCCGCCGTCGGAGAGCATCAAGCCGCCAGACACCCGCGCACAGTAGCGCAACAACGTGACCCTGCGTTATTTTTTCTCGACGCGAAACAAGCAAACGAAGTTCACGTTACACAAATCGTAGCTGCAATGTAAGTCGATAGGTTGTACGTTCGAAGAACTTTGGTGTAACGTGCGGCCAGAACTGTGATGAACGTCGATCTTGAGACGATGAGCCTGACGGAGATGATCCGTCTGCAGACGCAGATTTCGCAAGTGCTCACGCGCAGGTTCGAGCGGCCGTTGGCGCTCGGATTCACTGACATCGTGGGCTCGACGGCGTATTTCGCTCGGTTCGGCGACGAGGCGGGACGGGCTCTTCAACAGCTTCAGCATGACCTTTTGAGCGAGACGATCGGGCCGTTCGAAGGGCGGGTCGTCGACACGGCAGGCGACGGGGCATTCACCTGTTTCCCCGACGTGCCCAAAGCGCTCGGGGGGTTTGTCGCGTTCTTGCAGCGTATGTCGCGCGAGAATGAAAGCCGCAATCGGGAAAACCAGCTCGTGGTGCGCCTTGGAGTGCATTTCGGTGGAGTGCTCACGGACGGAGTCATCGTATCTGGAGATGCGGTGAATTTGTGCGCGCGTATCGCATCGACGGCTGAGCCGGGTGAAGTCCGGATATCGGCACTGGCGTTGCGGGAAGCGCCGAACGACGTGCGCGTGCGAGCGTGGCCGCTGCCTCCGGCAATCGTGCGAGGTTATATCGACCCGATTCACATGTTTCGTTTCGATTGGCGGGACGAGCTATTGCTGCCGGGGTTCGTCGTGGTACGCGAGACGGGCGATACGTTTCGACTTCCGCGTCAGGACATCATTAGTTTCGGGCGATTTCGTGGCGAAGACGGCATGCCGACGAACGACGTCGTGCTCGCCCTGCGAAATAAGGACTTGGAGCAGCGTTTGAGTCGCTGGCATTTCGAGTTGCGCCGCAAAGGAGACAGTTACGTCTTGCGGCCACTTTCACGCCAGCAGGTGGAAGTGGATGGGCATATCGTCGAAACGGGATTCGAGGCGGTGATCAATCCCGGATCGATTGTGCGTCTGTCCAAATCCGTGACGCTCGAATTCAAGCCGCGCCCTGAAGCGGTTACGGGTCCGGCAACGGTCGATCCCCGCTCACTTTGAATTCACCGTTCTCGAATTCATCGTTCTTGATTCATCGTTCCTAGAGGAGCCACGTGTCGCAGAGTAAACTGCTTGCCCAAGCGAGGAGACCGAGACACGCGGACCCACTACGAACGACAAAAACCTACGGTTTCAAGCGTTACTTCGATTGCCCCTGATCAATGACCCCGAAGCATATTGGAGAAGGTCCAAGGGAATCTCCTCCGATTGGAGTTAGGTTTTTCAAGGCTCTCCGGGTTGGCTGCCGCCGAATCTTTCGTTAGCGTGTTGCAAATGCCACCTAATGGACGATGCATCGCGCCCGCCCGAGCCTGCGCATGGATAGCGTGTTTTGCCACCATTGAAGCCATCTCTTGGGACGGCGGCATAACCGGCGCTCGAGGCGAAAGAAGCGCCATCAGCACCGCTCCCGTAACAACCCCTATCGTCCCCGCAGCAACCACCCGACCCGATGCAACATTCACGGCCCGAGACCACAAATGCTCGGCCCGCTCACGCAACTCGCGAATGGCAACCCCCAGCCACAACAGAGCCACCACACCCACTCCGCGTCGCCGCTCCGACTTGCACTCCACCATGACGAGCCGCGCCCGATCGAGGACGCAATCGATCCGCGAACGCATCGTCGTCCAAGGAACTCCTTGCTCCTCAGCAAGCTCTTGAACCGTCTTGTCTTCGTAGAAATGCTGATGCAACAGCGCTGCATCATCCGCACTCAGACTCGCAAACACAACCGACGCGGCCACCTTGTCATCGTAATGACCAATGTAGGCCCGATGAGACGCCGGCACACCCTCGAGCTCTTCAGCAGGTGACGACACTTCCCGGCTGCGTACACGATCATTGCGCGCAGTGAGCGCGGCGAATCGGGCCAACGTGCAGAGCCACCCACCCAACCGAGCGTCATCGCGAGGATCGGGACGCTCGAGCGCCGGTTTGCGACAGGCCATCTCAAACGCGTCGTGCACCACGTCCTCTACCAAAGATCCGCCAATGCCCATGGAACGCGCCACCGCCGCCATCGCA
>CAZETM010000970.1:0-3623 GCA_964514885.1 uncultured Polyangium sp. | reverse complement strand
CCTTGATCGGTCCCAACTTCGTCGATACGCCAACCCTAAACGTTCCGCAAACAAAAGCTCGAACGAACATGGGTTGGGCCCGGTGGTCAACGTGGTCGCGTCACGGCGTGTACCCTTGCCCGTTGCGATTGAGCCGGACGATCAACAGCTTTATTGTTGACATAGGACGAACCCCTTGAAACAATGCGCGATCGCCCCACCAAGCAATACGCATTCGTGCTTCGAGGAAACCCACCACCATGACCGCCGATGCCAAAGAAGCCGCCTTCCAACAAGATATTCTCAGCGAAATGCTGGCCGGCGGCTGGCTGCTCGGCCAATCCTCCAAGTACGACCGCGAAAACGCCCTCTACGTCGAAGATTGCCTCGCCTTCGTCAAAAATACCCAACCCAAAGCCTGGGACAAATACAAAACACTGTATCCGTCCAATCCCGAGGCGACGCTGATCAATAAAATCGCCGCGCAACTCGATAAACAGGATCCCCAAGCCACGGACAAACACCTGCGCACCTACGGGACCCTCGGCGTGCTCCGACACGAGGTAAAGGATAAATCGGTTTCCTTTCGGCTTTGCCAATTCAAACCCGACCACGGCCTGAACCCCGAAACGCTGGCCAACTACCAGGCCAATATCCTGCGCGTCGTCCCCGAGCTGGTCTACAGCCCCTACGCGACCGAAGCTCACCTGCAAAAAACAGGCGCCAAATCCAAAGCTTGGCGTATCGATCTGGTCCTGTTCGTGAATGGTATTCCCATTGCGACGATGGAGCTGAAAAGCGAGCACAAACAAAGCCTCGACGCCGCCATCACTCAATACAAACAGCGACGATTGCCCAAAGATCCCGCGACGAACAAACCGGAACCGTTGCTCACCTTCAAACGTGGCGCATTGGTGCATTTTGCCGTGGGACAATTCGAGGTGCACATGACCACGCACCTGCAGGGCGACGCGACACGGTTTATGCCATTCAACAAAGGCACCACCGAAGGCGGCGCAGGAAACGACGTCCCCGAAGACGTGCACGACTATGCCACGAGCTATCTGTGGAAAGAAGTGCTCGCTCCAGCCAATGTCTTGGATATCATCGGGCGGTTCGTGCATCTGGAGATCAAATCAAAAGAGGATTGGAACGGGCGCAAATACAAAGAAGAAGCGCTCATTTTTCCGCGCTACCACCAATGGGACCTGGTCCGCTGTTTGCTCAGCGCCACGCGCAAAGAAGGACCCGGGTTCAAATACCTCGCGCAACACAGCGCAGGATCCGGCAAATCCAATTCGATTGCGTGGACCGCCCATCAACTTTCGTCGCTGTACAACGACGCAGGCGAGAAGGTTTTTCATTCGGTGATTGTCGTAACCGATCGGTCCGTGCTGGATGCGCAGCTTCAGGACACGATTTATCAATTCGAACACGCCGACGGGGTTGTGGGGCGAATCAACCGCGACGAAGGACAAGGATCCAAATCGGAGAAACTGGCCGCGGCGCTCGAGAGTAGCCAGCCCATTGTAATCGTGACGATTCAGACGTTCCCTCACGTACTAAAAGCGATCGAAAATAGCCTACGCTTGAAAGAACGCCGATACGCCATCATCGCGGACGAGGCGCATTCGTCGCAATCGGGCAAGACCGCGACGCAGCTCAAAGAAGTCCTCCAGTTGGACACCAAAGAAGCAGTCGACGGCGAAGACAACACGCCGAGCGCCGAGGACATGCTGGCCGAAACCGTGGCCGCCAAACGCAGCTCGCCGAACCTTAGTTATTTCGCATTCACCGCGACGCCCAAGCCCAAGACCTTGGAATTATTCGGACGCCTGCCCAATCCCCAAGAGCCGCCATCAAAAGCCAATAAACCCAAGGCGTTTCATGAGTACACCATGAGGCAGGCGATTGAAGAGCGGTATATCCTCGACGTGCTGAAGAATTACACGAGTTACAAAGTGGCCTATCAGTTGTACCAAAAAGTGGCGAAGGCGGATATCGAGGTCGATAGCAAGAAGGCGAAGACGAAACTGGTGCAATGGGTGCGCCTGCACGATTACAACATCGCGCAGAAGGTGCAAGTGATTGTGGAGCATTTTCGAGACAAGGTGATGGGTCTGCTTGGTGGACACGCCAAAGCGATGGTCGTCACGGCGTCGCGCAAAGAGGCGGTGCGGTACAAATTGGGGTTGGACCGGTATGTGCAGGAAAAAGGCTACCGCGATCTTTTCGCCATGGTGGCTTTTTCCGGCGAGGTGACGTTTGATCCGAGCGATCCGAACGTGGAAGGATTGCTCGGTGAGAAGTTTACGGAAACAAGTACCAAGATGAATCCCGATTTGAAGGGCCGGGAGATGCGCACGGCATTTGATGGCGACGATTATCACGTGATGATCGTGGCTCAAAAATTCCAAACTGGTTTTGATCAGCCGAAGTTATGCGCGATGTACGTGGACAAGAAGCTCGGCGGCGTGGAATGCGTGCAGACGTTGTCCCGCCTGAACCGGATACACCCCGGCAAAGAAGAGACCTACGTGCTCGATTTTGTGAATGACCCCGAAGAAATCGTAGAATCGTTTCAGGAGTATTACCAAACAGCCAAGCTGCTTGATGTTTCGGATCCGAATCTGATTTGGGACCTCAAAGAAAAAATCCAATCGGCGGAGATTTTCATGATGGTCGAGGTGAACTTGTTTGCCGAGGTGTTTTTCACCAAATCGAAGGGGAATGCCGCCACTGGCAACGTTTGCAAGCCGGCCGTCGAAAGGTGGCAGAACCGGTACGCGGTGGCTTATGAGCAGTATCAAAAACGGCGCGATATGTTCGAGCGTGTCAAGAAATTGGGCGACGCGGTGCTGGTCGGCAATGCGGAGAGCGATCTGAAAGAAGCGAAGAAGGAGCTGGACGCGCTGGGCATGTTCAAGGCCGATCTGGTGAGCTTCACGCGGTATTACGAGTTCATGAGTCAAATCGTGGATTACGACAGCACGGACCTGGAGAAGCTAAGCCTTTACGCGCGGCATCTGGCGCCGCTTTTGCGAGAGAAAACGCCGAAAGACGATCCTGTCGATCTCAGCTCGGTGGAATTGAGCCATTACCGCTTGAGCAAATTGAAGCAGCAGGATCTGAAGCTGGTGAAAGGAGCCAGAGAAGGGCTTTCGCCAGGTTCGGAGATGGGGAGCGGCAAAGCAAAAAGCAAAATGGAAGAATACCTTTCGCAAATCATTCACCGCTTGAACGAGGTATTCGTGACGGACGGGCTCACAGACAATGATCTGTTGAATTACGCCATGACCATTTCCGATAAAGTCCGCGAGAACGAGGCGGTAATGAAACAGATCGAGAACAACTCGCGAGAGCAAGCGATGTTGGGCGATTTCGCAGGGGCACTGGATGAAGCGGTGATGGAGAGCGGGGAGGCGCATCGGAATCAAATGACGCAAGTGTTGAACGACAAGAACGTCGCTGCGGGTTTTGGGCGAATCGTATTTGATATGCTGGTGGCGCAGATGAAGACGGGGCAACGACTGGAGATACGCGACAGCACGGGTTAGCAGGCCGTTGAATGATCGCCGCGAGTGCATCCGCTTCCCCACCCCGTCCGTCCGTTCAAAGTCACCCTTGCAACCCTGACCTGTGGC
>CAZETM010000969.1:0-3625 GCA_964514885.1 uncultured Polyangium sp. | reverse complement strand
CGAAAAAAGCAGCCCCCGCAGCACCCCCCGCAACGAAAGCAGCAGCCAAAGCCGCGCCCGCGAAGAAGGCAGCTCCGGCTCCGGCAAAGAAAGCGGCTCCGGCCAAAGCCGTTGCAAAGAAAGCAGCCCCCGTCAAAGCCGTTGCAAAGAAAGCAGCCCCGGCGAAGGCAGCGAAGAAAGCAGCCCCCGCAGCAGCTCCGGCAAAAAAAGCAGCTCCGGCTCCGGCAAAGAAAGCAGCTCCCGCCAAGGCAGCCGCAAAGAAAGCAGCTCCGGCGAAGCCTGCTGCAGCTCCCGCTGCCGCACCGGTCGCAGCCGCCTCGCCCGCAGCGCGCGGACGTGGGAAGAAAGCTGGTTGAGCGCGCTATCGTCTTGACAGACGCCGTTTGATCAGGGCAAGCGCGGCAAGCACCAACGCCGTTGATCCACCAAGTGTACCCTTTGGATCAAGCGATACGACGCAATCGCAACCACCCGCGCTCGTAGGTCCCCCGCCGCCTTGCCCCTGGGTCGTCGATGCCCCGCCAGCTCCCGCGCCACCGCCCATACCGCTCGAGCTGCTCGCCGATGAATCGGCTTGGCCAATGAGAATCGTGCGGTCTTCTTTCGCCACGAGAAATGGCGGAGACGCTCCAAGCGCTTCATACGTAGCCAAAAGCTCTTGTCCCGACGAATCCGTGACGTTGAATGCTGCCAAGTGCTCGACGTATTTCCGGGTGATCGGCTGGTAATACACACGCGCCGACAATATGCTCGATCCCGTTGCGCCCGCAGGCAATACGACCGTAAATGAAGCTTCGTCGTAATGACGGAAGCCAGCAGCCGGATTGCCATAATCGATTTCAGCCGTGGGTTTCGTCGTCAACTCCGCAACAAACCCTTTCGGGGGAATACGCGTGTCGGAGATGATCATGTCGTGACGGGCAAGATCCTCCGCAGGCTCGGGGGCGGATCCATTCCACCGACCATGTTGTGCTCGATAGACGTGGGTAGACGAAGAATCGATGATCTCGCCTTTTTCGGAATCGTATCTGCCAAGGAGAAAGGTCTCTTCGCCAGCGTTGGAAGTGAGAGAAATCGCCACCCACGCACGGCGTCCTTCGGCATATCCGGTGGGGAATTTGTGGCCCGTGAGGTTTTCGACTCGAACGGTGACGTCGATCGTGGCGCCGGGTGTGGCATTCGTTGGAGCTGCAACGATCTCGATGCTCGCTGCCGATCGAAGCGTTTTTTCGGTACGAGCAATCGCCAGATCGAACGCTGCCGGATACGCCGCAGCACGTGCGGGATCGGTCGCCATGACCGCTCGAATGCCGAATAGGTTGCCGCCGACAAACGCGTGATCCATGGGATCGTCACGCAATGGAGAACCGGGCAAGGTCGACACTGGGTGAGCCCCCGACTTACGTTCGGCGTGACAATCGATACAAGCAGCACCACCGGGGGCAGAAAATGCGCTTTGCCGCCATTCTTGATAGGTCGTATCGAGCGGGAAATCGAGTGCCGTTTCCATTCCGGCCGAATCGCGAAGACGCCTGCCAGGGTTGGTGACTTGATGGCATTGACCGCAGAAATGCGACGTCGAAAGTGCAGGGTCGACAGCCGTTTGATGTGCGTGCGCAACGCTATCGGAATACGGTCCGCGTTTGGACAAGTCGTTCGAATATACGATTTGTGCATCGCCTACATAATAAGGCGCGTCGACCGGTCCCGACGTCACGGCTCGATGACACGAGTCACAACCAATGCCCTGCATGTCGACGACATCGAATGCACTGCCATCAGGCGGAGTCGTGTGACCTCGAACGAACGCAATCGGAGAATGGCACCGCAAGCAAAATGTGCCCACACCCGGCTCGTCCTGGTTGGCAATGGTGAGCGCTGCGCGAAAGACAGGGTCGCGCGCGGCATTGCCCATCATCGTTCCGGCCCAGGAATCATGCGGCAAGTAGGATCTGTCGCCGGCAAAGCCGCCGCCATGACAAAGCGCGCAACCATCCGCGCCTTCGAATTGCCCTCCCAAAGGCAATTCACCTGGCTTCGTGCCCGCCAAATCCTGAATACCCGCGGACGCAGTTGTAACCACCGCAAGCAGGATCAGGGCAATCGAAGAAGCGATCTTTACCGATAAAAACCGGCGCATACGTGTCGCTCCTCCTTTGCTTTCAAGCTTCGGCGTGTTCGATCTTGTGCCAATCGAGAACCATGTTCGCACCAAATTCCAATCGATCGGCATCTTCGAGCATGATGGCCTCGATGGTTTTCCCATTCTTGCGCACACCATTCGAGCTGCCCGTGTCGATGGCCCAAACATTGGCGCCAATACGCACCAAGAGCAAGTGCACGCGAGAAACGCTTTTGTCGATTTCACCAAGCGATAAACCGCATCGCTCATATCGGCCAATGAGCAGCCCTTGTTCGAGCCGCTCGGCGGAGACACTGCGTTTGGCTTTGGCCTTGCGAGATTGGAGGCGAATCGTCGCCCACGCAACCTCGGGCTCTTCCTCGTCCCCAAGCAAAAGCGGCGGCGCGAGCATCGTTACGTGGCTCGGTTCGTCGAAATCGCGATATGGGCTGCCTCTGCGCTTGGGCGGCGGCAATGCATGCACACCTCCTCGACGTTCGGGAGGCAAAGGAGCTTTACGGTCGACAAACGTGCGGGGTGGCAGGGCATTCCACGCGTCGATTCCACGCGTTGGCCATTCGGCCCCGGTTCCACAAGGCAAACACCAGACCGCAAACGAGCCGATGGAGAGATAAGTGGGACCATCGGAGACCAATGCGCAATTTTGGTCTCCGTCTTCAGTGCAGAAGGGCATTCTCGTATTCAGGTCCCATAATCGCAAAACGGGATGGCCGTGTTCGTCCTGAAGAACCAAAGCGACGACATGGCGCAAAGAGACTCGCTCGGAGGGCAGGCCGATGCGGCATTTCGCATGCCTTCCGAGCGTGATGGACGTTTTTGCTTCGACCATTTCGGAAGCGACGAGGCGCATGGCGCTGGAAACGGCGGCGATGACGAAGGAGGGCTTGCGCGCGGCGCTAGCGAGATCGTAGAGGCGCTCGTAGGCCATGAGAAACGCTTCGCGCGGAGCGGGGGCAGCCGCGTGTTCGTCGGCCGGATCGGTAAGAAACGCCGTGCTCTGATCTCGAAACTGCGGTTCGAACACGCCCGTAGCTTCGGGATCTTCTTGGTCATGAGAACGCATCGGCAAGGTCCATTGGTGCATGGAAGATGAAGACGCGCAAGGCTGGCGAGCAGGAACTCTGGTGGGTGGAAAATTCCAGCCGCAAAGCGAGCTTGGACGGAGGGATTGGCACCGAGCCGAGATCTGCCCTATGTTAAATTGGATGAAGACTCGCGTCTTGCTTTGCTCGGTGGCTACGCTCGTAACTGCGGGCGTGACTGGCTGCGGCCGCAGCGATATTTATACGGATATATTCTCGTCGTCCGTGGGCGGCAGCGGAGGCGCTGGGGGCGAGGCAGGAAGCGGTGGTACTGGGGGCACGGGAGGTATTGCTGGCGGCGGAGGGTCTGGGGGCATCGGCGGCAGTGGTGGCTCCGGGTGCACCGGTGGCGTGGCCGGGAGCGGTGGATCGGGCGGCCTTGGCGGCGCCGGTGGCGGTG
>CAZETM010000968.1:0-3628 GCA_964514885.1 uncultured Polyangium sp. | reverse complement strand
TCATCTCATGGGTCGCAGCCGCACGCGGAGCCCGGAAGTGATTGCCACCTCCACCGGCTGGTAGCCTTCGAGCAAATCCGCCCTCACCCGCGCTCGCCCAAGGTACGTCACCCGTATCGAGCTGTTCGGTCCGACGCTCTGATAGCCCAAATCACCGAACCGCACCCCCGTCCCAAGCCGATTGCGCTCGGCGTCCTCCTGCATCGCACTCCCACCAAGCACGCGGCTCTTGCCGTACAGGCCAACCAGCTCCACCGCCGACCCGCGGCCATTCTCGAACAGTAGCCCCGCCAGCGCGCAGTCGTCGTCGCATAGCTCGGACACGTCCTTCGTAGAGTCGGACCGATTCTTGAGAATCGCCTCCACTCGGCAATCAACCTTGATGTTGACAATGCCGTCGAAGATGGGCCGGTCGCACACGGCGTCGAGCACCGTCATGGTCGCCGCAAGGCTGAGGGATGCCTCTCGTCCCGGCACCAGGCGTTTGGCCCCCACCGCTGCGACAAATGGGCGAGCCTCATCGGCATAGCGGTGGGCAAATGCACTCACCTGCTCGATCCAGCCGAGTGTGCAGGGATCCGACCAACCCAAGCGCGCGCCGAGAGTGCGCAATAAGCCCCTGGCCGGCTCCTCGTCCGAGTCTTTCGGTGCAGTGGCGTCGGCGCTCGGGTGCAGTTCGTCGAGTCGGCGCAGCGCTTCTTCGAGCGCCGTCACCTGGGGCGCCACGCGGGCGAGCACGCCCGGCCGATCCATCGCTCGGCACTCGACCGTCGCTCCGGGAATCGATGCGCGGAAGGGGAAGCGTCCGCCGAAGGTCGTCTTCTGAACGCCGATCTCGTCAGCGTCGAGCACATCGTCGTCCGCGGCGCTCCAGGTAATCGCGGTGCCCGGATCGAAATCGACGTTGGGCCCTGCCACATAAACGCGGTTTCGGTCGTTCGCGGTGGCGGGGTTACTTCGAGCAAATCGCAAAGCGATCGTCCACAGGTAATCGCGGTTGGGTTGACCTGCTGTTCCAGGGGAGATGGCTGTTGAGCACAAGTCTAAGGGCGAAAATCTCGATGCAGCGATGGTCTCGACGGCTCGCAAATACTTCGATGCGATCTTGACCTTGCCAAGCCAACCGTGGAAGATCCGCGCGTGCTCGACAGCCTCCACATTCAGAACCTTAGAGGCATCCGTTCGGCGACCATCGACGGGCTGACTGCCCTCACGGTTTTGGTCGGCCCCAACGGGTGCGGCAAGAGCACGCTTCTCGACGCGATTCTCGTTGGTGCATCGAGAAAACCTGCCACGTCGACCGGGTACGTGGTGCGACGACGTCACGGATTGCGGCACGGAGCGCGTTGGCTGTTCCGCGGTGGCCAGGAGGGAGCGACGGCGGCGGTGCGCGTTGGGATGGACGGGACGTTGTGTTCTGCGCGTAATTTCACATGGATTGAATCCGCCGTTGCGCCCGACCTACGTCGTCGACTTGTCGAGCGCGGGGCGGAGGGTCCCTACAGCGCAATTCGGATCGAGGTGGCGGGAGATGGCGCGGAGGTGGCGCTGTCTGCCGACAACGCATACGAGCCGCTGGAAACGATTGTGGCATTTATGATGCCATCCGTGCGTATCGTCGACAACGACCTCGGTTTGCCACTTTCTGAACTGTACTCGCGGATCACGGAGCGAGGGATGCGAACGTTCGTCTTGGAGACAATCCGCCAGGTCGTGCCGTCCGTGGAAGCCATTGAAGTTCTCACGCACCACAACGACCCACGACTGCACTTGACGTTTCCGGATGGCAGCGTTCCGGTCGCGGTTGCCGGCGAAGGCGTGCAAACCCTCTTGCGCCTATGCTTGGAGCTTGGATCGGGTGCGCCGACAGGCACGTATCTCCTCGAAGAGCCGGAGATCCATCAGCATCCCGGTGCAATCCGCCAATCGGCCAAGGCGATTGCAACCGCCGTGAGCCGCGGCGTGCAGGTCATTCTCACCACGCATAGCCTCGAATTGATCGACGCGCTTCTCGAGTATCTGGACGAACGCGGTTTGGACAGGCTTTCGTTGCATCGACTCCGACTGCCACGAACGGGGGACCTTGTTACGAGCAGATTGACGGGCCACGAGGTCCTTGGCGCGCGCGACGAAATCAAGGACGATTTGAGATGATGACGGAGCCCGCGGAAACGGTCATTCTTTGCGAAGGATATCACGACCGCGCATTCTGGGCCGGTCTGTTGGAAGATGCGGGCTACGAAGACGCCCGTCCGAAACGCGCCAATGGTTCGCGTGGCCCAGCAATCGATCCCTTCCAGAAATCCGTGGGGGGTGGCGACTACGCCTTCCGCTCGACCGCCGGTCATTTCGTTCGTGTAAGACCATGCCTTGGTGCCTCGAAGGTGCCCGACCGAATGAAGGAGCGACTCGCCCAGAGGGCGACGGCGCCACTTGCCCATTTGATCGTCAACCTGGACACGGACGCATCGGATGTCGACGACGATTCGATCACCCGAGGTACGCTCGGTCATTCGATCCGGCATAGGATCCGTGCAATGGCACGCGATGCATTCGACGAGCCGACGGGCGACATCCTCATCGACGACAAGTCGACGCGAATCTCGATCGTTTTGTGGTCCGCTCCGGACCCTGCATCGCCCGATTTGCCGGAGAAGCAAACCCTGGAACGCCTCGTTTGTGCTGCGCTTCGCGATGCGTACCCGGATCGATCTCGCGCCGTTGCAGACTGGCTTTCCACGCGGCCAAGCCCGCCGTCCCTGGTTTCAAAGTCCTACAAATCGCACGCTTGGCTCCACATGGGTGCATGGTATCCCGAGCATGGCTGCGACGACTTTTATCGTCACGTGTGGCGTCCGGGACCCGTGCGCGAAGCGTTGCGAAACAGGATGGTCACGCTGCTGTCGCTATCCGCAAGGCAACGGCTTGGCTTGCCATTGTCGTGACCCGGCCGCCCAGCGGCTCAGCATGCCGTTTTCCTTTGGAACTTTGTCCATGGCGTCCGATGTGTTGTTCGCTTGACACCTTTCTCGTCCCGGGCAACCGTGCGTGCGCTGCCGAGGGAGGACGATCATGCGCGTATTTCTGTCGCACTCGACATCCGAAAAGGACGACATCCAGGCGCTGCGTAAAGCGCTCGAAAACCGCGACGTCGCTGCGTGGGAAGACGCGCTCGAACTGCGTCTCGGCGATGGTTTGAAGGAGCTGCGCGAAGCGATTCGCAACGCAGATGCGTTTGTCTTGCACGATGCGGTCGGCGATCTGGTCCTGGGAGCTGGCGGAAGACGCCAAGATCGATTTCCGCGATCCGGTCGATGACTGGGGGAGGATCACGCCGCAGGGACGCCGGGGTATTCGGGAGTTCGGCAGGTCCATAAGCCGCAAGGAGAGCGACGATCGCAAGCAAGTAGCGCATTGAGGCGACCGTAGTCCATCGACTTCTTGCCATGGGCAACGTTCTCTAGTATGGGTGACGCGTCGCTGTTCCAAGAAAGAATCCACCGAGCACGTCCATGGTTGAACAACCTACTGCCTCATTCGAACCTTTGCGAATCGATTTCGAGGGAACGGGATACGAGGATTCTCCGTGGGTAGCCGATTGGAAGGCGTTTCTCGAGCGGCTGCATGC
>CAZETM010000967.1:2473-3630 GCA_964514885.1 uncultured Polyangium sp. | reverse complement strand
CGTCCACGTCAACCCGGTCCGTTCATCACGCACCGTCGTTGTACGAAGGGCCCATTGCCCATCGCCCGGCGTCCATTGCGCCCATTCGGTCGTGCCACAAGTTTCGCAAACGCCCGTGGTGCATGTCCCTCCAATGCAATCATTGTTCGTGGTGCACGTCGTTCCTGCATTACACGCAGCACACGAACCACCACAATCAATTCCCGTTTCGTCGCCGTTCTTCAGGGCGTCGTGACACAAACACACGCTGCCCACGCACACACCGCTCGGACAATCCACATTCTCGATGCATCCGACGCATTGTCCCTTCGCATCGCAGACGCTGCTATCCGTCGGTGAGCATGACACGTGAACGGCGATAATTTCCGAGCATCCCCCGTTGATGCATTCAGCCCGCAAACACGAATTGGTCGGCGTCTTGCAGTCACTCGTTTGCGTGCACGCGGCGCGCGTGAATGTGTAGTCCTCGAAGTCAACGATGAGACTACAAGATGCCGTGCCCGCCCAAACGACCACGGCAGCCAAACCCAGATGCCAACGAATACGTCGTGGAAACATCAGAATGTACCTGTCAAGAACACCCCACCCGGACCAATCATTGGCAGAACGTAGGCGCCCTTGGGTGGACCTTCCGTTTGATGACGCATCGTGGACACGAGCCAAATCAATCCTCCCGCTGACGCCAATCCACCGACGACGAACCCGACGTTCGACACCACCGCAAGGGTTTCCGCCGTACCAGCTATCGCGTCATACCCGCGTACGCAATTCGTCCCATCGCAATGCGCTTTCACGTCGGCTTGCAGTTTCAACGCGTAACCTCCGGAAATGGCGCCAACGGCCAATCCCGCCACGCCCGTTCCAAGCAACGCGATCGGCGGCACCTTCGACGGAAGCTTGCGAGGTTTTTCAACATCCTTCGTTACGGTCGACTTCTCCAGAGGTTTTACCACGTTCGGATCTGGTGGAGGTGGTGGCGTGACGACCGGTTTGGGCGGCGCTGGCAATTCAACCCGCACGTTTTCCCTCTCGCCTTCCGACAACTCGACCGAGCGCGTGATCGTTTGTCCTGAACCCCACGTCACGACCACATCGTGTTTGCCCGGATCAACCTCGATCGGTTCGTTCGCACTTGCTGCCGGCACGCCATCGATTGT
>CAZETM010000967.1:0-2373 GCA_964514885.1 uncultured Polyangium sp. | reverse complement strand
CCGGATCAACCTCGATCGGTTCGTTCGCACTTGCTGCCGGCACGCCATCGATTGTCAAGCTAACGTCTCTGCCCGCAGCGCCATCCACGACAACGTGTAACGTAGCGATTTTTTGTTTGACCAGTTCGAGTTCTCGTGCCGCGTCAACCTGCGCCGTGACAAACGCGTCGGGAGCCGACGGTGCAAGCGTTTCCGTGATGACGCGTTTGTACAGCGCCGCGGCTTCCGTCAGCTTGCCGAGCGACCGCTTGCATCGAGCCATGTACAAGACGAACGTGGGTGCATGGACCAGCGAATCCGCCTCAGAAAATGCTGCGAACGCTTCAGCCCACTTCTTGCGATCAAACAGCTTCTTCGCGGCATCGGCTTTGGCCCTTGCGTGTGTCACGGCTGTTTCTGTGCGCGTGGTGGCTCCTGTTGTGGGCGCTGATGAAGGCTGTGCCTTCACATCGCGACAGACCGTCGCGCTAACAACCAAGATGAACGCTAAAACGAGTTGACAGCGCATCTCAAATTCCCCATGGGCTTCCGGGCATTGGTGCTGGCGCAGGTGGTTTCTGCGATGGCGTAGTGGATTTGATCGTCGTCGCTGGCTTTGTGTCCTTGGGTTTGTCCGTCGGTAACGGTTGCGCGGTTGCTCCCACCGGTGCAGAAGGCGTGCGCTCGTCCGCGATCGGTACCACGTTGGGAGCGCTCGAAGACATCGTTGACGCAGGCGCGGGCGGCGATGCCGCCGCCGAAGTTGACGTGTCTGCCGCGTTTGTCGCGGAACTTCGGTTCACGAAGAGGCTTGCAAGACCGATCAGTACGACAACGAAGGCAACCCCAAGCGCTACACCTATGGATCGATTCTTCGATTCCGTAGGCCCAGTGATCGCTTCCCGATACGAGTCGTCACGTTGGATGGGGTGAGTTACCGGCGCGTGCGTAGGCTGTTCATGGATCATCGGCGCCGTTTTTTGGGGCAACGGCGCAACCACGGCGATGAGCGGTGCCGTCGATTGCTTGCGAATATCGCCCGAAGGTAACGCACGATCTGGCGTCAACCCCGGTTGGTACGGACTTGTCTTCGCATCAGCCACATCCATCCCCGCGCTGATTGGAGCTACGACGGACGCGGAACTCTCCCTGGTCAAACGTATCAGCGCTTCGTTCATTTCCTTCGCGCTTTGAAAGCGTTTTGCGGGGTCTAACGACAACGCTTTCTCCATGAACGCGTCGACGCTCGGGGCGAGTTCGGGAACATGATTTGTGGGACGAATAGGTCGCTCGGTGCAAATCTTCAGAAAAACGTCGCCTGTTACCGTTCCTGGAAACGGCACCTGACCCGTCAGCACGCGATACGCAATCACGCCCAGCGACCACAAATCGGTGCGATGATCGATGCCTTTGAGTCCTCGAACTTGCTCGGGACTCATGTAGAGCGGCGATCCCATGACGGCTCCAGTTTTCGTCGCATCATCAACGTTGTCGGGACGCATCAATTTCGCGATGCCAAAGTCGAGCACCTTCACAAGGATTTCGTCGTCTTGATCGCTGAGGAACACGTTCGCGGGTTTCAAGTCCCGATGCACGATCCCCTCGTCGTGCGCGCGTCGAAGTGCTTTGCCGATCTGTGTGAGGATAGGAACGGCATCACTCACGGAAAAACGACCTTCTCGCGCAAGTCGTGCGCCTAGGTCTTCACCCTTCAAGAACTCCATCACGAGGTAAGGCGTGGTTTCCTCGACGCCGTAATCGAGGATCTGGACGACGTTTGGCATGCGCAACTGTGCCGCTGCTTTAGCTTCGCGTTCGAAGCGTGCGCGGAGTTCATCTACGTCGGCATAACGCGGATCCATGAACTTCACGGCAACGGGCACGTCGAGCGTAACGTGCTGCGCTGCCCATACCGAACCCATGCCGCCCTTCGCGAGTGGACGAGTCAAACGAAATTTACTCGCGATGGTTTGCCCTTCGTGAACCTCGATCACAAACGCCTCCCGAGACAATAGGCAAGACGCGGAATTCTTCGCATCACTGTCGAACATATCACCGACGACCAGAAATATGGCAAGTTCTCCGACTGCCTCCATGGTTTGTCGAGGCGCCCGTTCGCGTTCAACATTCCCTCTGCGTTCCGAGAGTCGTTCATTGACTCCGATACACGACCAAAGACAGGCATCGAAGGAAAGAGTTCGGCGAAGAAGTTTGACATTGTGGGTCGAGAGTTCGCTAACTCTCCGCAAGCCCCCCGTATCCCCAAATCGTAAGCCACATCGTCTTTTCAGGTCCTGGGACCTTCCGGATCGATGTGCACATCGAGTCCCGAGGTCCCCGGACCTTCACGATCGATGTAACGCATTGATTTGGCACCTCCCCGAACCTTCGAGA
>CAZETM010000966.1:0-3631 GCA_964514885.1 uncultured Polyangium sp. | reverse complement strand
CATGCCCGCCGTGCATACGCCGGCTTGGCACGAGTCCATCGGCGTGCACATGTCGCCGTCGCTGCAGACATTGCCATCCATCACATTCGGGTGCATCGGCATGCCGCCCGCGCACGTTTCATCCGTGCAGGCATTGCCGTCGTCGACCGGCAGATCCTTATCGTCCGCGATATCGACGAAGTTGCCATTGCCATCGCAAACATGCTGAAGGCAATTGTTATCCGTTTGAGCGGTAACGGGTGTGTCTTTCGTGGTGTACGCGAAACCGCAAACGCCGACGTCACACGAACGGATCTTGCACTCGTCGTCGGTACCGGGACAATCGGCTGGCGCATTGCATCCGACGCATTGCCCCATGTCATTGCAGACGAGCCCGGTGCCACCAGCGCTGCAATCGGCGCCTTGCATCAAATTCGTATTCGACGGCGTGCCCATGTCGCACGTGTCGGTGGTGCAAGCTTCGTTGTCGTTGGGCAGATCCGTGTCGTCGTTGTTGTCGATCGTCGCGCCATTGCCATCGCAAACGGCAACTTTGCAGTTGCCCGCGTCTTGCGTCGGCAGTTGCGTATCGGCGGCCGTGAAGGCCATTCCGCATGCGCCAGCCGTACACGTGCGTTGCTGGCAGAAATCGTCCATTCCAGGGCATTCGGTCGCATCGAAACACTCGACGCACGCGCCCATTGCATCGCACTTGGACCCATCGTTCGTCGTGCACGCCGTTCCTGCCGTTTCAGGAGTGTGCGCCGTGGTGCCATCGGGATTGCACGTATCGATCGTGCAGTCGTTGGCATCGTCCTCGGGCACACACGCTGTGCCGCCGGTCCCGCCCATACCACCGGCGCCGGCGGTGCCGCCCTCGCCGCCGTTGCCGCCGTTGCCGATCTGTGATCGATCAACACTGGCGATGATTTCACACCCGGTCGACGGTGCGAGCGAACCAGCCAACAACAACAATGTTGCCGCGGTCAATCGTTTTGAAGCAAGACGTTTCCATCGACTCATAAAGCAGTTCATTCCTTCCCGCGTCATTCGAGCGCGAGGCAAAGACAGAGCTATGGTAGCCTAGCCAAACCACATCACGGTTGCAGTGGGTGTGTCAAGAGGGAAGCGGCGCAGATTGTTACGGCGAGACGCAAAGAACCAGCGCCCAGTTGCCAAGCGTACCGATATCGGTAGCCGTGTCATCGACGGCTCTCAACTGCCACACGCCTTGTGCTGTGGTGCCGGTGAGCGGAGCGAATGAAGCCTCGGGCGCATAACAACCCGAGTACGGCGCCGTTCCACCCGTGACTGAAGGACACGCAGATCGAAAAATCGTGTTCGTGTAGTTGTCATCGCTCACACCATTGTCGCTCGTCACGTCGAACGAGGCATTGGTGGGCGAGATGAGCGTGACGTCGACATCCTCGAGCCACGTGTGGGTGACGTTGAGCAAAATCGCACTGCTCGCAATGGTGCCAATGTTATTGGCCACATTCACTGTGCTCGTCACGCCGGTGGCATTACCGTCGGGAATCGGCTTCGGCGTATCGGACGACTTATAAACGCGCAGCGCTTGACCCGCTTGGCATCCAGGGAAATACGCGGGCAACGTGCAATCTGCATCCGCTGCGTCCAAACTGCCGTCGCCGTCGTTGTCCACGCCATCGTTGCAGTTCGTCTCATTGCCTACGCATACACTGGGCACGCCCGAACACTTGTAATCGGCTTCGACCGTGCACGTCGCCGAGCACCCATCACCGGGGCTCATATTGCCGTCGTCGCATTGCTCGTTGTTGGCGATTAAACCGTCCCCACAGACGGGCAAGGCAACACAATCGGGACCACAGGTTGCTCCTCCATCGCATTGTTCCGAGCCTTCGGTCATTCCATTGCCACAGAGCGCATTGAAAGTGACTTGAAGCTGGTATGCGGAGATGACGCTGTTGTTCTGGAAATCCTCGACGCGAACGAAATAGGTGCCTGGAGCGAGATGACGCGCGGCTGCGTCGGTTACCACGGTCGAATCGATGAGCGAGCAGCTATTGATGCCGTCTTGGTCGTCCGAAACGAGCACCGTATTGCAGTCGACGCCCCGTAATTGAATGACGGTGTCGATACCGACAGTGCACGTATTCAACGTCGGGACGAACGTTTCGATCTTGAGGTCCGCATAGGCCGGCACCGTTATGGCGACGAAGTCCTGATCGCCGGCAGGCGTTATTCCGGCGTTCAGCAAAAAGGGAGGCGTGAACGGGCCGCTCGATTGGCCGCACGAGTTGTTCGGCTCGGCCTCCGCAGTCACCTCGAATTGGCAGACGGCGCTGCAACCGTCGCCGCTCGTCGTATTGCCGTCGTCACATTGCTCATTGCCCGTCACGGTGCCATTGCCGCACGAGAGCGCGCATACGCTCGGCTGTCCCATACATGTCCAGCCTAGCTCGACCGAACAGAAACCCGAACATCCATCCTGAGCACTTGTATTGCCGTCATCGCAGCTTTCGCCGGCACCGATGATTCCGTCGCCACAGGCTACGGTCGCGAGATTGAGCTGCAACGTGTAATCGTAGGTTGGTAGGCCCGCGGGCGCTAAAGTGGAACGCCGCGCTTCGACGTAATAGGTTCCGGGCGTCAGATTGCCGACGACGAGCTTCGAGCAATTGTTGGTCGGCGACATGATGTCGTCATGTGTGCCCAGCGTCGTGCCCGCGGCATTGCGTACCGTGAGGTGACTGTCGATTTCGGCGGGATTCACACACGTCGATCCAGCGGGGCCATTTTTGACTTCGGCCGTAATCGTGCCCGTGCTGCCGACAGGCACGACCATTGAAAAGACGTCTTTGTCGTCCGTGGGATTGTTGAAGGCCTTGACTTGGTTGTTAATGGCCACCGCCGTCCAGGCATTGGCTGTCGCATCGGTATCGTTGGGCTCGATTTCACAGCCCGATTCGAGCGCGCACGCGGAGCTGCAACAGTCGCCGCTTATCGTATTGCCATCGTCGCACGCTTCGTTTCCCGATAACGTGCCGTTGCCGCAAACCGAAGCGACGCAAATCCCGCTGGAGCACAGGTTACTGGTGCAATCGGTATTCGCGGTGCACATTTGTCCCAGATTACACCCGAGACAGGAGCCTCCGCCGCAATCGATATCCGTTTCGGCGGCGTTCTTCACACCATCCATACACGTTGCAGCGACGCACTTGTTTGACATGCAGACCAACGTTGTGCAATCCGAGCCCATGTTGCATTCGACGCAAGTGCCCTGGCCGTCGCAAACCTTTCCGCCATTCGACACACACGCCGTGCCCACGCCGACGAGCACCATTTGCGCGATACCACCATTGCATGAATTGGTCGTGCAATCGCTATTGTCGTCCAAAACGTCCGTGTCGTCGGGCTCGGTCGTGACATTGCCATTTGCGTCGCAGATCTCGCGTTTGCAATCGCCCGTCATTTGATTGGCCGTAGGTGACCCAGCGGGGATGTTCTCCGTAAATCCACAAATGCTGTCAGCGCAGGTTCTCGTGCGACAAACATTATCCGTTCCAGGGCAATCCATAACGGTCGTGCACCCACCGGAACCGCCCGCGCCGCCCATGCCGCCGGCACCCGCCATTCCTCCGCCGCCCGCGCCGGCCATTCCCCCCGCGCC
>CAZETM010000965.1:0-3633 GCA_964514885.1 uncultured Polyangium sp. | reverse complement strand
CGGCAAGAAAATGTGTGCCCAATTGTTCCGTCTTCATGCTCGACCTGCTAGGGTCCGGGAACCACGATGAAGGCAGTCAGGGTGAACGTGGTCATCGGGCGCGACCGGCGTGTCGCTTTCGAACTTCCGGAAGACTTTGAGGAAGGGCCTGCCGAGGTGCTCGTGCTCGTGCCAGAAAGCTCGGTTCGACATCGAGGCGATCACCTCGGGTCGCACGTGGCTCGGCTCATGTCGCGACCTCGCGGGAGGACTGCCGAGGACATCAACGCCGAGCTTCGCGCCGAGCGCGACGGTTGGGACTGAAAGATGCCTCGCGTCTACTTGGATAGTTGCCTCGTGATCTACCTGCACGAGGGCACACACGATATGCAAGAGCGCGTTTGGAACCGCATGCAAGAATCGCCCGAGACCATTTTAGCGAATCGGACCTCGTAATGCTGGAATGCCGCGTGGGACCTTTGAAACGCAACGACGACGCATTGCTTGCCGAGTACGAAGCCTTCTTCGACTTAGCCGAGATCGTTACGGTTCCTCTGAGCAGCGCCGTCTACCGCTTGGCCGCCGAGATTCGTGCAACGAACGGTCTGAAAACGCCCGATGCGCTACATGTTGCAGCAGCCATCCAGTCCGGATGTGATGCCATCTGGACCGCGGACGACGAATTCGACCGAGCAAGCGGCAGGATACGGGTGAAACGGGTGTGAGATGCTCAAAGGGGTTCACGATTATTTGAGAATCGTCGAATGGGTGACTGGTCAGAGTTTCTGACTCGGTAAAACGTTTTACCGATTCGAGCCATCTCCCTCGCGTCGCCATTGCCCCGATTGCGTCCAGCTAATCCTGCCAATCCTTCCACCACGAACACTCACTCGATCGGCAGCACCACCACTGGCGCCGAATGGTGCAACGCCAGCGCTTTCCAAGCGTCGTCCTCCAGAGCGACACCTCGCGCGCCGTCGTCACGCACCGGCGCCAGCATCGCCCGGAAAAACGGCGCCTCCGTCGTGTCCACCGCGATGATCGCCTTCATATCGTTCGCTACCGGTGTAAACGGTCGATCCGCCTTCGTCCGTCGAGTATTCGCCACGAGCGAAATCTCATCCATCCGTGCCGTGAAATGCGGACCACACGGGTCTTGATCGATTTGTTCGGGGCTCGCGCAGGGTGGAAGCGAACCACGCGTTCGGTCATGCGCTGCCCATACAACGCCTATGCCCCCGCCCTGGCTCAAGTTGTGATTGTCCCGGTACATCGGGTGATGTTAGAAAGATAGGCGTATGGATCTCGTCAGCCTTTGTCCGTTTGTCGCATCCACGGTCGTTTGGCAAGCCAACTCGGGAGGGTTTGCCCTCACGGTCATCGTCAAGGCTACTTTCGTTTTACAACCTGGAACGGCGCAGCTCGCTTCGGAGCAGGATCCGATCTTCGCGCTCGATCGATTTTACGACGAAGATCCACGGCGAAGTGTGCGGTTTCCCAGCGACGTTGTTCCGTACAAACCTCGCGCTGATGTGCTGCTCGTAGGGCACGCGCATGCACCGGACAAACAGCCGGTACGGTCGGTCGTGACGAGGTTTGTCGTGGGAGAGATGGACAAATCGATCGAGGTGTTTTGTGATCGTGCGTTTCGAGTGCTCGACGCGCAACTGCTCGAGGGAAAACGTTTTACGCAGATGCCGCTCGTGTGGGAGCGAGCGTCGGGCGGGCCGGAATCGGCGAATCCGGTGGGAAAGCGCTTCGATGGACCGACGGATGCGTATGGGACGATCGCGATCGCGAACTTGCAACCACCGGGGCACTTTGTGTCCCGACGATCCGACACGTTTGTCCCGATGTGTTACGCGCCGGTTGCTCCGACCTGGCCGGGACGAACTCAACGACTGGGGCGTTTGTCACGAAGCATTTTGGAGACTGCATGGCACGAGAAGCCGTTACCGGTGGACCTTGACCCGACGTTTTTCCAGGTGGCTCCACCGGACCAGAACGTGTCGGAAATCCGCGCAAACGAGCGGATTGTCTTGGAGAACTTGCATCCCGAACATCCGCATCTCGTGACGAGTTTGCCGGAGTTGCGCCCGCGAGCGATCGTGGATCGGGCAACGGGTGAGCGAGAAGAGATCGCGCTTGTCGGGGACACTCTTCTTGTTGACACGGATCGGGGCGTGTGCTGCGTGGTTTGGCGGGGACGAATCGGCTTGCGTTCGGCGGACGAGGCGGGGCGGATATCGGTCACGCTTGACGGGGGAGCTGCCGAAGAGGCGGAGGATCTACAATTGACGCTACCTCCGCAGCGGCCGGATGAGCAGCCGGAAGAGGACCTGGCGGCGATGACGATGATTGGATCGTTTGTGGCCAAAGCATCTGCGCCGGTGATGCCGTTTGCCGGAGGGGACAAGCAGAGTCCGGGGGGCGATGCAATACGCAGAAATGCTGATGCGGCGTTGCCGTTTGCTCCATCGGTGGCTGCGCCAGGTCTCCCGTTGATACCGCAACGGATGACACAGCCGGTTGCGCCTCCTGCGATCATCCAGCCCGCGTACGCACCTCCGCTGGCGACGGCAGCTCCGCCGCAAACGAAGCCGGAGAGCGTTTGGGCTTCGGGCGCGCCAATGGCCGCTCCGGCGGTGGTGGTGCCGCGCGAAACGATTGGCGAAGCGACAGCGGCGGCGGCGATTGCGGCTGTGGCAACTCCGAGTGTCGATCGAGCAGCTCAGGGCGGCGCGCTTGGCATGTCCAACCATGCGGCGAACAAATCGGAATGGCGTGCTCCGACGGGAGAGGCGCCTGCATCTCCGTCGCCGGCGACGGCATTACCGAACGTTCGACCGACGTCACGTTTTGTGGACCCTCGGGAGGCGATGTGGCTGTTATGGTTTGACGCGGCGAGTGTGCGTCGATTACGCAACCACAAGCCATTTCGCGAGGTGCTTGACGAGGCGGAAAAGAGGCCAATCGAGCCGGGATTGGACGACCTTTCGACCGAAGAATTAGCAGCCGACGTGGAGGATCGACGCGACGTATTCGAGATTTTGGCGCACGCGCCATCGACGGATGCGCCTGGCGTGACCGAGGCATTGGACCGATCGATACGTGCAGACGGCAAAGTCATTCCGCAGCTCGTGTTATGTGCGGGCGAGCTGGTGATGCCATTTGACGAAGTGGAACGATTAAAAGCGACGGTCGCGACGGTGACGCCATTATCAGCCGGGGATGAAAACCTCAAGGCATCGTTACAGATAGCGAAGGACTATTTGGCGTTACCGAATTTGTCGAGTGCTCCGGCGGTGGCTGATGGATTGGTGAAGCGGATTTTGGAATCGTTTGGTCAAGCCAAACGCGCGGTGACGGTGGATTACGTGGAATCGCAGACGGAGCGGGCGTTACTGGAGCAGCGGCATTATCAGCGGCGGAAGGTATTTGGCGGAAAGCATTTGCGCTGCTTACTGATTCCGGGCGGGAGCAAAGACCCGATACCGACGTATTTGCCTGAAGCGCTTGCGGAGGAGGTACCGATGTACGCGCATTTTCGGGTGCGGGTCATAGCGGAGGTGCGTATGGCGGAGGATCAATACGAGACGCACGCGGTGGCGTTGCGGGTGATCGGGGTGGGAAGGGTGGTGGAGAGGAGGAGGG
>CAZETM010000964.1:0-3636 GCA_964514885.1 uncultured Polyangium sp. | reverse complement strand
CGTCGGGATCGGAGCGGATGGCTTCGGCGCAGGTGTCGATGCGGTGGGCTCTGGTGAAGGCGATGCAGGGCGCGCAGGTCCAGGCGATGTCGGCGTTGCTTCTGCAGGTGGCGTGACCGGAAGGTTTGGCGCGGGAGCATCCGTCGTTGCTGCCGGATCTGCCGCGACCGTCGCGATGCTTGGCATTTCCACGGGCAGGATGGGTTTGTCCTCGGGCGTGCTCGAGCCACCCATCGCGAAGATCGCGATCGCGCCACCGACGACCAGCAATGCGAGAAATCCAACGGCAGCGAGCCCGACGATCAGACCGGTGTTGCTGCTGCGAGAAGCTGGCGATGCAACGGGGTAGGGTTGTTGCGGGTACGCGGGACGTGCACCTTGGTACGGCATGCCTTGCGGAGTTCCGTAGCCATACGGAGTTTGTCCCGGCGCTCCATACGGAGTTGCGGGCCCCGGAAACGGCGCGCCACCCATGGGCGTGGTTCCTGGTTGTGTGCCAGTTCCAGGGGACAAACCCGCGGCAGGTGCGGGCTGATCGACGACGGTTCGAGGGACCGGTGCGCCTGCGGCAGGTGGTGCGGGGGCGGCACCAGGCACCGCTGCTCCAGGTGCGTCCGGGAACAGCGGCTCTCCGACCATGGTTTTACCAGGACCATAGGGGTTTGGCGGCGGAAACCCACCTTGCTGATCGCTCATCGAATCGGCTGACTCCTTGCGATGTCCCGCGCTCTCAGCTCAAGGTCGACCCGGGACCGGAATGCGAACGCGAGGTCGTCCTGATCCGGTCGAGGTTGGTGCAGTCGACGTGCCAGGCGGACGTGTCGTGCCCGTCGAAGTCGCTGTCGGTTGACCACCACCCAAGAACGGTGGAAGCGGGATGCCTCCAGGCAAACTCGACGGGAAAGAAATTGGTACGGATCCAAAAGGATTTGGAATCGTGTTCGTCGCAGCCGGCGTCGAGCCTGTTCCTGTCGGTTGCGGCGCAGTGTTCGTTCCTGTCGGCGGCGGCTTCGGCCCGCCAGGTTGGGTTTGCGTGGGCTGCGGCGGAACGTAGGTCGGCGTCTTTGGCGGCGTCGTTGCAGGTCCACCGACGACCGTTTGCGTCGCGGTCGGCGTGTCAGCAGCCACCGTCGTGGGAGGCGGCGGCATCGTTGTCGCGATCTCCGTTCCTTCGTCGGTGCGCTGCAGCTTTTGCGACAGATACACGCCACCCATCACCACGCTCGTCACCCCGAGCGCGATGAGCAGCATCACGCCGATGCCCGCTCCTCCACTGCGCTGTTTGCCTGCGGATTGCCCCGGAGATTGCTGCACGTAGCCCGGGGACTGCACGTAGCCCTGTTGCTGCACGTATCCCGGCTGCTGCGCGGCGTATCCAGGTTGTTGCTGCTGCCAACCTTGCTGTTGTGCCGGCGGATATCCTGGGGTTTGTCCGTACGCACCTGGAGCCGGTGCGTACGCGGCGACGTTTCCAGCTTCGAGCGGCGACACGCCAACTGCGGTGCCTCCTGGACGAGGCGACGTATCGAACGCGCCTGGAAGCGGCGGTGAAGGAGCCGTGCCTTCTTGTCCGACCATCGGCAGTGGCGCACCGATCGCTGTTCCACTTCCCGCAGGGGTTTGTCCTGCTGCAAAGCCTCCGAGAGGCGTGGCGATCGGGACAGGAGGCGTTGCATGTGCAGGCGTTACTCCCGGAGCACTCACGCCTGGCGGAGGTGCATCATCGGTCGGTGGAAGCGTGCGTGGAATCGGTGCTGGTGCCGCGATCAGCGCTGCCGGAGCTGGCGTGCCGTTGTTCGCTGCAACCGCGCCCGGCATCGGCGTGACTGCGCCCGCTCGAGCCGATGGCGCATTCGCTGCGAGGGCAAACGGTTCGAGCGCTGCACGGAAGTCGGCGAGCGTGTTGTAGCGATCCGGCGGTTTCGGACCCATCGCTCGATGCACGACCTTCGCCAGATCCGGTGGAACTTGCGGCGCGAGATCCGTGAGCTGCGCGATGTGTCCTTCCAAATAAGCCGATGCGATCTGCTGCGGTTCGTCTCCACCAACGGGCCTTCGCCCCGCAAGCATCTCGAAGATGATCACGCCGATCGAAAAAATGTCTGCGCGAACATCCACCGTATCGGCTGAATAAGCCTGCTCCGGCGCCATGTACTCGGGCGTTCCCATGATCACGCCAGGTCGCGTCAGACCTCGATCCATCTCGCCGGACACCTTCAGTTTCGCGATGCCGAAGTCGAGCAGCTTGAGCAGCGGTTCGCCCTTGAGAGAACGGGTGATCATCACGTTGTCGGGCTTCAAGTCTCGATGCACGACGCCTGCACGATGGGCAGCTTCAACGCCATCGAGCATCTGAATCGAGTACTCGAGCGCATCCGGATACGAGAGCCTTTGACCCGCGTTGTAGAGTTCTTCGTAGAGCCCTTGGAGCGTCTTGCCCTCCACGTACTCCATCACGAGGAACGCTTGACCCGATTGCATTTGGTCGACGTCGCTGACGCGAACCACATGCGGGCTTTGAATCTGGGCTGACACGCGCGCTTCTTGAAGGAAGCGCTGCACGAGACCGGCGCGACGTGACAGTTCGGGGTGGAGAAACTTCAGCGCCACGGTGGTGCCAAGCACCTCGTGACGCGCCTCGTACACGCTTCCCATCCCGCCATCGCCGATGACGCGGACGAGCCGGTACTTGTTGTTGATGACCTGGCCGACCTGGGGGCGCATGAGGACCTAATGTGCGGGATTTACGCTGCGCGAGAGTGTCACAGCCCTATGGACGAACAACAAAGAATTTCGACTTGTTCGAGGAAAGATCGCAGCGATTTTCCGTAAAGCATGTGCAGACGTGCAAACGTGGACGTCGAAGAGCCCAGCTACGATCCTTACACCTCGTGCGTCCCTCAGTGCATCTGCCAAGCATCTGCCAACGCACTGCTAACGGGGAAAAGCTGACGCGTCGTGTCGGTCGTTCTGTCTTCCAGATGCACCAACGTCGCACTAATTCTACGCGCATGCGTTCAGCGATCTTGGGAGTTGGCCACTACGTACCCACCAAAGTCGTCACCAATGACGACCTCGCTCAGCTCATGCCCACGAGCGACGAGTGGATTCAGCAGCGTACGGGCATCAAGCAACGGCACTTCATCGAGCACAGCGGCATTGGCGCCAGTGATCTCGCGGTGCCCGCCTCAAAAATGGCCCTCGAACGCGCCGGAAGGCGAGTCGAGGACATCGACATGATCATCTTCGCGACCCTCAGCCCGGACCATAACTTTCCAGGCTCGGGTTGCTTCCTCGGTCACAAGCTCGGCTTGCCCGGCGTCCCCGCGCTCGATGTTCGCAATCAATGCTCGGGCTTCTTGTACGGCGTGAGTGTCGCGGACGCTTGGGTGCGTCTCGGCGTCTACAAGAACGTGCTTGTCGTCGGTGCCGAAGTGCATTCGACGGGCGTCGAGTTCAACGAGCGTGGACGTGACGTTGCTGTTCTGTTCGGCGATGGCGCGGGAGCCGTGGTGATTGGCCAAAGCCCCTCGGAAGACCGAGGGATTTTGTCGATGCATCTGCATGCGGATGGTGCGGGGGCGAAAGAGCTTTGGCTACCTGCACCTGCTTCGAATCACGTGCCGCGCCTGACGC
>CAZETM010000963.1:0-3636 GCA_964514885.1 uncultured Polyangium sp. | reverse complement strand
GGGAGGGTCACGACGATAGCAAGGCGCTGGTTCTTACGGCTCCGGCACTGCCGCGTCTGACGGCGGTTCAGTATCGGAACACGCTCGCTGAATTGTTCGGCAAGTCGGCACCCGCAGCGCCGCTCGAAGATGATACGAAGCCGTACCTTTTTTATAACATCGGTGCTTCGACGACGACGTTGTCCGAGCTTGGCGTACAGCTTTACGAAGAGTCAGCCGATGCGATGTCGCGCTACGTCTTCAGCGATGCTGCTCGCCGTGCAGCGTTTGTCGGTTGTGCGCCGGCTGCTCCTGGAGACGAGTGCGTTCAAAGCTTCGTGAAGCGGTTTGGTCGTCGTGTCTATCGCCGCCCGCTCACGACGGACGAGTTCACGCGATGGGTGAACATTTCGACCACGCTCGCGGATCCCGATGCCTGGGAAGGTCTTCGTTTGGCCGTCGCGGGAATGCTTCAATCCCCGTACTTTTTGTATCGCGTCGATCTCGGATCGACTGCGGATGCGAGTGCGGTGCGACGCAAGCTGACTGGTTACGAGATGGCCTCGCGGCTCTCGTTTTTGCTGTGGAATCAAGCCCCGGATGAGACGCTGCTCGATGCAGCCGAGCGTGGCGAGCTCGATACGAAAGAAGGCGTTGCGAGCGCTGCGGACAGGATGCTCGACGAGCCGCGAGCACGTACCGCGATGCAGGCGTTTTTCCGGCAATACCTCGATCTCGGACGACTCGACGGCATCAAGCGAGACCCGGCCGTGTATCCGCTTTTCGCTCCAGGCATCACGGACGCGATGCGTATGGAAGTGGAGCTGCTCGTCGAGGATCTCGTGTTCGAACGTCGAGGCGATGCGCGCAGCATTTTCAGCACGCGCACGACGTTCGTGAACACCGACCTTGCTGCGTTGTATGGCGTGGATGCTCCTGGCGCGACGAAGACCGAGTTTGTCTCAGTGGAACTTCCTGCGGATGGCCCGCGCGCAGGCATTCTCACGTTCGGCGCGTTTCTCACGATGAACGCGCATGAAACGCAGACATCACCGACGGCGCGTGGAAAGTACGTGCGTGAACGAGTGCTCTGTCTCGAAGTGCCCCCACCTCCGCCGGGTGTCGACACGTCGCTCGATCCAGCCATGGGCGGCGAGCCGAAAACCGTACGAGAGCGAATGGAGTTGCACCGGACAAACCCTTCGTGTGCGTCGTGTCATATGTTCATGGATCCGCCTGGATTTTTGTTCGAGCACTTCGACTCGGCGGGGGCGTATCGGACGGTGCAAGAAGGCACGTTGCCGATCGATTCTTCGGGTGGTCTCGATGGTATCGAGCTTGTGGACGCGCGAGGTTTGGCCACGGTGCTCGAGACAGACGAACGAGTGGGTCGGTGCATGGTGAGGCAAGTGTATCGACATGCGCAGGCGCGTCTGGAAACGGAGGGCGAAGCGGTAGCGCTCGAAGACTTGTCGGATCGTTTTGCGGGCACATCGTTTGATTTTCGTTCGCTACTCATCGAAGTCGTTTCGCACGACGCATTCCGCTTCGTAGGCACCGAGGAGTCACCGTGATGGCGCGCCTGAAACTTGCACGTCGAACGTTTTTGCGTGGTGCAGTCGCTGGTACTGGTGTCGCGCTTGCGCTCCCCACGCTCGAAGCGATGCTTGGCACGCGCGAGGCAACTGCGGCCGTTGGAGGTCCCATCTTTGGGGTCTTCTTCTGGGGCGGAGGTTTGCCTTGGCACGCGGGTCATGGCGCTGCGCAGGCTGGCAATCCAGACGTTTGGACGCCGGCTGCGGTGGGCAAGGACTACGTGCCGAGCGAGCTACTGGCGCCGCTTGCGCCTTATCAGCCGAGTGTCGTGACGGGTTTGACCCCGCATACGTTGGTCCCGCCAGACCCTCCGGGGCAAGAGGATGGGCACATGCGCGGGTTCATGGTGTCCATGACGGGCGATCGAGTTCGTCCTGAAGGGTTCAATCATCCTTCACACACGCTGACGGCGCTTCGTCCGACAATCGACCAATACGTGGCGAAACATCCGTTGTTTTACGGGGCTGAATCGCCGCGTTTCCGGTCGCTCGTGCTGGGCGTGAGTAATGCGCGATTTCACGACTATGGTCATTGGAACGCGATTTCGTACAACGGCCCGGACAATCTCAATTTGCCGGTGCTGGATCCGGGTCAGCTCTGGGATTTGCTCTTCGGAGTGCCGGCGGACACGAGCGGTTTGAAGCGGCGTTCAATGCTGCTCGACGCGGTGCTCGAAGACGCCAAGAGTTTGTCGGCGCGCGTAGGGGCCGCGGACAAACAGCGAATCGAGGCGCATTTGCAGCATCTTTCGGAAGTGAAGACGCGTCTCGAGTTTACGGGGGAAGCGTGCGTGGCACCGGGCAAACCTGGACCGAACGAGGACCTCATCGTGAAGACGGATCTTATGGGCGGGCTATTGGCTGCGGCGCTCGCGTGCAATCTGACGCGTGTGTTTTCGTTCATGTTGACGTCGCCGGCGACGACGCATGTGTTCTCCAATTTGGGCGTTCCCAATGATTTCCATGCGACGGTGCATGAAGGAACGTGGGACCGAGCGCGCGTGGGCATACAGTATCAAATGCAGGCGTTTGCGACGTTCCTGGGCAAACTGCAAGGCGTAGTCGATCCGACGGGCGCGACATTGCTCGACCGATCGCTCGTTTTCGGGCTTTCCGAATATGGCGAAGGATTCCAGCACAGCGTAGCCGAGATGCCGTGTGTATTGGCGGGTGGCGCGGGTGGCAAGATCCAGCGCAACGTGCATGTGCGCGACCCTGGAGGCAATATCAGCAAGGCGCACGTGACGATGCTCCGAGGTATTGGTCTCGAGACGCCGACTTTTGGTTGGAATGGTGGCGAGACATCCGAAGCGTTCGGCGATATTCTGATATGAAGCGCGCGGCTTTTACGCTGATCGGACTTTTGGCGATAACGTTTCCGCGGCTCGCCTTGGCCGTTCAGCCTATCGGATACCTCGACAATGCCGGATGCGATGTCATTGCAGGCTGGGCGCAGGACCAGGACATTCCGGACACAGCGATTGACGTGCACGTGTATCTGGGTGGCCCGGCCGGAAGCGGTGCAGCGGGCGTGGCTACGCGCGCGAATGTGCACCGCGAAGACTTATGTGCGGCGATTGGATCGTGCGCTCATGGGTATTACTTGCCGACGCCGTTTTCGATGCACGATGGCCAGCCGCACGACGTGTATGCGTATGGGATAGACAATGCGGGCGAGGGGAATCCGACGCTAGGAGGCAGCCCGCGCACGCTGTTGTGCGCTCCCGCGGCGCAGACGGGAATTCGGCGCAAAATCGATGGTGTTGTCGTTTTCGAAACGTGGCGATTTTCGTCGTTTTGGGACTTGCTTCCATTGCTCGCAGATCAAGCCAATCAGCTTCCTGAGGGATTGAGTATCCCGGACAAACCCGAATTGCTGCAAGCGGATGACGGCACACCCGACGTGTTTTTGGCGGATAACGGCGTGCGTAGGCCCATCTCGGCGGCGGACGCGACGACGTGGCGATTCGACCTTGGTCAGGTGACGCTTCGTCCTGCGGCGGAAATTCAAGCCATGCCGCTGGGCACTCCGCTACGAGCGCGTCCGGTGATGTTCATTGCG
>CAZETM010000962.1:0-3645 GCA_964514885.1 uncultured Polyangium sp. | reverse complement strand
ATCGCATCACTCACTCCCTTCGGACCAGCCTTGCCTGGTCGCACTGTTTGGACTAAGTGCAACGCATCGATCTCTTTGAGCGCGCCAAGCAGTCGCGCGATGTTCTCGGGCGATCGTGAATGGACCACATCGAGATCGAACGTATTGACGGGCGCACCTTGCGCAACCGCCGCGACCCCTCCAACGACGATGATCTCGACACCGTGCCGCGCGAACAGCGCCAGGAGATCAGCGATCTTCGTCGATGTGGGCATGTTTCGTTCGTGCTTGTCGACTCTCCCCGGCAGCTACCGCGAAGTCGATATGATCTTGGAGCGTCGCGATGCGTTCCGTCGGGGTGAGGCTGAGCATCCAGCGGATGAGGGTGCGATCGACGCCATTCTCATCAACGATGGGGAGCGTCGCTGGGAAGGGTGCCTGCATGCGCCGGAGAATACCACGCAAAGCCATGTCGTCGTGCTCCTGTTTGCAATGGGAGCGGAGGGTCGAGAGCAAGGGGGTTGAGCAGGGGGTGACGAAGGGGCTTGTGAAGCTCTATCGCGCCCGCTTCGGGGTGCTTCCACCGGCGATAACGGCTGCGCTCGACGTGATGCACGATCCCGATACGCTCGACCGGTGGCTGGATCTGTTCGTGGTGAAATCGGCTGAGGAGATCGCTGCCGCCCTTGAGCCAGCGGCGGTGTGCGGAAGCTGAAGAGCAGGCTCGCGGACTGGTGACGTCGTATTTGTAGGTGTGGCCGATGCGCTTGACGAGATGGCGCAGGCGCAAGGGCTTGCGCGCTCGTGCGATTGTGCGTGATTGCTGCTCGGGCAGGTCGCGTTGCAGGTCGTTGTTGCGCAACCCGGTAACCAATGGTTGGGTTACGCGAGGTTTGGCGAGCAAGAGAATCGATTCTGGTTACGTGTTGCGTGGGGGAGAACCGATTCAATCGTCGAATTGTCAAGGAATCGGCTCGTCCCGCACACACCGGACATGGGTCGGAGTCGCGTCGATGCCCGTGTCGCAGCCGTCGCTCAGGGAGCCCGAGGTGCAGCCGTCGAAGAAGTCGACAACCCACCGGTTCATCAGGTCGGCAATAACCGGCGAAGACGTCCAGAAAAACTCGCTATCAGTGCACGGAAACGCGGTGGGATCGATAGCAGGGTCTATTCGCGTTTCATCCACAATGGTTTGCAGTTCTTTCATGCTGGGCACACGCCAACCGGTGCCAGGTAGGGACGGGGGCGCCATGCAGTACGCTTCCGCTTCCGCTGGTGTCTTGGTCATCGTGGAAAACATCTGCTGCCATCTGAGCTGCGTCTTGGTGTCGTGCACGCGTGACCGACAAGGCTGAATGTGCGAAGAAGGCCGTCCCGGATGACACCGTTCGCGGCGGCCTCATGACGTTTTTCATTGAGGGAAATCCGGCCGCCCGGATTCTCGATAAGACCGATGTGGGGAACATCGTTACGGGTAGTCCGGATATCGAGCTGGGGGAATGGGCCGGGGGAGCGCTGACCATGGAGCAGGCCCAATGGTTGTACGACTACATGGCCTTGGAATTCCGGTACAGAAAACATGGATGGGAACCAAGAACCACGCTCCTGATTTGTTCCTACCCATCAACAATTATGCGAACGGAGCCGCAGGTGTCAATTGGTGGTACCATGTAGCACCTGTCGTGCCCGTCGATACCGGGAGCAGTCGCGCATTGATGGTTATCGAAATTGGTAAAGTGGGCGCTGCATTGGGAACGTACAGTAACTGTGCAGCGAGCCCTCCGCCGCAGATTTTGTCAGCGGCGAGGCTCGTCTCGGGTCCGCAGCTCGGTTTTCGTCGAGGACAAGTCATTCGCGGTGCTGAGCGAAACGGGCGTTGTCAATGCCAAGAATTCTTTCGGGATGGGAAACTTTCAGACCATCGTCTCGACGGGCACGAGGTTGCCGGTATCTCGTGAGGCCACCGATTGCGACCGAACGTCTTTCTCGTCATCGATATGCCGCGCCAACTCATCGAGCATATCAGCGATTTTTTGGTTTGCGTGCTGTTTTTTTCGGAGCCCTCTTCGTAGGCTTCGACGTGGGTTTGGCGAGGATCTTGTCGACGTGTTCGACCCACGCTCGTTTGCCATTGAAGACCATGGCGTATTCGTACACGGGAGACGCGCCAGCGGCGGCGAGTTCCGTGGCGTATTTGCGATCGCGCACTTGTTTTGCCGCGTCCATGAGCACTTGCTCTGGCGTTTCAACGTCATCGGGCACCTTCAATTCGATGACAACTCCGGGGCGCCCTGCGGTTTTCGGTCGAATGAGCACATCGGCCCGGCCATACCCGGACTCTCGATTGGATCGGACATCGTATTCCGCTTCCAAGTGGACGAGCAGTCCAAGGACAAACCCGTGGTACAGCTTTTCCGGCGCACGGCCGCCGGGATCCTGGAACGACATGGCCGTGATCAGAATGTGCTCGAAAAGTCTCTGCACCGTCGGAGCGTCTCCGGCAAGAAGCGCGCCGACGAGTTTGTCGATCAAGGCCCGATCGGGGGCGGCTTTGTCGAGCCACGATTGGAACATGGACCGGTACACCTTGCGCACTTCAATGTTGGGAATGGCGAGTTTCCCGGTGAACTCGCCCTCGTGGCTGCGCAATTCGACAAGCTTCAGGTAGCCAGAGAACAGCAAGAAATTCCAGAGCGCTTCGGGGCTCTTGTCGATGTTGCGCAAGACGATGTTGTCATCGATGCGGACGTCGATGGTTTCGCCATGCAAGAGAGCCGACGACTTTTCCGACAAACCCATGCCGCGTTTCGTCGCCAGCGTTTCGATGAGTTCGTTCGAGGCCGTATTGACCCAATAAGGTTCCAGCCGCCCCTTTGCGACGTAATTGAGAATCGACCAGGGATTGTAAATGACCTGGCCTCCGAAGAGGTATCCATCGTACCACGACCGCACGTCATCCAAATGGGATGGATCGATGATGTCCGTGACTTCTTCCTCCGTAAACCCGAACGACGTCGCATACTTTGGGCTCAGAATCGAGTGCACGTCGATGTTGTTCAGCCCCGAAAACATGTTTTCTTTCGATACGCGCAGAATGCCCGTGAGCACGCCTTTGAACAGGGCCACGTTGTCCTTCAAGCCTGCCGAAAGAAAGTTCCGGAAAAACAAGATGACATCGTCGAAAAATTTGTTCAAGTAGCCGGATTGAATGGGCGTGTCGTATTCGTCGATGAGAATGACGACGCGTTTTCCATGGTGCTCGAAAAGCGCCCGCGACAGCACCAACAACGAATCCTGAAGGTCTTGTTTGCTCGACGTGCCAGAGAGCATTCTTTGGAATGCCAACGCCATGGTGGGATCGAGTGCTTGAAGATCCAGTAGGTAGCGATGCTGTCGAAACGCTTCCACGATCTGCGATCGGATCCCCTCGAGTGCATGCTTGAACGTCGTTGCCTTTACGTCCTTGAACGTCACGAACACAACCGGATACTTCTGGAAGTGCGACATCGCTTTGGCGTCGCGGGTGACCGCAAGACCCTCGAACAAGTGCGACAAGTCTTCGCTCGACTGCCGCAAGAAGTACCCAAGCGTGGAGATGTTGATGGTCTTGCCAAACCGACGCGGACGCGGAAAGAGCAGAACCTGGTAGGGGTCCTTGCGCGAACC
>CAZETM010000961.1:0-3656 GCA_964514885.1 uncultured Polyangium sp. | reverse complement strand
TTGCCCATATCACGCGACGACGAAGGCGCGTTGCTCAAAAATTCGACATGGGTCGTTCAGAACACGTCGAAGAGGCCGACCAGGTTGGCGCGAAGGGCACCGTTGACCGTCGGCACATGCCACGTTTCTTCAGCATTCAACACGAGAAGCGGTTGGTGGACAGCAAAAACGCCGTCGGCATTCAGCTCGATGCTCCACACCCGGCTCAGCGATACGCCTGCCCCGACACGAGCGCCCAGATTGATGAGCGTGCTGGAGTAATCCATCGCTTTCGCCCCATCGGTTGCAATCCACATGCGTGCCATGTCGCCAAGAATGCAACCTCGCGTAAAAAACGACGTGTGCAAAAAGCTGTAATAGCCACACACAACGAGAGCCGCACCAGCTTGCTCCGCGCTATACAATTGGTCGATAGGTAGGCCGTACGCACGATCGTATCGTGCCTCGAAGCCAACCAAAAATCTTGGCCAGCGTGCTCCAATTCCCAATACGGACGTAAACGCCGTGCTGGGCGCATTCCACCACGTGGCGCCAAGACCCAGCGACAATGCGAGCGAAGGTTTTGCTTGGCGAGAGATTGCGGGCTTGCGTTTCGTCCGATCCGAAACAGGCGTGTTGCCTGATGCTCGCGTCTTCTCTTTTGGCGGCTGCTCGTTTGGGGGCTGCTGGGGAGAAGATACAGGCGAATTCGGAGGCGTTGGAGAAGCCGCGGGATCAGTTAGCAATAGAGGGTCAACGATATCGCGCAAAACGAAAACAATCCTGTCGGCGAGTTGATCACACCGCCACGACGGCGCGTGCGCGATGGATTCGGACACCACATTGCCACCTTCGTCTCGGACCTGTATCCGCCCCTCGATACGCTCGGTCGTCGGTACGATATTGATGACGATCGTTCGGGGAGCATCATTCGAGAACGGATTTCGGGCACCGTTTTTCGCGGCAAGTGCGGTATGAAGATAATCCTCCGCCGGACAATTCGATGGTGCATCTTTGCTGCGTCGATATTCGAGGCGCCAAGTTGGTTCTTCCGCGCCTACATTGCCCGCGGTGTGAACGATGACGGCGTGTATCACTCCGACGAACCAGCGGCGCAATACATTGGAAGGCGATATGGCTCTAACGATTGCCGGAAACCGCTTCATTCGCGCCCGATGATGCGTCGTGTTTGGTCACCGTGCAAGTTTTCGCAAAGATTTACCGACAAACCACGCGAGTTCGTCGCATTGAGACGAAGCATTTGACGCCCCGTCGTTTGTTTCGATAAGTTCGCCTCCATGGCTCGCTCCCTCTCCAAGTGTATATCGTTGCTCGGCCTGCTCGTAGCGCTCGCCGGCTGTGAACTCGATGGTTTGATGGTCATCGTCACGCCATGCTTCGACCCCGTAACGGAGACCTACGTCCCGTGTTGCGACAAGGGAACCAAAAAAGAGCGGCCCTGCGATCCGGCGGATGCCGGCGCGGATGCTGCAACGGATGCGTCCGACGACGGCGACGCAGATGCGGGTGCTGACGATGGAGGTCCAGCAGGAGGCGATGAAGGATCCTCGTTGGTTTGTCCGTGGTCTTGCACGCCCGTTGGCGGCGGTGGATTCGACCCGTTTCCGTCGTACGTTTGGATCGGCCCTGAAGCTACATCTCCGCCTGAAACGCTCGATGGGTTTGCCTGGACAAGCTGGGTGGATGTGAAGTTTGCCGATCCAAACTGTCCAGCCTGTTCGTGTATTGCGCCATCGGCGCCGGCTGACGGTTGCGTCTTGCCAGCGGTGTGGACGGTAGAATCGACGGCTTGTCAAGATCCTTCGTTGCCGGTAGTAGCTCCTTTCGATCCGCCGCTGAATTGGGATGGAATGTGCTCGTCGACAAACCCAATCGCTTCAGGCTTGACTTGCGATGGCGAGCCGTGCGTGAAATCGTTGGTGCTCCAACCACCTGTGATCGCACCTTGTTTTGCGGAGTCGGCGATGCCACCGGAAGGACAAACCTTGGCGGCTCCGACGCGAACGAAGGTGGTCGCGTACGTTGCGGCATCCGTTCCCAGCGCTTGCGATGCTACGCATCACTGCATTACGCCACCACCCGAGGGCTACAAGAGTTGCTTCGTTGCCCGTGGTGCTGATGCGGTTGAGGCTTGCCCGGAAGGATGGACCGACCGCTACACCGGATGGCGCGATGTTTCCGACACACGCGCATGCACCGCGTGCTCGTGCGGCGCTCCAGAAGGCGCGTCCTGCAAGGTGCGCGCGAAAGTGTACGCCGATGATGCGTGCATCGACGAAGCTGGCAGTCTCATCATCCCGTCGAACGAAGATGCGAAATGTGTCGACTTGCCCGTCGGAACGGCGCTCGGAAGCCAAACCGCCGAGATCCTTTCCTACCAAGAGGGCACGTGCACGCCATCGACCAGCGAAATCGTCGGTGAAGCGGTAACCGCTCGACCCGTGACGTTCTGCTGCGTGCCTGAATTGCAAATTCTCGAGTGATGGTGCTCAAGTACACTTCCCATTGACACACGAGGCCGAGGCACATTCCTCGTTTTGCGTGCATAAGTTGCCCTTGTCGAGCGCGCATTTGCCTTTGCCATCACACACATACTCTCCGAAACAGACAACACTTGGATTTTCTGCATTGGTGATATCGCCAAAACCATAAGGTTCTGGTTTGCATTCGCCGAATGGTTCTTTGCAACTGGAGCAAAGTGGACACGACGTGGCGCAGCAATATCCTTTCTCGCACGTTTTACTCGCACAATCGTCATTCGTCGTGCAGTGCAGCCCATAGCATATTGGACAGTGCCCAAGATAAGGGCTGCAGTCAATCCTCGTTTCGTCGCCATTCTGGATGCCGTCGTCACACCGAGCACACGAGCCTTCCCAGCAATACCCCCCTGGGCAATCGGCGTCGACGTTGCACGTTCCAGGGCATAGCGGGCACGATCCGTCGCAATCCAAGCCCGTCTCGTCGCCATTTTTCACGCCATCGTCGCAGCGCGAGCAAAGATTGCTGGGTTCGCACGTATGACCCGAATCGCAATGGGCGTTTTCAAAGCATTCAACACACGCGAGCTCGGCCGTGCAGAAACCCAAGACACAAGTTCCAGCTCCCGAGCACTCGCCTAGCAGGCATCGTCCGCCATTCGAAACCTGAAGGAGGCGGCAATTGCCGTCGCAAAGCCACGCGTGACAGGCCGTGGGCAATTCGCCGCACTCGAAGACCGAGGTACACGAGCAACCCTCGCCACCATTGCCGCATTCGGCATCGGTGCACGACGGAACAATGACCATTGCAGACAATACGAGGATGATGGTAGATATAACAACAAGCCGGCGACGAGGCATAAGCGCGAGTCTCCTTCGCTCCGTCATGCACTCACGGCGCGCACTTGTCCAGCAACCGCGTCACTGAGGCTTTGCAAATGCCGACTGGCGCAAAGCCTCCAACAACGGATTGCGGATGTTTAGTAGCACGGCGTCGGGCGAGGAAACGGGCGGCAGGACAGGTGGCACACTCCCGAACAGCCACCGAGGCGGACTGCACGAGAGCCTCGATACACCGCCGCTACTCGCTCTTCTTCGCTTTGCGCGGTTTGGCAAAACGACGAAAATACGATTCCACGCGCGCGGGGTCGAGCGGAAACTTTTTCGTCAATTCAGCAT
>CAZETM010000960.1:0-3666 GCA_964514885.1 uncultured Polyangium sp. | reverse complement strand
CCCCAGAGACCCCTCGGGTTCGTCACCCGCCGCAATGCTCACGTGGGGTTTCCCGTATGACGTTCGGACGCGTGCATCCGCGCGCTTTGCGCACGCCGTGCCAAACGAATTTCCTGTGGTTTCTCGGTTGTTTCACCGGCAAACCCCTGGCGGCCGCCATGGCGACACCTGCCGCCCGCCACCTCGCGCCATCGCCAAGTTCACCCGTTTCACTCGAACTCGGGTGAGGCGGTATCGTCTCGTTTGGTTCGTCCGTGCGTGTGGAGCTTGGCGGGAGTGTCGGACGCGATCGGGTTGTTGAGTGAGACGTCGGGAGCGAAGATTTCGGCACAGAACCATGTCGCCGATCCGTAGCGCCATGCTGGCGTTGCGCGTGTTTCGCTTACTAACTCTCATGCACGCATGTGTTCGTTGTGCAAGAAAATTCGAACGAGGATACCGCGGCCGTAAATTGATGTTTTTCGCTTGTGGTTACAAGCGTTCAGGAAAAAATGGGGCAGGAAGCCACATGTCCGAGTGACCGTCGAGGGGTTATGTACTATGAGGATCGAGGCGTATGCTGCCTACGGCAATCACCCTGCGTAATTTCCGCTCATTCGGTGGCACAGATCCGGTCAAGCTCGAGTTGCGGCCCATTACCCTCCTCTTCGGACGTAACGGGGGCGGCAAGAGTTCGCTCATCCGTAGCTTGCCGCTGCTTGCCGACTCGATCGGGTATGGTCGACTTGACGCCTTGAATCTGGAGGATCGGCTTGCGTTGTTCGACCTTGATTTCGACAGCCTACGCTGGAAGGGGCGTACGCCAACCGACGACCATACCATTGGACTTGGTTTGCAGTGGGATGGTGACCCGGACATCCAGGAAGTCGTCTGGGCAATTCATGAGCAAGACGAGTGGCATCGCTTGGTTGTCAAACGATTCTCGGTTACGGCCGCCGACCGCTCGAACAGTCTTGCAGCGGATTGGTGGATGACGCGTGGCGAGGAAAAGGACCTTGGGCTGACCTACGACGTGCGGTGTGGTAATGAGGCAACCAAGCGTGAGCGGCTGAGCTTCCTCGGCCTCCTGCCGCGCTCCGAGCTTGCGGACTCTTACCGGGATGTCCTTCGCGAAGTCGAGTCCCGCCTTGCAATTCTTGCACGTTCCGTGGTGTGGTTGCATTCATTGCGACCTGCTCCCAAGCGTTACACTCGCTGGAGTGGAGCGATTCGGTGGGAATTGAAACCCGACGGTAGTGACGCTCCGATCGTGTTGGCTGGCGAGGAAGTGCTCCGGAAAGACGTTTCTGAATGGTACGAACGGCATGTTGGGTTCCAACTCGTGCTTGAGGAATCGACTCGTAAGCGCGAGGTGCGCACGATGTTGCGAAATCGAAATCGAAGCAGTTACGACATCGACCTCATCGACACCGGCGAGGGGTTGAGCGAATGCTTGCCGGTGCTCACAGCGCTTGCAATGGCGCGCCAGTCCCACGAGCGGGGGGGGCCTTCAATCGTGGCCATTGAAGAGCCGGGGTCTCATCTCCACCCCGACCTACAGAAGGCACTAATCGAACGGGTCTGCGCAGTCGCGGTCGCTGCCAATGCCCGAATCGTGCTCGAGACCCACTCCGAAATCGCCTTGCTGGCTTTGCAACATGCAGTTATCAAGGGTCCGTTGAAGCCTGAAGATGTCGTTATTTATTGGGTGGATCAGAATCCAATGGATGGTCGAAGCTTTCTTGACAAGGTAGAGCTGGACCGTGTCGGTCGATTTCATGGGAATTGGCCGCCCGATGCGTTTCAGCAGGACATCCAGCTGGCGGCTGACGTGCAGGACGCTCGTGATGAACGGGAAGGGCGCCAATGATAGTCACGCTTTTCGCTGACTTGTTCGAGAGCACCGAAACAGATCAACTTGCGCTTTTGGGGCTGATTGACGGCGGAAAACACAAGTACAAGGTGCAGCTGCGTCCGGCATATCGCCCCAAAGGCGACCGTCCGTTTCACCGCTGGCTCTTGAGGCACGGCGACGATCTGCAAGCGCGGATCCGTACCGTGTTTGAGCGGGGGCTCAAGGAAAAAGAATTTGCGCTCGAACCCGTGATCGAGGTGCGATGCGCGGCACAAGATGAGTGGTCCGGCGAGTCCGAGCGCGAAGCCAGTCGGCTCTCGCTTGCAACCGCATCCCAATTTTTGTCCCGCCCATTGCGTCTTCTTTTGGAAAATGGCAGAAATGATTGGGGGTTCTTGAAAAAAATTGTCCCCGATCATTGGAGAGAACGATGGAGCCGTGCGGTAGCAAATGGGTGGCTAGAACAGGAGGTCGGCGGAGGTATCGATGAACTGCGGCGGTTCATTGAGCATCAACTCGCCCAAAATGAACCTAGACGGCTACGGACATGGGCCATGTTCGATTCTGACGCCGATGCGCCTGGCAATCTTTCGGCGTCCGCCGAACGAACGCAAAAAGCGTGCAAAACCTGGGGTGTCGCTTATCACCTGCTGAAACGTCGGGCAATAGAGAACTATATCCCATTGAAGACTCTTGACGAGTGGGTCTGGCGTCGTCCTGTGACGCACCGCGAGCAGGCACGAAAATCGGTCCAAGCCTATTATCGCTTAGAACCGCAGATCAGGCGATTCCACAACGTGAAAACGCAGATCGATGCGGACATCGGTGCGGCGATCTGGGGAGACGGCAATGCCGGCGTGCCCTACGTGTCGCTCGCAACGGCGCTCACCGGTGAAAACTTCGATGGTGAAAGGGCGGAAATTTTTCATTCGCTCTTCGCGAGGTTGTGAATGATAAGGGAAACCGCATGACGACACTGGCGTTTTTCGGAGAGCCACGAACACCAAGGTTATCCAAGCTGCTCCAGGAGATCCAACGCGGAGAGATTAGGGTTCCTCGATTTCAACGGCCATTCGTGTGGACGGATGAGCAGCGCCTCAATTTGATGGAAAGTATCTATTATGGATATCCGATTGGGGCAATTCTCGTCTGGCGCACTCAAAAGAACCGCCTAGTGACGTATGATCATCTTGGACCACTAAAATTGCCCCCGGATGATGCTACTGACGCCGTGCGCCAATACCTGCTCGACGGCCATCAACGACTAACCACGTTGTTTGCAGCTTTGGGGCCAGGCTTGTACGGTACCGACGACGTGGCAGGAAGAATCGAGAGCTACGACGATGAAGAGAGAAAGAGCTGGCCAATCTATTTTGATCTTCAGTTCGATCCGAAACGCAACAAAGATGCCGGAGAGGTTGAAGATAAAAAACCATTTCGACTGCCGCCGCGCAGGGGGCAGCAGGTCCCTCGCACGTGGTTGCCGATGAACATCCTCTTCGATTCGTACAAACTCCGTGATTTCGAAAAAGAGCTTCAAAGATTCGGGAGCGACCGGGCCGTTGTCAATCGAGTTCAGCACGTGGCAGACGCATTTCGCGATTACACAATGCCGGTAATGCCAATCGCGACCGAGGATCTCAATCAGGTTACCGTCAGCTTCAAACGAATCAATAGCGGTGGCACTTCAATGAGTGAAGTGCATATGGTTAATGCCCTCGTGTGGAGTCCAGAGTTTGACCTTCTCAAGGCAGTTGAAGGGCTCTCGGAGGATCTCAAGCCTGTTGGCTGGCATGAATTCGATGCCCAGATGATCCTCAATGTGTGTAAGG
>CAZETM010000959.1:0-3675 GCA_964514885.1 uncultured Polyangium sp. | reverse complement strand
TCCGCTCACCAGCCTTTCCAATCGCAAGTATTTCGACGAGTCGCTTGCCAAGGCCACTCAGTTCTCTTCGGCGCCTGGTTCATTGGAGCCGGACTGGCGAACTTCGTCGGCTGCTGCATCGGGTCCGCCCACGCCGCGTAACGACGGAGTTGCCCACGAGGATGCGGCTCCTACGACGGCTCGAACCGGAGCAGGTGCTGCAGGCATACCGCCAACGCAGCCTCCGGGAGGTCCGGATACGCAGGCACCGGCGACTCCGAGAGTGACCGCGTTGTCCCCGCACGTGATGGTGGCGGTGAGGGCCGAGCGCAAGGCAGCGGTGGACGCCGCGCCGGCGACCGAACGCGGGCACTCCAGCGCGAATGTCGCCGCGTTTTCCAATTCGAACGGCGACAACCAATCGATCGTGGTTTCATCGGCCAAACCTTCCTCGATGAAAGTCGAAGCCGCGAATCGTTCGGGCGAGCGACGTCCATCGGCTGGGCCATCGATGCTGCCCATGCCTTTCGCCGAGGTTGCGATCGATGTGTGCGCGATGGTGGCGGCGCGTATCGAGCGGCGGCCCAACGAGCGAATGGACATTCTTCAAGAGATGGGTTTGTCCTCGTCCATGCTCATGGCTGCGGAGCGAACGTGGGTTTCAGCGATTCATGCTGAAACGGAACAGGGCCGTGCAGACCTGCGGGGCATGTACGACCGTTGTTATGTCGCGCAGCTCGAGCTCGAGCGTGGTCCGATCGAAGCGATGGACTACGTGCGGTTGATGATCGGTGTCGAGCATGGTGACTTCGACGAGGTGCTGGCGGAGTTCGACGTGCCGCAGACATCGCTGGTGCGTATCGAGCGGGTTTGGCAGGAACGCATGAGCCAAGAGCCGTCGATGGGTGTTCGCGTGCGTCAAGCCATGGGCGGTGTGCGCCGTGCGTTTTTGCTAGCGCAGCGTGAGCCTTCGGCCTCGGAAGGCTGAGACGCACGAAGATCGGTAGGGTGTCGGCCCGATCCGGGGGGTATGGGGGGCAGAGCAGTTGCTCCCCCTCTCTACGTAGCGAAGCGGAGTTGGAGAGGGGGTTGGGGGGGGGTGAGGCGGCCGCCTGCGAGCCCCCCATCGTAGACTAGGACTCGCGTAGCGGCGCTTGCGCCGCGAAGCGAGCGCACAAGCCCTGGCTTGGCAACTCTACAACTCAGCCGTCCCGCTGTTCGATTCTCGCGGCGGCTTCGTCCACGGCGCTTCATCCGCCTCGATCCGTACGAGCACCACCGTGATGTTGTCGCGCCCGCCCGCTTCGTTCGCTCGTCGCACCAGCTCTGCACACGCATCCGTGAGCACCGTGCTGCGATGGACGATCGACGCAATGTCTTCATCGCTCACGAGTCCATGCAGGCCGTCCGAGCAAAGCAAGTACACGTCATTGGGCTGCACGCGCTCACCGCACAGATCGACTTCGACTGTCGGTGAGATCCCGAGCGCTCGAGTGATCACGTTCTTCGGCAAGTACCCAAGGTCTGTTTCGGACAGGTCTGGCCTCTCGAGCAATGCTTCCGCGATGAGCGAGTGATCACGCGTGAGCTGCTTGATGTGCTTGCCGCGCACCAGGTAACAGCGGCTGTCTCCTGCATGCGCCACGAAGAACATCCGATCGATCGCTGAATACACTCCAGCCACGGCGGTCGTTCCCATGCCTCGATGCATGCGTGAATCGTCCGCACGTGAATGAATTCTCTTGTTTGCGTCGACGAGCGCATCACGCAGGCGTTGCCCCGCGTTCATCGCCCCCGCGTGTTCGTCTTCCGCTCGGAAATATGTGGCTACGGCACTTGCAGCCATGCGACTTGCTACTTCGCCCGACTGATGTCCACCCATCCCGTCAGCAACGACGAATACATTGAACTCGGGCAAGAGGATAAAGCGATCCTCATTGTGCTCGCGCGTTCTGCCCACATCCGACAAACCAGCCGCGACAGCTCGCATTCGGACCGCATTGTACGAATTTCTAAGCCGCGTGAACAAAAATTTGATGACGAAAATGTCTCGCGACCGATGCTGCGCCCGTGCCGCGTTGCGGCAAAGCGAGGTTGTCAGCGCGTGGCCAGCAATTTGCCGATGCTTTTGCCGACGCCGACCAAGTTTGTCTGAACCGAACCGACCAGCACCCGTTCGACCGCCGCCCCCACGGTCGCATGCAACAATCGCGGTACGCCTGGAATTTTCGACGGATCACACACCAGTTGCCCACGGATCTCGAGCTTCATCCCGTTTGGCGCAAGCTGGTACCGGTTCATCCCGTGGGACTTGATCGCGCCCGGAAAGGCATGCACGTCCGTGCGCCAATCGACCGTGTAGCTCGACGAACGCCACGTCGCGTAGTCGGTCCACTTCAACATCGATTCGTTCATGAATGAACGAGCTACGGCGGGAATGTCACCACCTGCAACCCACTCGTTGACCTGCTCGATGGCCCCGTCGGGTCGTACTTTTCGCTCGACTTCGCGGATGCTGCGCAGGTTGGGCAAGTGAACGATCAGCTCACCGATCCGATCACGGTAAGTGGCAAAGACGAGTTCGCGCGGGTACGGCAGCGTGACCTCGGCTTTGATCTCCATGCGTGCGACCGTAGCAAATTCGCCGAGCCGCGTATCATTTCTGCGCTTCGTGCTTGCTTCCACCGAGGCACTCCGGGGACTCAAATCCCGCGGCGCCTTCCGACTCCCACTGCGTCGGAGTAAGTGCACGCAACGTCAGGGCATGCAGTCCCTTCTTCAGTTCGTCCGACAAGAGCGCGTGCACGCGTCGATGTCGTTCCACTGCTCCGAGCCCTTCGAACTCGGCACTGACCGCGAGTACTTTGAAGTGTGTTTCCGATCCCTTCGGAACGCTGTGGTTGTGGCTCTCGTTTTCGACCACGAGGTGCACGGTAGCGAGCCCCGTCGCGAGCTTGTCTTGAATTCTCTCTTGGCGCGTCACGCCGCGAGCTTACCGCGTCCCGTGGTCTCGTGCGAAAGCCTCACCGTCTTAAAGCACGATCGGCTGTCTCGTTCGCTCGCTGTGCGATACAACCGCGCGCATGAGACGCATGGCGCTCCTCTCGTTGTTTGCTCTGGCCTCCGTTCTTCTTGTCGGATGCACCGAAGACTCGTCGACTGACACCACCAATACGGTTGCAGTCGGTCCGCCAAGCATGGAGTTCACGAGCCCAGCCGAAGGCGCGTGTTTCACCATCGCCGACAATCCTGAAGCGCGCATTCCGTTTGTGGTCAAAACGTCATCGATTTACCTGCGATCACCAGGCATTTGCGGAGATGCCGTCCAGTGTGGCCAGCTTCGTTTGTCCGCGAACGGCAAGGTCTATCAACGCTCCACGACGAACGTCATCGAGTGGGAGATCGGGACGGTCGACGTTGCCGATCGTTACGGCACGTTCGCGATCGAGATCGCGGCAGTCACGGACGCTGACAAAGTCCTCGTGGACAAGGACGCGAAACCTCTCGTCGTGACACGCAACATCACCACTGCAGTCTCGTGCGAGGGAGCGGGCGGAGCTGGTGGAGCTGGCGGATTTGGCGGATCGGGTGGAGCTGGCGGTGGCACCTAAGAAGAAGCGTCATTCCCCCTCTCCACGGAGCGAAGCGAAGTTGGAGAGGGGGCCAGGGGGTGAGGCGCGCGCAATCCTTGCTGCG
>CAZETM010000958.1:0-3704 GCA_964514885.1 uncultured Polyangium sp. | reverse complement strand
CGATCGGCCAGGACGAACCGCCACTTCAAAGTTCAACAGGTGCCGGGACAACCCCAGGACCGCCGTGCTCTAACCTATCAAGAAATAGGCGACATTCAGCGAGAATTGCTAGCAGATGTCGACGTCGTTCATCAGCAGGAGGTTTCGGCAGTTCGGAAAAAGCTCTTGGCAGATTATCAGAAACTGCTTGTCTCTTTCTTGTCAGAGCTTGGCGTGAGCGAGGGCACGGTCGAAGGTCAGCCAACGGGTGGCTTCGGGTTGCAAGTGTCGACGAAAACCCAGGCACATGGACTCAAGGGCAGCGTTCTTCCGAGAACGTTATTGGCATATAACTTTACTTTGTTGCACTTGCTGCGTGAAGCGCAAGCCATGGATCTCGCACCACTGGTCGTCGATTCTCCTCACCAACAGGATCAGGATCCTGCGACGAGGAGGCACGTTCTTGAGTTCATTCGAGATAGACGCCCTAGCGGTCAGCAAGTCATACTGGCGCTCGCGAGCGAAAGCGAGGTGGAACTACCTGGCCGCACGATCGCGCTTACGCGAAAAAAGCAATTGCTCGATGAAGGTGAGTACGCTGCCGTCAACTTGGAAACGAAACCGCTCGTTGCACAACTATCTATGACGCGAATGCTGTGGTAACGAGGAACAGGCTAACAAGGGCCTGCTGCTGACCGCGCTCCGCGCGGCAGCAGCAGGCCGATGGCGTTGGGCAGGCGGCGGCGAGATCCGACGGAGATAAGTCAGTCATGAACGATGGCGCCAGAACGCAAAGCTACGAAGTAGCGCTTTCCTTCGCGGGCGAGGACCGACTCTATGTCGGCCAGACTGCTGAGGAGTTGAAGAGGTTGGGGATCGCCGTCTTCTACGATGAGGACGAACAGGCAGTTTTGTGGGGCACGGACCTCTACGTGTACCTGGACAAGGTCTACCGGCAGGCGAGCCAGTACTGCGTTATGTTTGTCTCGAAGGCTTACGCCGACAAGCTCTGGACCAATCACGAGCGTATGTCACTTCAGGCGCGTGACTTCGTAAACGCCCACGATGGAACGGTCCTTCCTGCTCGGTTTGACGACACAGAGATCCCCGGTCTCAGGCCCCAGATCGGCTACGTGGACCTTCGCAAGCTCTCTCCCCATGCGCTCGCTGCACTGATTGCAGACAAAGTGTGGGGTAAGCGCCAAAGGTTGCTTAAAGAGGCGTTGGCGCGGTCACTGGAACTCGCTCGCAGCTATTTGCTTCCCCAATCCTTGGCCTCAGCAGACTCAGTTGCACAAGAGATAAGAAGCGCCTTTGCTTCGACGGGATATACGCCCAATCGCAATTTCATAGAGCCTTACCTTCAATCGCACGAAGCGTCGGAGCGCGTCGTTGGATACCTGGCATATCAAATAGCTCCCTATATGGGGATTGGTAGACTCTGGAGGAAGGTGTTGCCGCAAGAACTGGAGTACGCCGTCCTCACCAACGAAACGCGGCCCCTGTGGCAGCTTCTCGTATGCTTGGGACTGTTTGGCGCAGTCACCAATCCAGAGGAGATGCAGTTCATGGCCCTGCCACTGAATGAAACCCGTGAGGCGCTGCAGCGGCAGGAAGATGTTGACGCTGGAGGACAATGTGTCGCGAAACTGACTGCCCTGATTTCTGTCTTTCCGTGGATGACGGGCGGAGGCGATTACACCTGGCGCAAAGAGGAGCACGCATGGGACTTCGTATGGCAATCGGGCGACAAGACGTACGGCCTGGGACAAGCACTCGAATACGTTCGTTCGCACCCAGAGAGGGCACGGTACCATATTGCCAGCGGACATTTCTCGCAGTGGTACAGCTTGAGCGTGCCGTCGAATGCCGACCTGACTGATCTCATGACGGCGATTACGAGAGAGATAGCGGCGGCGGAGAACAGGTGAGTGCGAGATGTCGTCCGGTGCCGGTTGGAAGTCAGCGTCGGCGTTTAGGTCTCCGCAATTCTATAAGCACCGGTTCTCGGAGACACGCCGCCCAACAATCGGTTGCACCCGACCGCGCTTCGTGCGGCGGGCGAACGGCGGGGCGTTGGGCTTGCAATCAACCTACCCTCTCCCCTGGGGAATGCTAAGACAGCGAAACGGTGATAGCGATGACTCCCTCGGCAACTAAGCACATTGACCTCATTCAAACAACCGTCACGCGAATGGCAGCCAATTCGTTCCTTCTCAAAGGATGGGCGGTGACCCTAGTATCTGCCATTTTTGCACTGGCGGCCAAGGACGCTAATCGGCGCTACATAATGGTCGCCTACTTCCCGGTCATCATGTTTTGGCTCCTTGACGGATACTACCTTTCACAAGAGCGCCTATATCGCGCGCTATTCGACGAAGTTCGGACAACCATCACGTCCGACTCCAACTTATCCATGGATACTACGCGCTTCGCGGGAGGGCGAAGTGGCTGGTTTAAGTGTGCCATCTCGGCGACGCTGCTGCTGTTCTATGGCGCCATTTTCGGCACGATCTTGATCGTCATGTTCCTGCTTTGAATGGCGCCGAAGGTCGCTTCACCTTCGACACTTGAGTTGCCTGCGTGACGGAGAACTAGATGTTTCATGGATTCAACTTGGACGACATTAAGTTTCCCGACGGCTCGTATGAACATGGTCAAGCGCTACATGTCAAGCACAAGGCGAACGTGAGACCGGCGCTAAGCTCTTTCATCTCGGAAAACAAGGCACTGGATGCATCAAAGATGCAGTCGAATTGGTTTCCCTCCGTGCATGCTGACGTTTTCATTTCACACTCACACCGGGACGAGCGCACGGCGATCTCGCTTGCAGGGTGGTTAAACAAGCAATTCGAACTCGTAGCGTTCGTAGACTCTTGCGTATGGGGATATTCGGACGAACTCCTCAAACTCATCGACGATGAATACTGCTACGAGCACGCGACCAGCACGTATCAGTACGAGAAGCGAAACCGGTCGACCAGCCATGTTCACATGATGCTTTCTGTCGCTTTGCTAAAGATGCTCGACTCTGCCGAGTGCGTGATTTTTCTCAACACTCCAGCGTCCATCCTGCCCTCAGACACAATTAAGGCGGGTGCCGACGCAACGACATTGTCGCCATGGATCTACTCCGAGATCGCTATGACCACGCTAATCCGCCAGAGAAGCAGAGAATCACACAGGGGCATCGATAAAATCGAGAAGCGAGCAAATCTTGGAGAAGGACTTAACGTTGCGTACAGCATCCGCCTCGATCACTTTACGGATCTTACCATCGACGACATGAAGACCTGGCTGAAGCATCGGGGCACGCAGAGTAAGGACATCCATTCACTCGATATTCTCTATCGTCTCAAGGGCGTGATCAAGGCATCACGAGCGTGAATTGGCAACATCGGAGCCGAAGGAGCAGCCCAACACGGGTTGGATCTGTTAGCCTGCTTGCTGTGCGGGCGGCTGCAGCTCAACCCAGCGTTGAGCGGCCTCCGCCCGGGCGCCAAACCATGCAGCAACCAGCCGCCAGGCTCTGGACCACGTCGAAGCCCCTTGTGTTGCGGACCAACCCAGGTGGAGCGCATCTTCCATGGCGCAGCCGTTGCGTTCGACAGCGCGGGTGTGTCCTCCACCCTGGTCGACGTGGCGGCGGAACGTGCTCGTGTCGCACGGGAGATCAGCGAGTGGCTGCGCCGCGGGCTCCGGCACAACCTCTCGTTCGCGAACAA
>CAZETM010000957.1:0-3705 GCA_964514885.1 uncultured Polyangium sp. | reverse complement strand
GCGCCCCGGACCATTTCTGTGCGACCATTGCTTCATGCTCACCCGCCTGCGTTCTATTGGTCTCGCGATCCCTTTGGCGCTCGCCGCGATCACCGCTGCACCTTCTGCTGATGCGTTCTGCGGCTTCTACGTCGCCGGAGCCGACCAAAAGCTCTTCAACAATGCCACGATGGTGGTGTTGATGCGCGAAGGCACTCGCACGGTGCTTTCGATGCAGAACAATTATCAGGGGCCGCCGGAAAACTTCGCGATGGTGGTGCCGGTACCCGTCGTGCTGCAACAAGAAAACGTCAAAACGCTCCCCATGGAGGTTTTTGACAAAATCGACAAGCTCGCTTCGCCGCGGTTGGTCGAGTATTGGGAACAGGATCCTTGCGCGCCACACCAATATCCCATGATGCTGGGTGCCGTGAGAAGCGCTGCGCCGTCGACGGAGGATCAGGAGGGAGGAGCAGCTCCGCATGGCGTGACCATTGAAGCGCAATTCAAGGTGGGTGAATACGAAGTCGTCGTTTTGAGCGCTCGAGATTCGTTGGGGCTCGATACGTGGCTGCGCCAAGAGAATTACAAGATTCCCGCAGGCTCCGAGCCGATTCTTCGGCCGTACGTGCAAGGCGGTAGCAAGTTTTTCGTCGCGAAAGTCGATGCAAAGAAGGTCCGATTCGAAAATGGCATGGCCAAGCTTTCGCCATTGCGCTTTCATTACGATAGTGAAACCTTTGCATTGCCCGTGCGCCTGGGGCTGGTCAATTCCGCGGGAACGCAGGATTTGATCGTGCATATTCTGGCTCGTGGACAACGCTACGAGACGGCGAATTATCCGAACGTCGCCATTCCGACGAATTTGGATGTCAACGACGTCGTGCGCAAAGACTTCGGATCGTTTTACGCGGCGCTGTTCGATCGCACTCTGTCGCGGCAGCCGCGTGCGGTGATTACGGAATATGCGTGGGATGCCAGCACATGTGATCCATGTCCGGGACCCACGCTGGATAGCAATGACTTTGCCTCGCTCGGTGACGACGTGCTTGGTGGAGCCAATCAGGAAATTGCGAGTGGGCCCGTGGGTGGTATGCCCATGCCGTCGCGGAACTGGGGCGGGGGAGGAGGGTTTGTCTTGACGCGTCTGCATTTGCGATATGGTAAAGACGGGCTCGGTGAGGATTTGATCTTCCGTCAAGCTCCGCCAATCGTGGGTGGTCGTGAATTCGTGAAGGATGGCGGCAAGCTGGAAACCGGCGCGGTCAAAGACGATGTGAACAATTTCCAGGCGCGTTATGCAATTCGACATCCGTGGACCGGACCGATTGCATGCGCAAAGCCCGAACGAGGCGTTTGGGGTGGACCGCCTGGAAGTTATGGCAAACCGCCTGCCGAGGGCGCGCAGAACCTGGCATTCGCCAAACGTGGGACCATGAGCTTGACGGCAATGGTCGCGCGTGACAGCGACGAAACGAGAATCGATAGCGGGCCGCTCGTACCAGCGCCTCCGATGTATACGGCGGCTCCAGATTCGCCCGGGTTTGGCACGTCGCCACGGGCTGGCGGATGTGCTGGATGCCGCGTGGGGGATTCCGATGGTGAATCGGTGCCATTCGTCGCGGGGATTGTCGCCGCGATTGGAATTGCGTTATCGCGCGTGATGAGGCGGAAGAGCGTCAGCCGCGTCGACGGATGAGTTTTCCGTAAAGGCGGCGTACGAAGCGTCGTTTACCGCCCGCTCGATTCCGTGCTCGCGCCCGTGATGGCGGGAACGTGGAGTCTCGCGGTCATTGATCGCGCGGCAAAGCAGATCGAAACGGATTTAATGGCGAGCACGGTGCGCGGCAATGGATCCAGAAGGTTACGGCGCGCTGGACGAAGATGGATCCAAATCAACGGCGTGCGGTCATTGCGGCGATGTTCGAGCGGATCGTGGTGGGCACGGACAAGATCACGATGCAATGGGCAAATGCCGCGACTATGGCAACGCAATATGCGAACGGCGCGCTCGTGAATGTTCGCGGCGAAGTGGTTGAGCCGAAGCGACTGCGGCGACCACCGAAGGGGCAACATGCACCGAGCGCGGAAGGGTTGGATTTGGAGGCGGACGACATAAATGATGTGTAGCGACTGCGGGAGGGCTGCTTAGGCTAAATCGGCCAATTTGGGGCCTCTGCGGAGGATCACCTACCGACGGATTACTCGACGCATACCATCGATCCGAGAGCAACCCGAGCAATCGGCCGCTGTTATTGCGCACGTATAGGTATGTCGTTTTGCGGCGCAAGCCGAATGAGGTACTTCTTGAGCACCCATCCGATCTGTTTTTCGCCGCGAAGGTGATCGAAGTATTGTACCTGAACCTTTTGTCCAACTTGACCAATAATTTCGACGACAGTACCGGGATGAAGCGTACAAAGACGCCGCGACCTCGTGTCGTTACGTTCTCGTAGAACGACAGCGCGCTGGACGATGTACAATTCGTTCGCAGGGGTCGCCTTATCATTAGGCGTTATCGCGATATGACGTTTGGCATCTTGTTCATGCAGCTCGACCAGTCGGTCGAGCGCACGTTGGAGCTTCGCCGCTCTCTCGTCCCCCACCAATTGCGACTTGGCGGCCTCATCATCCTGCCGTTTGTTTCTTGCTTCGGCCAATGTACTGAATCGATGCTGGTCCAGTCCGGAGAGCACGGCGACTAAAAGGCCGAGGAATGCGATGATTGTTGGAATTTCCCAACTGAACGCTTTTGGTGACGACGCGTGTGATTGGAGTTTGTCGATGACGCGATCGATGACTTCGTCGAAGCGCTTCTCAGCATCCGCAGTTGCATGTGAGTCTGCAAATGCGGTGCGTAAATCCGCAATGGCGGCCACCAGGGGCGACTGCTCCCTTAGCGTCTGAAAATGGCGTACATCGTGATCGGCCATTTCGAGCATAGTGAGGGCCGACATAGTCTCGATTGCGAGTTGAGTGTGACGCGGGAATGCGGCCGCTACTGTTTTGGCTGCCGTGCCAAGCAAGCCTGAGCTAATGACGCCGACGGTGCGCGCAAGGGCAACTATTGATGCGCTAGGTGCGAGTTGTGCTGTCAGTCGAATTGCGCCGAGTTCAGCAAGGTGAGCCATATCCCTCTGCATGGCTTTGATGGCGCCTGAATTTGCAAGGCGGGCCATATCCCACTGCATAGTGATGGCGGCGACTGAATCCGCAAGCCGGATGTGCGCTTCAAGATGCCGCGATATCGCCGACTTCTGCATAGTGATGGCGGCGACTGAATCCGTAAGCCGGGTGTGCGCTTCAAGATGCCGCGATATCGCCGACTTCTGCATAGCCATGGCGACGACTGAATCCGCAAGCCGGGCCATATCGCTCTTCATGGCCTTGACGCCAGGATCCACAAGCCGGGCCATATCCCTCTGCATGGCTTTGATGCCACCAGGATCCGATAGTTCGGAAAATTGGCGCTGCATGGCTGTCAACGCGCGTAGGGGATCTTCGTCGTTTGGCGACATCTAGATTTCCTTCTCGTGGGTGAGGGTGATGAACAAGCCAAACGAGACAAAGTCACGAAGGGCCACACGTGTCCAGTGAGAAATGATGCCCGGTTCTCATCAGCATGGGCCGCCGTATCTCCCCCCCGCTCGTCTCCCTTCGGTCTCTGGTTACCTAGGTGGCTGGTGTCGAACGCCTCGTTACACCCGGACAGCTCACGTCTCACAT
>CAZETM010000956.1:0-3709 GCA_964514885.1 uncultured Polyangium sp. | reverse complement strand
CATGCAAACCCCGTCTATACATACTCCCGTATCCAAATGCATCGAAATCGCCACGTCCAGCATTCGCATGTTCGGGAAGTTTCCAGCGAATGTCGCGCTCACGGATTTTGCCGCGCAAATGACCGTCGCAAAGAATGACCTCGCCGCGGCACAACAACAATACGAAACCGCCGTGCAAGCGATATTGCCCGCACGCGTCGACGTGAAATACGAGAATCACGTCTCCGATCGACGTGTTCGCCTAGCACAGCAAAAAGTCGAAATCGCGGATGGCAAAAAGAATGGCCGAATCGCCGCATTGGTCTTTCCCGATGGGTCTACGACGATTACAAAATTGCTCGGTGATTCGCAAGTCAATGCCATGTCGGACCTCGAAGGGCGCCTCGAATCAGTCGTGACCCTTTGGCCGGACGCGGCAGGGGAAAAAGCCGACATCGCCAAAAACCGTGAATCCTACGCAGCGGCATTGAAATACCGAAACGACGTCAGGCAAATCGTGCGCAACAAGCGAGCACTGCGTAATGCCGCCAAAGAAGTATTCATCACGAAGTACGCCGAGCTTGCAAGCCGCGTCGCCGCCGAATTCCCGCGCGACACACAAATGCAGGACCTGTTCTTCGATGACGTGCGCGCCAAATCCGCGCTCGCCGAAGCTGACGCCGACGAATCCGACGCCGGTGGCGCGGAAAATACCGACGAAACCAAGACGAGCTGACGCAAATCCGCGAGATTTTCGTTTAGGATCGCTCTCGCGTCGACGAAAATGCTCGGCCGACCTCCGCCGAAGGCGTTTCCGTCGGCGCAAACGTGTTCCCACACTTCGCTGGGGACCGCTTGATTCCCCCGCAAAAGCCTTCCTGGTGGGTCAAGGTCGCCGTTTTCGCGCGTGCAAACGCAGTCCCGCACACCGCGGAAGGCCGTTTGCACCGACGGAAACAGCGTCTGCATTACAATCGCAAGCGATTTCCGCCGACGCAAATGGGTCCTTGCAACGGATGGCCGTGCCGTTGGGCTCAGGGGCTTTCGAGCAGCCGAATGCGCGTTGCGTCCCACGTGCTGCCCGGCTGCAATGAGGTCCGAATTGCGTCGACCGTGGCGTTTAGCCTCATAGCCATGCGCGCCCACCAGGGACGGGCCATTGAATCTACCACCGTATCGCGGGCCGTAGCCTCGGGCATTGTCGGGCGTTCGTCGACGAATTCCGTAGTCGACGATTGCGTTTCAAATCCCCGCGTCATTCCATCGTGACGTGCAGTCTTCGGACAGAATACTTGGGTAACGGGCTCGCTGTCGTCGGTGCAGAACAGGGGCGCCATGGGTTTCTCTGCGCAATGCGAATGGTGTGCGGAAGCCAAAAGCCAGCCCCAGGTCGGTCGCGGTACGATATTTGCCCAAGCGCCCCGCGACCGACCCGAGAATGGCAATGGGGTCATGCCGAGACGGAACGCCGTCCCCAGAGGGCTTGCATGCAGTATCAACATGATCCTCGACGTATGCCCCGTCGAAACGGAACGGCGCAGCCGTACCGTGCATGCAAACCCACTGCGAAAGGCGTGCTCTCAGCCGTCGCACTACAGAACGGTCAGCACGGTTTGCGGTAACGAATTTTTTTTGATTTCGTGTCGAGGTGGGCGCGGACGCGCGGCGTGCCGCTCATTGAATCTCGTAGAACGGAGCCGCGCAGCAGAACGTAACGGCGTCGTGCGCATCAGGCACTGCTTTGCCAAACGGCTCGCCCCCTGTCGCGGGACACGTACCGGGGATGTACGTGGGCAGGGACATCGTCTTCGAGCCGATCGCTTGGCCCGGCAGTGTCACGTCGAAACAAAGTGGCATGAACGAAGAAACGTTGTTGACATGTGACGGCACCTGTGCGCAGGCGCCATCTTGGTACACGGCGAGCGTGGCGAGACATCCGCCATCTTTCGCCGCATCGCATGCGCACTCGTCGCATCCGCGCCCAATACCGTTTGGCGCGGTGTCCCATTCCCACGTTGTGGTGAGCATCTGCATCGGTGCTGGATTCGATGCGGCCGAGCATATCGAAGGCGAACGTCACGACGCGTCCGAGCGTTTCCGTGGAGGTGACCAGATCGGCGGGCCGCTCACTCTGGCGAGTAGTCGGGCGGGTAGCCGAGCTCCTCCCACGTAGCTCCCATGGGGAGGAAGTCTCGCGCCTGCCAGCCCGCGAGAGCTTGCATCATCGCGTCCAGGTCCTCGGGCTCCGGGTATTGCCACACCGCCTCAGCGCGCAGCCACTCGGCAACGTGCAACCACTCTCGCCGATACACCGCGATGAAAGCCACATTGTAGTAGCGACCGTGCGCCGGGCTCTCAAGCTCTTTGAACAAAGCGGGAGGAACGGGGTCAGGCGCGTCCGGCCGGTACTCTTGGTGAAGCGCCCAAAACGCGTCCTCCTCCCTTTCGATGCGAGCCGCCTCAGGATCATCGGCGAGCCAGACGTTCTGGGCTCTCGCCAGTGCAACATCCGCCATCGTGTCGGAAGCGTTCGCGGCGAGACGCACCGGATCGTCTTTGTATCGGCGCGCATCAATAAAGGGATCAAACGCACCCCAATAGTGCCTGTCAGCCGGATCGGCTCCGTCCGGGTACTCCGGCGTTACCCCGCTCCACACCGGACCGTTGCAGCCATCAGGATCCTCCAGGATCCGGCGGGTCCAGGTCAGGCTCGGCTGCTTCTTCTCGAAGATGGGCAGGTAGCGCTCCAACATGGAGCTGGCGGCCCGGATCTGGAGCTCCGGCGGAAGCCTGTAAAGGATCTGGAAGCAGATCGCTCTGCACTCATCTGCCAGGCGTTCCGGCATCGCGGTCGCGGCAGCTTCCTTCAGTTGGTTCAGGAGTTTTTGTCGTCGTGTATTCATACGTGCTCTCGCCTTGACTACTAGGGAACTTACCACCCAGTCATCATTTAAGACGGACTCGCGTCCTCTCCTTCTGAACGGCCTTTCCACTCGAATCGTCGCAACAGTTGCAGCCGACAATGCTGGCGACGGATTTCCCTGCCCGTAGCACGTTCGTATGAAACCCTCCACGGTCCTCGCAGGGCCCACCCGTGGCATCATCCTTCGATTTTCCCTTGCTCAGCCCCTTCCCAAACCTCTTGACAAGCTTGCTGAACGCATCGTTCTCGCCGAATGGATCGTAGTGGCTGATCCCGGGATCGTCGCAGCGAATGAACTTCGGCTCCTTCTGCTCGCACGTTTCCCTCGGTGGCGGCGGTGGCGGTGCCGGAGGAACTTGCGGCGTCGGCGCTGGCGGCCGCTGAGGTTGCGCCGTCGGACCGGGTGCGTTCTCGTTCTTAACGAAGATGTACACCGAGATTCCACCCACCGCGACTAAACTGACCGCAAAAATCCCCACTGCTACGAGATCTCCAAGACCAGGAGCAGGCGTATCCAATTGCGACGCGACAACGGCCACGGGCGCAGTATTGGTCATGACCAACTTGAACGATTCTTTGACAATCGCTTCAACGTTTGGAGGCAAAGGGCCGTGGCCAATGAACTTCTTGCCGTCAGAAGATTGCGCTTTTTCAACGCGCACCCATTTGACCCAACCGACCAGCTCCGCCTGCCTCATGAGCTCGTCGTAACCCACCGAGTCGAGGGCCATTTGGCCAATCTTGGCCAAGACCGCTTTGTCCAGATCAATCTGTTTTACCTGCTTGCCCACCACCTTGACGGTTACC
>CAZETM010000955.1:0-3713 GCA_964514885.1 uncultured Polyangium sp. | reverse complement strand
AAACCACACCACCCGGCGTTCCACTTCGACACGCCTCCCAGCGCACCACCGCCGACGTGCCATCCACCCGAAGCGTCCACGGGCCTTTGCTAATGCCCGAGCCGCCCGTACAGCGCTCTTCTTCGAAGTTCGGATCTCCATGAAGACCGGGGCCAGAGGGCGAAGGGTTTGTCCCGCATGCAGGCAGCACGAGGACCGAGAAAAGCAAGACCGACCAGGGAGAGGAGATTGCAGTGCGCATGCCGCTACGATAGCGCATGCAATGCCTGCTGCGCCATCACGAGCGCGTCATGGGTCGGAAGTGAATTTGCCCGTGCGGACTTGCGACAGCACGAAAGAACTCTCGTTATCGAACACGGTATCCGGCGTGCCCTTGCGGCTGCGCTTCATATCCACGTCGATGTCACACGATTCGGGCATGTCCGTCTTCGTGGATACAAGGGTTCCAGGAGCAATCTTATGCGTCCCGGGATCGCCGGCGACTTCGATCGTACGGCCGAAAATACAGGCGCCGGACAGCTCGATGGTCACATCGTCATTCGATCCGGACGGGGCCCACGTAATGGTCAGCTCCTGCGTGCGTGAAACGGCCATGTTCGGCAGCGTCATCGCAAATGGAGCGGGCAACGTCCCCCGGCTCAGCGGCGCGTCGTCATCCGCTTCGCGCTGCAAATCGATAACGAAATCCGTGCCGTCCGCAGCCGTATTGAAATCGACTTCGTATTGACCCGTCCCCTGCGATTCCATCTCCACGCGCTTGTCCCCAGCCTGCGCGAATATGCGATCCCCTCCCGAAAGATCGACATACGTATAGCTCGAAGCTCCACCCACCTTGAGCGTTGCCCGGACCGTGGTCGCTGAATCCGTCGGCGCTTCGGCCGTGAGAATGGCTGCGATCCCCCCCGTCCGAATATTTTTCGAATCAACCGTTTCCGTGCATGCACTCAACAAACCAAGCCCAAGGCATAACGACAACCCGAACTTCATTTTTTCGCTCATGGTAAGTCACTCTCTCTTGGTTGGAAGCTCGACGCTTCAGCTCGAGCCACGAGCGCTGCAACTGCACGCGGCTCACCCCGAGAATAGACGAACATCACGACGAGATACAGCACCCAAAATCAAAATGGCCAACGCGGCGCCACGAGACGTCGACGACCATCCGCACTCCTCGGCACGTCCCCAGTATCCACGTTTGCACGATCCCAAAGTTGACAAGTAACCTCGCGATGGCGCTGATCGAGCGCTTCGCAATAATTCGTATACATACAGCGTCGTACTTCGGCTCCCCGTCCAAGGCGCATTTTGCGAAACCAATCGGGATCGGCCAGCGATTGACGCGCTGCCGCAACGATGTCTGCCTGGCCGCGTTGCAGAATTTCTTCCGCCAGGACAAACGTTCCAATGCCTCCCGCCGCGACCGTTGGGGTGGACAAACCTTCCGCTCGCAAAGCCGATCGAATCCGCGCCTGCTTTTCAATTTGTCGCCCAAATGGGCCTCGTTCATCCGAAATCGCCGTCGGCATACATTCATAGCCGCTCGGACCCGTGTAAGGATACGCCGCTTCACCAACCTTCGGTTGCTTCGAATCCTCGAACTTGCCCCCAGTCGAAAGTGATACGAAATCCATCCCCGCTCGCGCCAAATGCGTCGAAAAGAAAATCGCATCGTCCACGGAGCTGCCCCCCGCGATGATTTCCTCACCAAGCAAACGACAACCCACCGTGAATTGCTTGCCCACGGAATCACGCACGGCCGCATAGACTTCGAGCGGCAAACGCAATCTTCCTTCAAGCGATCCGCCATATCCATCGGCTCGCGTATTGAGCGCCGAAAGAAATGACGCCATCGTGTACGCGTGCGCAAAGTGCAGCTCGACTCCGTCAAACCCTGCCTTCTTTGCTCGTACCGCCGCTGCAGCGAATAAACTTGGTAAAACCTTCGGCAAGTCCCGAATCTGCGGCTCCTGCACGTCCGTCACTCGTTCGCGTGCACCACGTTCACAAGCCTCCAGCTCGCGTGTATCCAGAATGGCTTCGAGCGCGGGCACATCCGCCGCTTGCAAAAATGAGCGGATCTCAGCCTCGGATGCCTCTTCCCACCGAACGTCTCCGGTTTGTCGCTCCAGGTTTTTCCGGTGCGTATCAGTAATGGTCAGGTGCGTCCCGAGAAACTTGTCTTTCGGCGGGCGCCGGCGAATCCGCAAAAAATCAATGAGCTGAATGAACAGCCGAGTGCGACCTTTGCTGCGCTCTCGCACGCGGGCCGTGAGCTCTTCGAGTCCCGGAAGGAATCGATCATGACCGATCCGCAGCAGCGGCCCGCTCGGAACGTCGCGAATACCCGTCGCTTCGACGACGATCGCCCCAGGCTCTCCTTCGGCAAACCGCCCGTACCAATCCAGTACGTTCGCTGAGACAAACCCATCTTCCGTGGCTCGCCAAGGCACCATCGCCGGCACCCAAGTTCGATCGGCAAGCCCCAGGCCCGATCCGAGCTGCAGCGGCGAAAAAAGCAGCGCGCGCGACGCCTCCTCCGCAGTCGGCGGACGGTCCGAGGGCAGGGGATGACGTATCCGCGCCGGGGGCTTCCACATAAACGTTCGAGCAGCAGGTTTGTCTTAGCTTAACAGCGCTTTGGCAATGACCAACTTTTGGATTTCGGTCGTGCCTTCGTAAATCCGCAGCGGCCGAATCTCGCGATAAAGCTGCTCGACCACGCTGCCATCGAGCACTCCAAGACCACCGTGAAGTTGCACCGCCTTGTCGATGATGACTTGCGCGCTCTCCGTCGCATACATCTTCGCCATTGCCGCTTGCATCGTCACCCGCTCGCCACTCGTGTCGCGACGATGCGCAGCTCGTGCCACGAGCAGCCGAGCCGCATCCAGCTCGGTCGCCATTTCCGCCAAGTACGCCTGAACCATCTGCCGGTCAGCGAGCGGCGCGCCAAACTGACGGCGACGCTTCACATGATCGATCGATGCACCAAGCGCTCGCGCAGCCATTCCGTTCGCAGCTCCACCCACCGAAATCCGGAACGCATCGAGCGTCTCCATCGCGATGCGGAACCCCGCGCCAACATGCCCAATCACGTGCGCTTTGGGGACTCGGCAATCGTCGAGACGAACTCGGCCAATCGGATGCGGCACGCTCATCGTCAACGGTTCCAGCGACAAACCCGGCGTGTGTTTCGGAACGTAAAACGCCGTGATCCCTTTTCGACCCAGCGACGGATCAGCGTTCGCAAACACCACGTAATGATCCGCGATACCCACGTTCGAGATCAGCGTCTTTTCGCCACTCAAAATCCAATCGTCGCCATCGGCGCGAGCCACCGTTTGCAACGACGCCACGTCACTGCCTGCTTCCGGCTCCGTCAACGCAAACGCACCAATGTGTTTTCCTCGGACCACATTCGGCAGCACCTCCGCAATGAGATCCAGCGATCCGCCAAGCACGATCGGATACGCCCCCAAACCCTGCACCGCGAAGATCGAATCGGCCAGCGGCGAGATTTGTCCCAGCGCTTCACGCACCAACACCAAACTTCGTACGTCGATGAACGATACATCCTGCGGACGCCCTGAAGCCGCCCCGCCATACGCTTCCGGCACCACGTACGCATAGAGCCCAAGTGGGTCGCCAAGATGCGCGGCCACGCGAGCGGGATCGTGATCGCCCGTGAGAATCTCCAACTGCGCCGTTTGCAGATG
>CAZETM010000954.1:0-3724 GCA_964514885.1 uncultured Polyangium sp. | reverse complement strand
GCTACTGCTTCCTGTGGTCCAGGTATCGCCGCCTGCGCCACCAGCACCGCCCGCATTCTCTCGCAGCGGAGGTTCGATTCCCACCAGTTGCGCGCATGCTGCCAGCGCGAACCAAATCGCGGCGCAACCACCAATCAGCACACCCTTCTTCATACCGCCGCCTCCGTCGTCCCCTCGCACAGTACGTGACCCTTCTGCATACGGCAAGAAAGTCGTCGCTGGCTGATGGGCCAACCCAGACCTCGACGATCACGCACGTCTGACAAACTCTTTCGACACAAATCTTGCAACGAGCCTTCGTGTACGTGTATCATGGGCGCCATCACGCGAGTTCGCGACTTTCAAGGGTTACGACGATGGAAACGGCACTGCAACCTGGAACGATCTTGCTCGCGAAGTACCGCGTGGAGCATCTGCTCGGTCAAGGCGGCATGGGTGTGGTCGTTGCCGCGCGTCATCTGAAACTTGGCGAGCTGTTCGCCATCAAGCTGATGTTGCCAGCCGCGTTGCATAACCCGGAAGCGGTCGAGCGGTTCTTGCGTGAAGCGCGGGCTGCGTCGAAGCTCAAGGGCGAGCACGTTGCACGAGTAACCGATGTCGACACGTTCCCCGATGGTCTGCCGTACATGGTGATGGAGCACCTGACCGGCCAAGACCTCAGCAAAGTCCTCGACCAACGCGGAACGTTATCCGTCGAGGAAACCGCGTTGTACGTGTATCAAGCAAGCGAAGCGATTGCAGAGGCGCATGCAAAGCACATCATCCACCGGGACCTGAAACCATCGAATTTATTTCTCACGCAGCGAGCCAATGGCACGCCGTGTATCAAAGTGCTCGACTTTGGTATCTCCAAGGACGTGGATCCCAATGCCAAGGTGGCCAAGAAACTGACGCAAACCGGTCTCATGTTCGGGTCACCGAGTTATATGCCCCCCGAACAAATGCGGAATGTGAAGGCCGTCGATACTCGTACCGATATCTGGGCGCTCGGCATGATTCTTTACGAGTGTGTCACGGGTCAGGTGGCTTTTGATGCCAATGAGTTCACCGAGCTGATTGCGAAGGTCATTTCCGATGCGCCAGTTGCACCGAGCCATCTGCGTCCAGGTCTTCCGCCGCAATTCGAATCGATCATTTTGAAATGCCTGGAGAAGAATCCTGATCGACGATTCGGTTCCGTGCGTGAGCTGATGGCCGCATTGCAGCCGTTCACGACCGGCCAGGCAAAGCAGACGATGATGGGCGTACAGCCCGGTCCCGCTTCTCGTCGTGCCGAGCGAGTGCAGGATACGACTACAGTTGTATTTGAGCGGCAATCGAAGCTTCCAGCGGCCGACAAGGGCACGGTCGTGATGCGAGGTCCGGTGCCGCGCGAATCCGCGCCTGGTGACCAAGAGGGTAAGCCTCTTCAAGGCGGTCAAACGCAGAAAGCGTGGAACAGCAATCAGCCGCAGCCAGGATCGCCAAAAAACAACAAAATGTTGACTCTGGTCGGAGTTTTCGTTGGCATTGCTGCGGTTGTCGCAGTCGTGGTTTTCGTCGTTACCCGAGAAAACCCCATAACGACCAGAGCCTCCACGGCGAATGCGGCAAGTACAGAATCGACAACCGCGCCCCCCGCGACTGTTACCGCGTCGTTAATTGCCACAATTAACCCAATCGCCACAATCGCCACGAATCCGGCGTCATCGACACCCACATCAATCCCACCGCAAGCCTCCGATACCTCTTTGCGCGTGGAAGACCTGCCCACGGTCGAAGCGAAACCAGTTGCCACGGCCAAAGCCATCGGTGCGCCCAAGCCTTCGGCTGCTACGACGACCCAGCCGATTGCGACGCAGCCCAAGCCAGAAACGACCAGCCCATCACCCCCAATCGAGCCGCCGGCTCCAAGCGTTAAACCGACGCCAACCGCCAAGCAACCGGGCTATGATGATTGAGTCCTCGCAGCTTTTTCGAAATGCCATGCATCGACGATGTTGTACGCTGATGGTCGCCGCTGGATTGTTATTACAACATAAAGTCGCGCACGCTCAGGCATCGCCACCGACCACGAGCGTAGCCAAGCAGCTTTTTGACCAAGCCACGCAAGAGATGACGGAAGGGCTGTATGCGACAGCGTGCCCCAAATTCGAAGCTGCACAAAAGCTCGATCCGAACCACGTGCGCACGGCGATATCGTTGGCGAAATGCAACGACGAATGGGGAAAACCGGCCACGGCGCTCGAGCAATTGACGACGGCACGGCAATTGGCCGAAGCGAAAAGCGACCAGAACAAGGTTCAGGAAATTGACGGCATCCTTGCCGGTTTGAATCCGCGTGTGCCTAAGCTCAGGATCATCGTGCCCGAAAAAATCGCATTATGGCCTGGGCTCACGGTCTTGCGGGACGGAGTGACCGTGCCTCATAGCCAGTGGGGGCAGGACATTGCTGTGAATCCGGGGATTTACAAAATCGAGGTATCCGGGCTCGGGCGTAAAACGTGGAAAACGACGGCAGAAGCGCTGAAGGGAGCTACGGTCGTGACGACGTTGGCGCCGCGATGGAAGCCGCTCGAGACTGTCGAGCCGGCCAAAGAGCCGCCACCCGTCGTGGAGAAAAAGCCCGATCCGGTGCCCGTGGTGGAGAAACCACGCGTGAAAGTGCCGCCGCCGAAGAAACCATCAAAGCCTCCAACACCCGCAGAGCGTGAGGCGTCGTCACGGCGTGACGTTGGAATCGCGGGCATTGGGGTCGGGGGATCGGTGATATTCGTGGGCAGCATTTTAGGTGGCCTGGCGATTTCCAGATTCAAAGAGAGCAACAATGGTCATTGCAGCGCCGACAATCGCTGTAACGACTATGGATTCAACGAACGAACCGAGGCACTCGCATTGGCGAATACCTCGACGGCAATGTTCGTGGTCGGAGGTCTGTTGTTCAGTGCGGGTGTCGTACTCGTCTTGTCAGCGCCGTCGGCGGCGAAGAGCACGGAGAATCGTGCCCGAACCAGCTTATGGATGGGGCCGGGGAGCGTTGGTGTGCAAGGGCAGTGGTAGGCGAACGGTCATTGCATCGACTTTCTTGACGTCACCCAAGATCCCCTGTCTACTCATCATGCCATCCGTGTGTTCGTCTCGTCAAACCAGCGGGTACGTTCACGTGGGGCTGTCCTCGTTCGCAGGAGGCGTCGTTGTCGTCTGATTTGTCACCCGGGTCGGTCTTTGCCGAGCGTTACCGCATCGAGCGGCGTATCGCGTCCGGTGGCATGGGCTCCGTCTACGAGGTCGTGCATCTCGAGACAAACCGTCGTCGGGCGCTCAAGGTGTTGCATGCGAACCTCGTACAAAGCGAGGAGCAACGCAGCCGATTTCGGCAAGAAGCGCGCGTCGCAGCCGAGATCGAGAGCGAGTACATCGTCGACGTTTTCGATGCCGGCATCGACGCGAAGACAGAGCAGCCGTTTCTCGTCATGGAACTCCTTCGTGGCGAAGACGTGCGCAGTCGCGTCAAGCGGCTCGGACGCCTGTCTCCCGAAGAGACCGTCGGGTTTCTCTTCGAGGCTTCGCTGGGTCTGGAAAAGACGCATCAAGCGCGCATCATCCATCGCGATCTGAAGCCGGACAACTTGTTCTTGTGCGAGCGTGAGCACGGGCCTCCGCGCGTGAAGGTGCTCGACTTCGGCATCGCCAAAATCGTCGCTGAAGGAACGATGGGTGGGCAGACGACCGAAGCGCTAGGCAC
>CAZETM010000953.1:0-3724 GCA_964514885.1 uncultured Polyangium sp. | reverse complement strand
GGTCTCGAGCTGCTCGCCCTCACGCGCATCGAAGACGGCGCTGCGAGCTGACGCGGACGCCCGCAACGTGTCGGGGCAACTCGACGCGAACGCTTGGTCTGTCAAGAGAAACCCGAGCATCACGGTGAAGGTTTGGCGCGATTCCGACGCTCCTAAACTGAGCTTGCGTCTCGGTGACGCGACAGCCGAACCGGACCTCGATGTGGACATTCGCGCGGACCTTGAAGCGAGCGCCAATGCGTCTGCTGCTGAGAGAGAACGGGCTCGATCGAAAACGCCCATCGAAGCTCGGACAAACCAGCACCGCCTTGCCCCACGAACTCGTGTGGAAACACGCCGCATTCGACAGCGCACACCCGTCGATTGATGGCACATGCTCCGCCATCGGCCGCGACCTCGAAGCCACCAAACGCAACCTCGGCAAAGATGGCCGGATGAGCCTTGCGGCGCAATCGTCGGCTTCATGCTCACGATGCTCGCGTCGAGCGGAGGGTTTGCCGTCCCAGAAGGCGGCGCCATCTCCATCACGAAAGCACGATGGACAGGGCTACAACGTCCTGCGCGTGCTTGACGGTTCTCTTGAGCTCGGCGCCATCCGCAACATCCGCGAAGGCGCTCCCATCCTTGGCGACGTCGTGAGTTTGTCGCAGCGCAACGAACACGAGCGGCTCTTCAACGTCGAGACGTTGGTGAAGTCTCCACGACCTCCCGAACCAGCACGTCACGGTCCAGCGCAAGTCGCGACCGAGAAGTACCGGAGCAGAGATCTCACATTCGGCCCACACGGCCCCTCCGCAGCACGAACGTCGTCGGGGAAAACCTGCGCGTTTTGGCACGAGAACCGCAGCGCCGCGTAACGCCCCTCGGCCGTGAGCCGCCGCGCGAGCACGTGAGACGCCACTTCAACGCCGCCATCGAGAAGCCGCACATGCATATCGTTGGCAACGAGGGTAAGACTCGCCCGGGTAAACTTCGATGGCGTCCTGTTGCTGCGGAAGCAACGAGGGGGACAGTGGAGTGAACGTCTCGTTGCTGCGGAAGCAACGAGGGTGACGGTGGAGTGAACGTCTCGTTGCTGCGGAAGCAACGAGGGTTACAGTGACTTGCGCGACGCTTTTACCCGTGCGCTTGGCTTGCGTGACCAGCTCCATGATGTCTTGCTCGACGTTGCTGGCCATGCCTCTGCCGCACGTGAGGAAATTGATCAAGCCGCGGGTACGGCGGAAAAACCTGAATTGCTCGTCCGCGGACTCGAGCAGTTATCCCTCATTGGAAGTCGTTTTCTCGATGAAGCGACTGGGCACATTCACGATCGCGCTGCGTTATTCGAATTCGACCAAAACTACCTCGTCGAAGTCGATGCCGCCGCGAAAACCCTCGAAGATGCAACCGCTGCTGCCGCGGTGCGTCCTGCGGGGACAAACGTAAGTCAAGGAGACCTCGATAGGGCAGACGGACTCAATCTGATGTTACTCGGGCACGTCATTCGCGCGTTTGGCAATGCGCACGATCAGGATCCTACCATTCCAACGCTCGTGCCCATTGCAACGCGCAGAATGTTCAACCGTCGTTCGTACACCAAGAAAAAAAGCGATAGCGATGATGGAAACGAGCCCAAGGGCGAGTGAATCGAAGCAACGACAAACGAATCGGTTTGTGTACCTCGACTCAACTCTCGATCTGTGGATGCGAGATACGAGAGTTATGCGCCAGATTTTAACCGAAAGAGCATGGGCGCAACTGGTGCAACAAGGTCGATTGCTCGCTGGTCGGTAAAGTGAAAGGCAACTCCGTCGTCGATTGCTGACAGTTTGCTTTGCTGGAAAGGGGATTACGAATTGCCCGTCTGACAGTTCGACTCGTCGCCAAGGGCATACTGATTGGGCGGCCTTCCCGACACGACGATATCTGTCAAGCTGGCAGAGCGTATATTCCAGAGGCGACGGGACCGCGTCTCATTCCACAACCGACGATACGCGGGGAGCGTCGTCACGGTACGATCTCCCGATCTTATACGGAAAATCGAAGCAGTTCAGGAGATCGAGCGTCATCATCCAGCCCTTTGGAACTTTGCTTTCGAATACAAGGCGCGCAATGGAGCACGCGTCAAGCAGCGCTTCGATAAAGTCGGCCCCTTTGCCATGGAAGACGGCTGGAACCGGCAACGCCTCGAATGTAAACCCACACATCCAACTCCCGTCGGCCGCCTCATACGGCACGAAGACGGTGAAGGTTATCGCGCGCTCAACACCATTTTCGTCGGGGCAAGCTAGGTCCCGAGTCGCAAGAACCGGCGCGTCGTCTCGGAGAGGCTCGAGCGAGGGAATCTCAACTGGCTGGTATGTCGATGGTTTCTCTTCGCGGCAGGGCAAGCCGAAATCGTGCAGGCCTTGCCAATGCCCTCCTTGCGTTGGGCGGGCGTATTCAAGGTACATTCGTGCGAAGCCGAGGGCTTGAAGAAGCGCACCAAGAAAATCGCCACCGGTTCCATACGCATTCGCTTTTATGACTGGAGGTTCCAGAGCGAGAATACATCTCCAATCCGATGGGCTCGCTTCGAATGGCATGGCGATGACCACGGAGACAGCCAACGCATTGCCGTCGTTGTCTCTGCCAGTGATCATTCGAGTCGCTAAAACCGTCATCATTCTGTCGCGTGTGCTAGTTTCCAATGTCTTTCATACACTCCCCTAGCTTGTCACCACAATCCCTCTTACACATCGCAAGGTCGACACGGGTTGTGCGCGATCGATTGCACCCATCGCAACATGCCACCCACCCCCGATCGCAGACCGCCTCTCGGCGTTCCCGCTCCTCGTCGCTCATCTCCTGACGCTGAAGACCGTCGCCTTGCAAGGAGGTCGTTTCCGTTGACGCTGCTGGTTCGTCATGGTGCGCCTGGGCGACACCTGAAAGCATGCCGAACGTGCCGAAAACCAGAAATCCGCAAACGCCCAAAAGTTTTCTTGACACGACGTTCCTCCCAACGAACGACGCGACTTTCGCATCGCTTGGTCGCAGCCTATCACTGTTATCAACAGACGGGCAATCATTTGGCGTACCTTATATGGCAAACACTACAAAGTGTCAGGGAGTGTTGGGGCACGACGGACAACATCGAAGACCCCATCGAGCCCGTGTTCGATTCGATCTTGCCCTCGATCTCACGTGTTTCCGCACCAGAGCGAACGCTCTCGTGTACCGTCGAAGCGAACGTACAAGGTACACCTCCCCTCCTGAACACGACGATGATCTCGGCGCTCTTGGCCAAGAAGACGCCTGCTCCTAAAGGAACTCGGCGCACGGCAACGACGACGTCGTCGACACGCGAAGACGTCATGAGCATCATGACGAACTTTGACGAAGAAGGCCCAGACAAACCTGGTGTTTTGCCTGCTAAATGGACGTTTAGTTGGTTTGACCCGGCTGAACTCGGCGGCAAACCCCGTTCATGGAGCGGCCCGCCGCCCAAAGGCACTCCATGGGGGCGCAAATTCGCGCATCGTTCGCTTCCGGCGCACGCGCACTCTTCATGATGCGCGCTGGCGGCAAGAACGTTCTCGTACGCACGAAGGCTGGAAGTGGTGTCGAGACGACTGAAGTAGGTTCGGATTTTTTGCCCTCAAACGATGTGGTGTTTGGATCTGAAAAAGGTGAGTACCTAGTCCAAGTACTTAGTCCAAACAAAGTGCCATTTTTGAACTTTGCGCGGCTGCCCCGTGAA
>CAZETM010000952.1:0-3726 GCA_964514885.1 uncultured Polyangium sp. | reverse complement strand
GTAATAGATCGCTCGTCGTCGATGCACCAATGCCAAAGAAATGGTCGAATGTCTCGAACATATCGCACCAATACGACCGGATCGCGCGGAATCGAGCCCGTCATGATTTTCGACGCCGTGGCGCTTCCATAAACGCCCGTGACCACTTCACGCAAATCGATGCATTCTTGACGAAGCGCCGTCACCGATTCATCCCGCTCGCGTCGCGGAGCATCATCGAACGTTGCGATCGGGCGGGAGGGTTCGCAAGGCTCATCCTATGGCAATGGCGGCAACCCAAGCTCTTTCAGAAACTTATTGTGCTCGAGCGTCACGATCCCAGACAGGATGCTCGATATCTGCTGCGGCGTGTAGAACTCGCCCGCCTTCTTGCCCGACCCGGCGGCGAACTGTCCGATCAGGTACTCGTACGCATCGCCCAGCGTGTCTGAGTCGGTCGAGAAATCGGCCAATCCCTCTGCGATCTTCGTGATGATCGTGCACCAGGCAAGTGCAAACAGAGGGACGGACCAAAGAGGGAAGCTGGCAGAAAATCGGCTCATGACGGTTTCCTCTCGAGACATGGCGTCGACGCCCCCCGCCATGACCCTTTCGCCGCACTTGTTGCCGAACGCGCCAAAAGGATTGACCCAATACGCCAGCGGCTTGTACCCTTGACGGAGGTGAACCAAGACTGCCCAATCAAAACGATCCTCGCCATTGTCGGATTCGCAGCGAGCGTGGGGGTGTCGCCCCCGGAGCTTTTGTGCGCCGCCGACGTGGACCCAGGACTGCTCGCCGATCCAGACGCGTACCTGCCGTTTTTCAAGGAAATACGCCTCTGGGACGAGGCTGTCCGTTTGAGCGACGATCAGGATTTCGGCCTGCATCTGGCCGAGTGGGCGACGCGCGCACCGGAAGACCACTTCGACATACTGACTTTCGCGCTGCGGAGTTGCCCCACCCTTCGCGAGCACTATCGCCTAGCCGGGCGCTACATCCGTCTGGTCCACGAGGGCGTCTATCTGACCCTGGAAGAGGAGGGAGACGTGGCGCGACTGGTTCACGGTCACTCCCCCGAGCAAATCGGACCTCGGCACCCCGTCGAAGGCATGCTGGCCGTGACCCTTTTGATGGGCCGCAGGAGCCTCGGAGAGGACTTTGTGCCGCATGCGGTTCGCTTTGCACATGCCCGGCCGGATCGGGTGAGTGAGCAGGAGCGGGTTTTCGGCGTTCAAGTCCACTACGATTGCCCGCGTAATGAACTGATACTGCCTCGGGCCCTGCTGGAGCGACCGCAACGCCACGCCGAGCTGCGGCTGCTGGCGATCCTGGACCGTCAGCTCTCCGGTCAGTTGTCGGACCTGCCCCGCAGCACCGACCTCCGGGCCAGGGTGCAGCGCTGCATGATGGACGACCTGCCGGAGCGCGAGCCGATGGTGGCGGCCGTCGCGACGAAGCTTCACATGAGCGCACGAAGCTTACAGCGGCGGCTGCAAAGCGTGGGGACCAGTTTTGCCGAGGTGCTCTCCGATTTGCGCCGCGATCTGGCCTTGCGCCACCTGGACGACCCGCGGATCTCGATCGCCGAGGTGGCCTTCCTGCTGGGGTTCCTCGATGTGACGGCATTCCACCGAGCATTCAAACGATGGACCGGGGGCACGCCGGCGGAGTTCCGACGCGCTGCCCCGCGCGACAAGCCAAAACAGTCGCGTTCGAACAGAGAAACAAAGAGCTGAGTATCTTGCACCCGACCGAGCGGCGCCATGATACGAGGGGAGGGATTTTATGATGACTTCCGATTCTCCACGACCGGTTGAACGAATTGGTTTTACCGCGCTCGTACTGTTGACGTTATCGCCCATCGTGCTCCATGGCGTGTGGCGTCCCATGGCCCAAGCGCTGCACACGGATGGAAACGCGCTCGCGTTGACGTTCGCTGCGCTCGGCGTCGCGGCTGTCGGTTGGTTCGTGCATGTCGCGACCTACAATCGCGCTGGCAAAAAATGGATGCCCGGCGTCGCCGCGACCGTCATTGCGTTGTTGTCGGGCATTGTGCTGGGACGAGATCCCGCGGGCATGGGCGCGGCGTCGTCGGCGCTGCTCGCCGTCGCATTGTTCACAACCATGCTCGTGCCGTGGATGATGTCGCGTTTGCCCCCGGACCTGGATGGCCTTGCCAAACGTCGCAAAGTCACCACCGCATTGGTGGTGCTGCTCGGCGCGGCCACCATCGCGCAAACGGCCCGCATCAGTACATACATGGGCGATTACCGCCGACCCGAGTTGTCCATCTTGCCGGGCGAGTCCTTTATTGTCCACCACGCGTGTCTCACGGCCTACGTCGAAGCCGATCGACTCGCGGCTGCAGGTGAAAAGAACATCTACGACGCGGAAAACTGGCCGGACTTGAGTCATTCGGCACGTTCCGCCACGTACGCGCAACGTTACCTTCCTTTTTCGTTGGATGCGTTCGCGTATCCTCCACCGTTTCTGTTGCTGCCACGTTTCCTGCTCTCGCCATTGCGTGATTTTCAGGTGCAGCGTGCGGTATGGTTTGCCCTCAATGCATTCTTGTTGGTCTTCGGTCTTTGGGCTGTGACCTATTGGATCGGCGGCAAACAGCAGGTGCGGCCGTTGCTTCTCGCGCCGTTGGTTTTCCTTGGTTTTCCGGCGATGCTTACCCTTCAGATTGGCAACGTCCACGCCGCCGTGGTGGTCCTCGCGATGCTCGCGATGGTTGCATTCGAGTCTGACCGGCCGGCGCTTGGCGGGGCGATGCTCGCATGCGCCATTGCTTCGAAGATTTCCCCTGGATTGCTCGTCATCGTGCTTCTGTTTCAGCGCCGTTTTCGCGAAGTGCTCTGGACCGCAGGGTTCGGCGTCGCTTTTGTCCTGCTCAGTTTGGCGATGTTCGGCACGGCGCCTTTCGAGGCATTTTTGGTGTATCAAATGCCTTTGCTCAGTTCGGGCAAAGCGTTGAGCTTTCTTGCGTCGGACGAAAGCATTCCTTTGAACTTGGCGCCTTTCGGGATCCCGTTCAAGCTGGGTTTTTTGGGTATACACGTGGGCGATCCGTGGGTGGTCGCCAAATACGTCGGTCAGGTGTTTACGGCCATCGTCGTGGTATGGACGGTCCTTGCTGCACGGAAGAACGGTTCCAAGGCATTGCAGGCCGCAATGTGGTTGACCGTGTTGACGCTCGGCACGCTCCGCAGTCCTTATGCGCCGCCGTATGTAACGTTTCCGGTGTTTTGGCTCATGTCGTTATGGGCCATCGATGTTCGGGGCGTCAAAGCAACGATTCTGCTGGCGATGGCCTGGTTGTTCATGTCGGGCGCTCCGCCCATGTCTCCCCAGCACATGGTGATGTTTTCCTTTTTGCAACAAGGCCTCTTGATCGGGCTGTTGTCGTATTCGGTGCTTCGAAAGCCGCGCGCGGAAATCACTACGTAGTTGACCGTCGCGTTTATCCGTGCGAGCTTTGCGCCCGCGAGCCCAACATGATCCGCCCCATCCCCATCGGCATCGACGACTTCCGCAAGCTCCGTGAATCCAACTTCGAGTACGTCGACAAGACGCATCTCATCACGGAGTTCATCGACCACGACAACATCAAGGTCATCTTGCTCCCGCGACCGCGTCGGTTCGGCAAGTCGATGAACATGTCGATGCTGAAGTGGTTCTTCGAAAAACGCGACGAGAACGTGGCGCATCTTTTCGAGGGGCTGCATGTGTCGCGGGCGG
>CAZETM010000951.1:0-3733 GCA_964514885.1 uncultured Polyangium sp. | reverse complement strand
GTACACGGTGACGTTGCCACGTGGATCGATCACTGCACCGGCATGCATTCCAGCACCCGGATCGCTGTTGTTTGGAACTGACAACCACGCTTCGATCGATCCATCGTCACGCACCTGCAAGCGACGATCGACCAGCGGTCCAGCCGGGATGCGACCGGAGCCGCCGTAGGAACTCCACGCCGAGCGCGTCAGCGCAAAACCATCGATATCCCGCGGGATACGCACGACCTGCACCGCACCTTGCATGGATACTCGACGTGGATCCCGAGCGTGCTCGGGCATCGTCGAGGTTTCACTTTGCACGACGATCGCGACGGCGGAGCCATCGAGTTTGGGCGCCCATCCTTTTAGCGTTTCGTCAGGATCGACCTCGATTTCGTGCTCGACCCATTCTCCCGGACCACGACGAACACAGATTTTCGTGACCATGGGTTGCTCGCCTCCGAGCTCGGCGCGGGACATATCGTTGGGGTCCAAATATTTGGGGGTCAAAGTGCATGATCCGACAAACCCCAACGCACCGTCATCGCCGGCCACGAAGAACCCATCGTCACTGAAGGCTTTTTCGATGGTCGGAGGCCATTCGCCTCGCTCGGCTCGCAGCACATACGAGCCGTAACCTTGGTAGGAATCCCATCCGCAAATGAAGAGCGGATCGGCCCCTCCGGCGATGGTTGAGCAAGACAAACCCGCTTGGGGCCAATCGGTGATGGTGCGAGTGAGTTGTGCTGACGCGAGGTCGACTTCTCCGAGAGCTGTCGGTGCGATGGCCAATGCGCGGTTTTCGCTCGTGCGTACGCCTGCGAGGATGACGGCTTGCATGAGCGGCGTTTCGCGCCACGTCCACCACACGTTGGTGTCCTCGATGCGCGAGCCTTTTAGAATCGTGGTGTAGTTGTGTCCTCGACGCGCACCGAGGTACGAGGTTTCGAGAGGTCCAAAGCTACCATCGGCGTTCCACGGAGTTTGTCCTTGCCACGTGTGAACGCTGATCGCGTTGGGTTCTACGGCAAGCATTTTTGCCGAGATTCCAAGGATCGCTGAGGCATCCGTCCACGTCTTGCCTCCATCGATGGTGGACACGAGATTGCCGATGAGGTCCAAACGCACGGCGCGTTTTGGATCGAGCGCTGCGAAATCGGCGAGCCCTGCGTACGGAGGTGGGCTGAGGGAATCGTTTGTCCCGACAAGCGCTGCGGTGGAGCCGTCGCTGAAAACGAGCACGGAATCGAGGCCGTTGCGTGCGCCGCGAATGGGATCGGCGCCCAAGGCACGGCTGGTGTGGATGGGTCGGAGCGGGCCGGTAAATGTTTCGGATCGAAACAATTGGTTTCTGCTCCAATGAACGAAGCCGCCGCCGAGATGTGGAGCGACAGCCAGTGCACCGAGCAGTGGGTCGTTTTTTAGTCCGAGGTCTACGTCCCACGTGGCCGCAAGCGCTTCGCCGTTTTTCGCGGACACTTCGAGCCGTGTTCCGGCCGCGATGACGCGATCGACATCGGCGGAGTGACTGACCCAAAACGCTTCGTCGATTGCGGTGTGGAACAGGCGTGGAGGAGCTTCGAGGGCGGTATTGAGCGTCGACGTGACGAGCGCGGGCGCGGTCGATTTCGGGCGTGTTGCAGCCGGGCGCGCGGGCGAGCACGCCGTGAGCGTAAGGGCCGCGATCACTCCGAGAAGCGGGGTTATTTCGAGGCGAAAGGGTCTCGATGGGCGTCCCAACATCGCGGAGCGTTAGGACGCTAGCGCCTACGGACGCGGAATCCCAAGGGTTTTGTATGCGATGCGTGAACTAGATGTTCATCCCGAAAGTCCGTGTGACTTCGGGATGAACATCTAGGGCATTTGCTTAGCAAATGCCGGGGTATGGGGCGAAGCCCCATCGTAAAGAGCTAGCGCAAGGGACGACAACGTACTTTGTTCGGGCAAACCGCACGCGAAAGCTGATACGAAGAGCGAACCGAGGAGGCTCTGGTTTTTATATGGGAAGCGTTACTGACTTTGCGGAGAATGCTTGGAACGGGGACCTGGGCAATTACAACATCCACCCGGCGTTGCCCACCAGCGGTCACGAAGACATGGGCGACGGGATCTGCTTCGTGTCTGCGTTGGCAAATGTCGTGGCGGTGAAGACGGGCGATGGGCTCGTGCTGATCGATACGTCGAGCCCATTCGCAGCGGCGACGGTGCATTCTGCGGTGCGTGAGTTTTCCTCGGAACACGTACGCGCGGCAGTATACACGCACGGACATATCGATCACGTGTTTGGCATTTTTGCGTTCGATGCTGAGGCGCAAGCAAAGGGGTTACCGAAGCCCGAAGTCTACGCACATGAAAATGTTCGGCGGCGTTTTGCCAGGTATCTACTGACAAACGGATACAACGGACGAATCAATCAGCGTCAGTTCAATCTACCGATACCGATGTTTCCAGACCAGTTTCGGGATCCGGATCACACGTATCGAGACGATTTCGTGTTGGAAGTCGGCGGCGTCCGTTTCGAATTGAATCACGACCTCGGGGAAACGGACGATCACACGTGGGTGTACATGCCCGACAAGGGCGCGCTTTGCACGGGTGACTTTTTCATTTGGGCCTCGCCGAATTGTGGCAATCCGCAAAAGGTGCAACGTTTTCCACGTGAATGGGCCAAAGCGTTGCGGCGCATGGATCAATTGGGCGCGGAAAAACTATTTCCTGGACATGGCCCGCCGATTCTCGGAGCGACTCGAGTGCGGCAAGCGTTGACGGAAACCGCTTCATTGCTCGAAGATCTCGTCGGACAAACGCTCGACCTGATGAATCAAGGCTCACCGCTCGATGAGGTCATTGCAGGCGTGGTGCCCAACAAGCAATTGCTCGAAAGACCGTATCTCCGGCCGATCTATGACGATCCGGAGTTCATCGTGCGCAACCTTTGGCGACTTTATGGCGGTTGGTATGACGGCAACCCTGCGCATTTGAAGCCGCCGCGTGAAGTCGAGTTGGCGCAAGCCATTGCAGAGTTGGCGGGCGGAGTCGAGCCCATGGTGACTCGGGCTCGGGCGGCTGCTGATGCTGGGAATTTACGTGTCGCGACGGAGCTTGTCGAAATGGCGTTTCGCGTGGCACCGAAAGATCCACAGGTCCAAGCTGTTCGGGCGGAACTTTACGAGCGACGTGCGGAGGCGGAAACCAGCCTGATGGCAAAGGCGATTTTTGGTGCTGCGGCACGGCAGAGTCGGGAATGAGCACATAATCGGAAACGCTCTTTTCCTTGCCCACTCTTCGTGGTATCGATCCCACGCGATGTGTGGCCGTTACACCCTGACCAACGTCTCGCCGGGCTTGCTTGCCAGCATGTTCGGTATAGCTGAAGATTTCATTCCAGAGCTTTTGCCGCGGTTCAACATCGCGCCCACGCAAAATGTCCCGATCGTCCGGGTGCTCGAACCTGGCGCGGCGCGGGTCATGGATGTTGTTCGTTGGGGCCTCGTGCCGTCTTGGTCCGACGACGTATCGATTGGCAATCGGCTCATCAATGCTCGTTCTGAAACCGCTGCGGAAAAACCTTCTTTTCGGACCAGCTTCAAAAGCAAACGGTGTCTTGTTCCCACCGATGGTTTTTTTGAATGGCAAAAAAGGCCTGGGGGCAAAAAGCAACCGTACTGGATTCACCGCCGCGATAATGCTCCGTTCGCATTCGCGGGTTTATGGGCCAGGTGGAAGGGGGCCAGTCCCGATGGACAGGCCG
>CAZETM010000950.1:0-3748 GCA_964514885.1 uncultured Polyangium sp. | reverse complement strand
GAGCCGTGAGCGCTCGCTTCATCAGCACCACGAGCGACTCTTCCGTATGCGCATTTCCGGACGGGACGGAGTGCGGTGGAGGAGGGGGTGGGGCAAAACCCACTCGATCGTTCGGTAGGTCGCGAAGCGACTGGCCTCCGGGACGTTTTCCATGTTCGCCCCACGCTCGAGTTCAGCTATCGTTCGCGTCTCATGGCTGATGTTGCTGCCTCGATGTTGGCGTTCGTGTCGTATGTTCGGACGTTGAAGGGCGACGAGAAAGGGGAGGCCCAAGTCTTCTGCGATCGCCTCTTTCGCGCTTTCGGGCACGAAGGGTACAAAGAAGCGGGAGCGACGCTTGAGGAACGAGTCAAGCTTGCGGACGGTCGCACCAAGTTTGCCGATCTGCGTTGGGGCAAGCGTGTGCTCATTGAAATGAAGAAACGAGGCGAGCGCCTCGGGAGCCCACGCATTTACAACCAAGTGTACGAGTATTGGCAACGCTTGGTTCCGAACAAGCCTCAATACGTTGTTCTCTGCAATTTTGATGATCTTTGGATTTACGAATTCGACCAGCAACTCGATGAGCCCATGGACCGGCTCAAGCTCACCGAACTTCCGAGTCGATGGCCCGCACTCAACTTTCTACTTCCTCAGCCGAAAAAACCGCTCTTCGAGAACAACCGGAAGGAGGTTAGCGATGCGACGGCGAGAAAACTCGGAGATGTTTTTCGTGCAATGGTTGCGCGAGGCGAAACTCCCGAGCGAGCGCAGCGATTTACACTTCAATGTGTCGTCGCCATGTTCGGCGAAGACACTGACCTTCTTCCGCGAGGATTGTTTACAGAGCTTGTCGACAATTGCCTTCGCGGTCAAAGCTCGTATGATTTGCTCGGCGGTCTATTCAGACAGATGAATTCAGACAAACCCGCACGTGGCGGACGATTCAAAAATGTCCGATATTTCAATGGCGGGTTGTTTGCGACGATTGATCCGATTGACCTATCCGCACACGAATTGTCGCTGCTCGCGCGAGCAACGGACGAGAACTGGTCGCGTATTCATCCGGGTATATTCGGTACGCTTTTTCAAGCCACGATGAATGAAGATGAACGCCACGAAAGAGGCGCTCACTACACCCCAGAAGCCGCCATATTCGAGCACATCGTTCGCCCGAGTTTGGTTCAACCATGGCGCGCACGCATTCGCGAATCATCGACCCTGAAAGAACTTCTGGCGTTGCGCGACGGACTTACCAAAGTTCGAGTTCTCGACCCCGCTTGCGGCAGCGGGAATTTTCTCTATGTCGCGTATCGTGAATTGAAACGCCTGGAACTCGAGCTGCTCGAAAAGGTGCACGAGCGCTTTTCCGCTAAAACTCGTTTGGAAGTCGGCTCGACAGCGTCCATTCAGACACGCCAGTTTTTCGGAATCGACACGGATCCTTTTGCGGTAGAACTTGCAAAAGTAACACTAATGCTTGGAAAAAATTTGGCCCTCGATGAAGCGCATCACGCTTTCGACGTGGCACAAGTCGAACTCGGTCTCGATATGGACCAACCCTTGCCGCTGGACAATCTCGACGACAACGTGCGTTGTGCTGACGCACTGTTCTGCAACTGGCCCAAAGCAAGCGTCATCATTGGCAACCCGCCATTCCAATCGAAGAACAAGATGCAACAGGAGCTTGGGCCTGATTACGTACAGCGCATTCGCGCTCGCTATCCCGACGTTCCTGGACGCGCCGATTATTGCGTATACTGGTTCCGACGCGCCCATGACGAGCTTGCTCCGGGCGCCTCCGCGGGATTGGTCGGTACGAATACCATCCGGCAGAATTATTCACGACAAGGCGGCCTAGACCACATTGTAAACAATGGGGGAACCATCACCGAGGCCGTTTCAAGCATGGTCTGGCCCGGCGAAGCCGTGGTCCATGTATCCGTCGTGAATTGGACAAAGGGTACGGTGGACGGCCCAAAGAAACTCTCGTGGCAGGAAGGGGATGATCGCGATAGTCCCTGGATGGAAACTGAAGTCGCAAGAATTCCATCGTCATTGTCAGCAACTTTCGACGTGACAGGTGCGAAGGTATTGCAGACGAACGCAACGACGGGGGCTTGTTACCAAGGACAAACGCATGGCCATGCAGGGTTTTTGCTTTCCCCCGGAGAAGCGAAAATTCTCCGCACCGATAAAGCGCTGCGCACGGTCACACACGCTTACCTCACCGGTGAAGACCTGGTAGGACGACTTGGTTCGGAACCGAGTCGTTGGATTATTGATTTGAACCATTGCGAAACACTGATGGATGCCAGAGAATATGGCAAAGCATTCGATCGCCTTCGCGAGGTTGTGCTTCCAGATATCAAGGCGGCAGCCATAAATGAACGAGATGCGACGGGAAGGCAAGTCGGCCCGCGGCAATCACATGCGGAGCGTTGGTGGCGACATTGGCGCGGACGCGGTGATCTTTTAACAGCTCTCGGAAGCGTTACGCGTTGGATCGCGTGCTCGCGCGTTACAAAACGGCCTATCTTCGAATTCGTGTCAAACCGAATTCGTCCAAATGATGCATTGATGGTATTCCCACTGGAGGACGACTACTCATTCGGAATCCTCCAATCGGGTCTACATTGGGCCTGGTTCAAGGCACGATGTTCGACACTCAAGGGCGATTGGCGCTATACCTCGAATACCGTCTTCGACAGTTTTCCCTGGCCCCAATCGCCAACGGAAAAGCAATGCGGAGCCGTCGCCAAAGCCGCCGTGGCATTGCGATCACTTCGACGCGAAATCGCCAAGAAGAACGGAATGAGCCTCCGCGCGATGTACGCGTCGATGGAGGATCCTGGAAAGCACCCGCTCAAAGACGCACACGCCGGGCTCGATGCGGCCGTGCGCGCCGCATACGGCATGGGCGCCCGGCAAGATCCCCTCGCGTTCTTATTGGAGCTCAATCTCGAATGCGCTGCGCGAGAAGCGAAGGACGAGGCCATTACGGGTCCAGGTCTGCCGCCAGGAATTTCGACCAAAGACTTCGTGACCAAAGACGCGATCGAGCCGCCAAAGGTTTGAGCAGAGAGCGGACAACGTCGAACTCCTGGCCGGTTGGCGTTCATGTTTCAGGGTTCCTGTGGCGCAGTTGTCTTCTCGTGACTTCCAACATTGTCGCCCGAGAGGCTCGAGAGTGCGCCGCACGTGGGGATGACGGAATGCGCGGACCTCGTCGCGCCCCGCGCAGTGCGTACCCACGATGCAAATGGGCGTCAATCGGTCGTCGTGCCGCGCGCGAGGGCCGCGCAGAAGGCGGAACACCGTCTTTCCATCGCGCGCCCATTCGTCCCGTCACGGAGCCCTTTGCAACGTTTGCAATCCACCGAGAGACGTAACGCGCCATTTATTTCCACGTGTGCAAGGTGCTTCGTCGACGTCCGGGAGGTGTTTGCAATGGTGACAAGGCGTTCCGTGGCGTTCCAAAGTGGTTGGCACCCTTGGCGAAGGCAGCTCCGGTGCATTCGGGACGCGTTTGCAACGCTGGAAAAGCGTCACGTGACGTGCAGGAGGCGATTGCAACCATGGGAAAGCACTCCGTAGCGCGTTCGCCTGCCGATGGAGCCCAGCGATCGATGAAGTCAGCGATGTTCATGGTAGATGCTGGGCAACAGTTTTAAGGGGGACGGGGGCGAGAGCGCAAGCGGGAAAGTGTCTTCGTGGTTGTGCGTCCCGCGGTCAGCACGTAAGCGAGTGCTGCGCACCGACACTCACG
>CAZETM010000949.1:0-3756 GCA_964514885.1 uncultured Polyangium sp. | reverse complement strand
TCATATCGGAAGGATATGCCTCGCGTAACAAGTTGGATTGGTTCGTCATGCACGACCGTTTGCCATGGCCAGTCTGGTCGGGCCAAACTTTCTGCCAATATCCGCGTGGCGAGTCACACAGCAACAAGAAAACAACCCCACACACTCGGCCAAACCCCGATCAACACGCTCTAAGCCCGCGGCCGAAACAACACATCCTTGAGCCGGACAAACACCCAAACGCCCACCCGCTGAATGTCGCCGTTTTGGGATAAAGCGTTCGGCGGCCCGTTTGTCGGGCAATTCTTCTGAAGGCGAGCCGCCATTTGATCACTTGACGACCCTTCCACATCGGCATTTACGAGTGCGACGAACGGGACAAACATTTTTGAACAGTTTTCTTGCCTGCGTTTGTGAAATGTGTGGTATGGTCGTTGCAATGGGCAACCAAACGAACAAGAAAAACGATGCCATCCGAGAATTGCTCGAACGTTATGACGAAGCGGCCGACAATATCAAAAAGGCGACCAAGAAGCTTCGAGAGGTGGAGGGGGCCATTCGGCAGTGGATTGGCGATCATGTGGGCCCTATTTATGACAATTGGACGCCCAAAGTTGGGGACGTTGCTGTCTATATCGTTATGAGCGAAGCCTCTAGGTATGCATACAGGCTGCGCGTGCACGAATTGCGCGGAAGATACGTCGTCTTCACCGAGGAGGACAATCCCGACGTGCGCGTCCGCTTCGATCTGGAACACTACGAAAAATACTTTGCGGCGGAGGGACACAGCGAGAGCGTCGAACTCATCGTGCCTTCCGCGGTCTACGATCAAGAAGTGCGGCATTGGTTTGGCCTTCAGGAGAAAACACACGAACGTTGACCCACGTTTCGCGCAGTGAAGGAGCGGAGCCGCTGCAGCCATCGCAAGAAGCGGACGATGGGATGATGGCGGCGCGGATCCCCATAACAGTTCCGCACCAAAATCTAGACCTGCACCGCATGAAATCGGGGTATGGGGGCGCAGTCCCATAAGCGCTAACTTTGTGAGGGATTGGCGAATCCGATAGCCCGCGCGGGGCGGCGGACCATGCCCAAGGCCATTAAGTTAGCGCTCATGCCGATCAACCCCCCGTCGCGGTCGAGGCATGCCCTCCCTGGGCTCGGTGCCTCGGAAATACAGCGTTCGTTCACGACGCGGACGGATCGATGGGCAACTCGGAACCAATTCCCTCGGACGGTTCTTGTCGAGCCATTTGCGCGAGCAGCGTACAAAGGTCACGCGCGAACGGACGCTTCGCCGGGTCCATGCTCAGGCAGGATTGAAACAGGTCCGCCAATTGCGGCGTCACGCCCGGGCATTGCCGAAGACGAGCCGAAATTGCGGGATCTTCGCTGACAAACCCAAGCAAAACGGGAGGCCGCTTGAAGGGCAATTCGCCGACCAACAATTCATACGCAATGACACCCAGGCTGAAAATGTCGGACGAAGGCTGCGCGTACCTCGAGCCTTGGCACAATTCGGGCGCAATGTAAAACGGCGTTCCCATGATCGCCCCGGGCTGCGTGAGGCGTGGTCCGTGGTTCTCGGAAGGTTCCGATTCATTCGGGGCTTCCGGCGCAACGGTATTCGTTCCCCATGAGCCGGGAAAAACCTCGACCGAATTCGCTTCGGCAATGTCATTGACGATGAACATGCGCGAAGCTCCATCGATTGGCGCGACGATGTTTTCCCGCGAATCGCGCATGGGCTCGCCATCGTCGCCGTTCGTCAGGGAAGGAGCGCCCGGTCTCCACGAATAAAACTTCATGGTCGGGTCGAGGGGGCCCGGTTCGTCTTCCAGCATGATGGCAATGCCGAAATCGGCCAATTTCACGACGGGCAGCGCCTTCTCGGGGCCGCCGAGCACGAGAATGTTTTCCGGCTTGAGGTCGCGATGCACGATGGCTTGGGCGTGCAAAACGGCGAGGGCTTCGGCCACTTGCCGCAGGATGAACATGGCCGATCGGAAATCGCGGCGGTATTCATGTTGGTGGCGGAGCGACGTGCCCGCGACGAGTTCCATGATGATGTAAAGAACGCCGTCGATCGTGATGTCGACATCGAAAATGGAGGTCAAGCTGGGGTGATTGAGGCTCGCGAGAATTTGCGCTTCTCGGGCGAAACGCGCGAGGTTTTCGCGTTCGGGGGTTATGTTCAGCAATTTGGCGGCGAGGTGAGCGCCGTCGGTCGTTCGCTCGACTTCGTACACGGCGCCCATGCCACCTTCGCCGATGGGACGCACCACCCGATAACAATCTCCAAGGAGCGAGCCGACCTGCAAGGTCGTTTTTGTGGGGACTTCGCCATCCATGGACAAGAGCGTATTCATGATGCGGCGCGAACGTTGCTTGATTTGCCTGCGCAATTCATCATTGAGCGCTTGAATTTCCAGGTTGCGAGCTTCGAGCGCGCGCACTTGCGATTCCACGTTGCGATACAGGACCGCATTTTCGATGGCAATCGCCGCTTGCGACGCCAATACGGACAAGAGCGACACCCGGGAAGGGGGAAATGCGGCCGGCGCATCGCGGTGTTCGAGATGTAGCACGCCGCCCAAGCGGCCTTGGTGCGTCAATGGCACCGCCAGCAGCGAACGAATGGAATGTTTCGCCAGGTAAGGATCCGACGCAAACCGTTTGTCCGTTTGCGCGTCGTTCACGACGAGCGGTTCCCGGCTCCGGGCGACATAATGGACGACGCTCGTCGCAACATCGGAATCGCGTCCCATCGGCTCCGACAATTGTGTTTCGACACGACCTGATTCAACGGACAAACGGGCCACGATGACGAGGGAATCGTTTTCATTGAGCAGCAAAACACCGCGTTGGGCGCCTGCGGTTTCGAGCACGAGGTCCATCAATCGCCCGACGACGCGCGTCGGATCGAGATCGGTCGACAACGCTTGCGCTGCGCGCACGACGGTATCCATGTCGATGGCGGTTTTCCCCGTCGTATCCGTCGTCGTCACGGTCGTCGCGCGTTTCGATGGCACCCCTGCGACTTCGAGCAATGCGGAATATTTGGTCTCCAGCTGGGTCACCAAGGCAAGCGCTCCCCATCGTTCGTACGCATCGCATGCATCGCGGACGTAGAGCGAAGCGAAACGTGGCCGCCCGGCCCGCACGTGGAATTCGGCGGAAAATTGGGCGGCGAGCGCTTCGATATGGAGAAAACCATGTTTGTGCGCGAAATGGATGGCTTCGTCATACCGTCCCATGGCGACGTCCGTCTTCCCATCGATTCTTGCGCGTTCGGCCTCGAGCAGGTGCAATTTGTGGAGAAAGTTTTCGGGACATCCTTCCGCGAGGTACCGAAACACCGAAATGGCATCGTCCAACAGGGTCACGTATGCCGTGCGTTGGTGTTCGGTCGCCGTTGCCGACCAGCATTGTGCGGCCGCAAGCCCGCGCCAAAGCGGGATATCCGTCACGGGGGGAAGACCGTAGATAATGCGACGGAATTGTTCGGCCTCTTCGATCCGTGCGAGCGCGCGGTGGGCATCGCCGAACGAAAGGAAGAGATGCGCTTCGAGAATGCGGGCGAATTCGGCCACCATTCCGTCACCGACGTCCAGAAAATATTGGCAATTCGTCGACAACCATGCAGCGTCCGGCGCGGGGAGGTCCCTGCGCCGTTCGCGAAGGAATGCCGCATAATTCACGGCTAGAGTGAATACGTTTCGCCCGTGCGCATCCCCCACGCGCGCCATGAGGTCCCGTTGCGCGGCTTCGGCCTCC
>CAZETM010000948.1:0-3762 GCA_964514885.1 uncultured Polyangium sp. | reverse complement strand
CACGCCTGGGACGCTCTCGTCGATTGCGCCGTCGCAGTCGTTGTCCTTTCCGTCGCACAGTTCGGTCGAAGGACCGGTCGAACCGACGCAGATGATGCCGCTCGGGCTGCATTGATAGACCCCCGCAATGCATTCGCCCTGATCGGTTCCACAGGGTGTACCGACGCCTGCAACCTCGTCGATCAACCCGTCGCAATCGTTGTCAGCGCTGTCGCAGACTTCGGCCGAGGGAACGACGGAGCCCTGACACGTCCACGTGCCCGCGGAGCACACGATGGTGCCCTTGGAACACGGTGCGGTGAGCATGCCCGTGCCATTACACGAGGCTCCGGGCGGCGGACACCACTGGAGACCGCCAAACGTGCAGCAGTTGCCGGCATTCGTCCAGCATCCGGTTTGACCGGCGGGAGGCGCATTGCTGAGCGGCGCATCGTCGATGGTCCCATTGCAGTTGTTGTCGATGCCGTCGCATACCTCGGGTTGTGATTGCACGCCGCCCTGACAAACCAAGGCGCCATTGACGCACGCGGTCGTTCCAGCCGTACAAGGCGGGGTCGCCGAGCCGCACGCCGTGCCAACACCTGTGGCGCCTTCGTCAATTTGACCATCACAGTCGTTGTCAATGCCGTCGCACACCTCGATGGACGGTCCGACAAACCCTTGGCAAACCGAGCTTCCACAAGCCTTCGTGCCTTGCTTGCATTGGCTCGGCGGCGTGTAACTCAAACCGCCCGGCGTACCGGCGGGCACGCACGACGTTGCCGCAACTTGATCGTCGACGATGCCGTCGCAATCGTTGTCGAGCATGTCGCAGATTTCAGGTTGCGGGCTGTTCGTGCACGCCAGGTAGCCACCGCCGCCCGCGCACGTGCCGACAGGAACGTTCTGCGGAGCCGCACAGGCTTGCGTGCCGACGCAGTTCGCCGGAGTCGCCAAACCGCACGGAATCGCTGCGACGCCGTCGTCCGCGATGCCGTCGCAATCGTTGTCGCAACCGTCGCAGACCTCGATCGAAGGGACGCAGCCCGAACAAACGCCCTCGTCGGTCGCGCCATCGCAGTCGTTGTCCTTGCCATCGCAAAGTTCGGTCGAGGGACATGCGAGCGGAGTGCCGCACTTGATCTGATTTTCGTCGATGCCGTCCGAACAGTTGTTGTCGATGTTGTCGCAACTGTCTTTCGGGTCGTAACAAAGCCAGTTCGCGGGCTGGGTCTGCTGCGTCGTCGTCGTGCACGGCAACAGCGCCGTGTTGCCGCTGGGGTTTGCCGCCGTGATCGACGCGTTGTAGTTGTTGAGGCACGTGTTGCGTTGCGCCGCGGTTGTCCAGGCACAACACGTCTGCGTCGATCCGGCTTGTTGCGACGGTCCGATGTTGCAGTAGTGCTTGTAGCCTTCGTCGGTGCAGCCGTTGCAGTTGTCGTCCCCGTTGTTGCAAACTTCGGGTCGGGCGGCATTGCCGACGATCTGTGCCAAAGCGGCGGCGAGCGTGACGTCGTTGCTCGCGAGGATCGATGACGTCGTTCCACCGGCCGCGGCAATCGCGTTCGTGTTCGCCGTGGTGCCACCCACGAAGTTGATGACGTAGGTGGGCACTTTCCACGTCTTGCCGCCAAGCGTGACACCGTTGTTCCACAAGTCGGCGGCGGCGTTGACCGCAGGCGTATTGCCCGAGTCGCAACTCTCGTCACCGTCGGTCAATAGAATGACGTTGAGGCTTCGACAAACGCGATCGTTCGCGTCCGCCGGCGAAGGGAACGTGGGAACGAACCCCGGGCAGTAGTTCGCCGTGCTCCAATCCTGCCGCCAGCCACCACGAAGATATTGCGTGATCGAGCGAAGCGATCCGGCGATCGGCGTGGCGTTGCGTGCGGGCAATTCCTTGCTGTCTGAGCAATCGCCGTCGAACCACTTGAGCAATTCGTTGACGTTCGACGTCGTTTGCGTACCCGTCCACCAGGAATCTTTGTCGAGGCCGACGACGATGTTCGCGCCGTTTCGCCACGTGCCTTCGCTAAAGTTTGGCGCAGTAGGACCAGCGCCGGCCGCACAGGTGGGAAAGTTGCCGCAGTTCAAGTTGTTTGTGTCGGCAGGCGTCGCGAAACCGTTCCACGCGCAGCCCTGGTACGAGTCGCCGTTACGGGCGTCATTACACGTCGTGCTGCCGGCCGGACACAGCGGGACACAGGCCCCGGCAGGACATCCCGAAATGAACCCGGCGTACGTTGCAAGGCCGATGTTCACTTCGCCCGCAAACGCCTGCACCGTCTTGCGCATCGCGCACTTCGCGTCGTTGAGGCGCGTGGGCAACAACCCGCAGGAGTTTGGCGTGGCACCCAGCGGACACGTCGAAGGATATTGGGAGGTTGACGGATTCGTACACGACACCATCGATTCCGAAGAGTCGACGATGACCATGAAGTAAGGCCGCGCGGGCGCGGGCCAGTCCGCAGGATTGGACGACAAACACGCAGCAGGCTCCTGTGCGTTCGCCGGCCGCAAGCACGCAACGCCCGCAAGAAGCGCGCACCAAGCGACCCACGATCGAGAAGCGTATCGTTTGGAATAACGAAAGCATATCATGAGCGGCGATCCTCAACAGCGAATGTGTTCATGAAAAAAGAAGATGGGACGAGCGTTCGTCGTGATTGAATGAAATGGCCCGACGACGAATCGATCGACGTGCGATCAAATGAAGCCGCAGCACATGAACGTAATCGGTACCATGCCGCGGCTCTCTCCGCGTCGGGTACATCGTCGGTGGTTGAATCGGCCATGGTGTCCTCCCTGCGTAATCGGGTGAATGAACTCTCGAGGCGAGAAACGCGATTCGGCTATCGAGCGCAACGGGCCCCGCCGTCATAATAACGGTACGTCGGCGCGAAACCGCTGCGATACGATGAGAGCAGGTAGGGCGCACTGTAGTTCCACGCGCCGCCTCGAATCACACGCGAAGATCCATTGGTCACATGGGCACAATCGTTGCACGGTTCGTCATAGGACAATTGGTACCAATCCAACGTCCACTCCCACAGGCTGCCCGCCAGATCCGAATGCCCCCATTGGCCGTCTCCTTGCGGCGATTTCATTCCTACCTTCAGAATGTCGGCAAAGGAGCACGGGCCGGCGGCAGAACCATCGCCAAGGCAATTGTATACCGCGAGCGTCGCGTCGGGCACGGCAGCTCCCCACGGATATGGCCACTGCTGAGCTCCACCCGCCGCGGCGTAGTTCCATTCCGCTTCGGTCGCCAAACGACCACCGTCCCACGCGCAAAAGGCAAATGCCTCGTACCACGTGAGGCAATTCTGCGGCAATCGCTCGTTCGAGCCCGCCGTGTCCGTCCACGTTTGGTACGTCGAATGGCATTTCAATACCGATTTCAGCGCCGCCTGATCCTGCGGCAAACTCGAATTCCACGCCGAATCCCAACCGCTTCCCGCCACGAATGGATAGGCTCCCGCTCCCGCGACCGGTTTGTTCCCGGGATACGCCTCAACAAACTTGCGAAATCGCCCCACGGTGATCTCGAACGTATCCAGTCGAAAATTGCTGAGCGTCGCAGGGTACGACGGATCATTGCTGCGATCGTACATGCCCGCGAGCACGACGTCCGACGCGCAGCAACTGTCGTTGTTCGATGGGCCGCACGTCCCCGGTAATCCGCTGCAGCTCGGCGTCGCGCTTCGGAATTGGAGTTTGGAGCGGGCGAAAGGCGGCAAGCTCGTGCGCACAGCCGTCGGCACCTTGAAGCGTGGGCACGGC
>CAZETM010000947.1:0-3766 GCA_964514885.1 uncultured Polyangium sp. | reverse complement strand
AACCGGTGGTTCGAGGCGCCACGCGCTCGATGCGGGAAGCGTTTGTCGCGGCAGCATTTGTCGCGAAACAGGTTCGCTCGGGTGCTTGCGCTTTTCGGGACATTGCGATTTTGGCTCGTCGTCGACGCACACTCCCTTTGCTGGAGCTGGCCTTGGCACGGCTCGACATTCCCCACGTCGTGGCTGGCCGAGCGCTTTATGACACCGCCGAAGTGCGCGATGTTGCAGCGGTTTTGCGCCTGCTCGTCGATCGTCGCGATCGGCTCGCGCTGGCCACGGTGCTGCGAGGTCCCGCCGTGGGTTTGTCCGATACGGGTTTGGCATGGTTGTCCGTGCCCGGCATAGGTTTGTCCTTGCCGCTCGAACGAACCGACGCACCAAGATTACTGCCGACGCATCCTGGTTGGCCGCATCTCGGCCCTGCCGATCGCACGCGTCTCGAAGATTTCGTACGGCGGTTTGTCGAATTGCGACGAGCTGCGATGCGCTTGCATCCAGGTGAAGCCATTCGCGCGGCTGTTGCAGCGTTTGACCTCGATCGCGTTTTCGCCGCCATGCCTCGCCCCGAAATGCGTATCGGCAATGTCGATCGTTTGCTCGGCGTCGCGCGAAGGCGAGGCGGCACGTTGCCCGGGTTTGTCCGGTGGCTCGATCGCCGCATGAATGAAGACTCGGATGATCGCGAAGATGCGGTGTTTGCCGAGGAAGAAGACGCGGTCCGGCTGCTGACAATTCACGCCAGTAAAGGCCTCGACTTTCCCGTAGTCATGGTGGTCGATCTCGACGCGGGGGTTTCGCCCCGACCAACCGGGATCCAAATCGCTTCGATCGGTGGAGATCGTCCCACGCTGGTGCTTCGGCATTCGTCGTCGCGCCCCAGTCCTTTGGAGGATTCGACTTTGTGGGCGCTCGAGACGGGCGAGATTCCAGCGCGCGAGACGTTGCGTACGGCGGCGCTGCGCTTGGCGGACGCGACGAACCGGGCTCGCGAGCTGTCGGAGCGTCAAAGGCTCACCTACGTGGCGTTTACGCGCCCGAAACGCATGCTCGTGCTCGTAGGCGTGCCGAAGCCTGCGGAAGGCAGCCGGCGCTCGAAGGGAGGCTCGGCATTCGAATCGCTCGAACAGGGTTTGGCGGACCCGCAGATTAAAACTTCCATTACGACAAATCTTCGAGCGTCCGATTTGCTGGCTGATCCCGATGCGCAGCCGCGAGATGCGCGGCGTGGAATCACGACGCTCACGGGGCCTTCGCCGCACTGGCCCGAAGAGCCACCGACGCGCACGATTGCCATTGCCACGACGCCGTTATCGCTTTTTCAAGGGTGTCCGCGCCGTTTTCGCCTCCGCCAGCTCATGGGTTTCGACGAGCCGCTCAGCACGGGTTGGGTGGATTTGCCCGGAGCGCCTGTGGCGACAGAAGATGGTTTGCCCCCGGAGCAGCCGGTTGTCGAGCCGGTGGATCTCGATCCGCGTATTCGAGGACTCGCAGCGCACGGCGTGCTCGAACGATGGCCTCGAGAAGCGTTCGGTAAAACCACGGATACCGCCGATGTCGCTCGTCGTTTGGCATTGGCCGGGCTTCGTCCGGACGTACCTGAAGCCGCGAGAATTGCCGAGGGAATCGCGCGATTTCTCGATGGTCCCTACGCACGATCGATTCGTGAGCAAGGCCTGCGACTTCTTCGTGAGGAGCCATTTGTCCTGACAATCGGTTTGTCTCCGGCGCCCGATGGTACGCGGCGGGTGATCGGTTTGCGCGGCGCGGTTGATTTCGTCGTCTTTCGCCCTGATGGAACTGTTGACGTCATCGACTACAAACTTTCTCGACCGCGCACGGATCTCGGCACGTACTCATTTCAGCTTCACGCATATGCGCTCAGCATGGTTCGTCGCGAGCCTGAGCGTCGAATTCGGGCTGGCGTACTGTTTCTCGCGGGATCTTCGGGCGAACCCGTGTTCCTGCCATCTGAAGGATCGGACGGGACGATTTCAGATGCTGAGCACGACGCGTTTTCCCGTCACTTGGCGGATCTTGGCGAACGATTTGCCGAATCGCGTTGGGCCGATCGATTCGATCCCGTACCCCTCGATCGTTGTCGCAAACTACGCTGCGGGTTTGTCGGGGCGTGTTATGGCCCCGAAGCGTCGCTCTAACGTAAATCATCGAGTCGGTTTTGACCGCGAAGCGGACAAACCGAAACTGGTCCAGCGCTAGCTGGTCCGGGTCCAGGGGTGGACAACCCCTGGTCGGTCTGGGGTGAAACCCCAGCGAAATGCTACGGCGTGAAGAGCCCGTCCGTCAGCGCACGCATCAAGTTCGGCACGGAAACCATGCCCAAATAACGCCCCGCTTGTTCGACCATGACTGGATCGAGTGCGCGCGAATCGTCGCGTGAACACGCCAAACGTACGGCTACTTCGATGCTTGCGCTTTCATCGAGCCTTAGCGGATGAGGATCCATCAACTCGGAAACGGGACGTCCACCGCGACGCACGTACGCGATCTCGGCAAAAAGCCGCTCGCGCGAAACCAGACCGATCGCTCGGCCATGCGCATCGACCACGGGCAGTGCGGTAAACGAAACCTTGCGACGAAGCAGGGTCGCGACTTCTTCGCCCGTCATGCTCGGATGAAGCGCGGGGGGGTTTTGCGCAATGGAACCCAGGGTTCGAATGGGCGACTTCGTGCGATCCGTCGTGCGCGCGATTCGCTGAATCGTTTCTTGAATGTGCGTCGGAATTCCTCCGAGCGCTGGTGCAGGACGGGCAAAAAAGTAGCCCTGACCAAACTCGATTCCGCACGAGACGAGCGCACGCAGATCGTCCTCGTCTTCGATGCCTTCCGCGATCACTTGCATGCCCGTGCGAGCACCGAAGTCCGCGATCGAGCGCAGCAGATGAAGACGCATCGGATCGTTTGCCACGTGTCGTACGATGCCTTTGTCGACCTTCAAAAAATGCGGCCGCACGCGAAGTAACGCCGAAAGCGAGGCATAACCCGCTCCTACGTCATCGAGTGCGATTCGAAAACCTTGATCCGCATAGTGTCGCACGACGCGCTCGAGACGCTCGCTGTCGAGCACCGCGCCGCTTTCGGTCAGTTCGAGAACGATTCGTGTCGGTGCGACTCCGTGTTCCTCGAGCACGTGCCGGGTGAAACCCGCACTAAAACTCGGATCATCGATGACTCGGGGATCAATGTTCAGGAAAAACGTTCCCGTTGCGCCTGCTTGGGCAAACGTCCGGATCCCGATCTGTCGAAAACGATGATCGAGCGCGACGAGTCTTCCCTGCGCATGTGCGATCTCGATGAGTTGCGCCGGTCCGTTCACACCATGCGCGAGCGCATCGACAGCTCCAGGACCGATGCGACCGAGAACTTCGCGACCGATGATTTCAGCCGTGCCGAGATTCACGATGGGCTGAAAAGCGACGTGCAGATGATCGCTCGCGAGCAGATCATCGAGCCACGTTCCCGCTTTGACGACAGCACCGGATCCGGGCGGGATCGTGCCGGGGACTTCCAGACGTTGCGCCCCCGCGCTCTGATCGATCGCCTTCATTTCTTCGCGAACTCCTCTGGTCGGCATAATACAGAAGCAGCGACCCATGAAGCCATTCCAATGATTCTTTTTTTGTGATGTGTGTCGTTTCTCGCGCTGCGTATGCCACTTCGCGTCGTTGCAGTAGGGCTTTCGAGGTCGCTCGGCCGGCTCTACGGACGACAATGTGGGGCGACGACGGGGGGCAGAGCGACGGGGGAC
>CAZETM010000946.1:0-3774 GCA_964514885.1 uncultured Polyangium sp. | reverse complement strand
GCGTGTATCTGCCCGGCTACAAGAAGACGCCAAACCCGAACAAGAAAGCCGTGCACTCCACGTTGCACACGACGGCGTATCATGATGCCGTGACAAAGCAATTGCTAACTGCCCGGAGCCGAGCCGATGTGGAACGCATCCTTCGACAAATCGCGGCGGATCTCGAGAGGGGAGTCATTCCGAAATGAACGTATTCGAATCAAGGCTCGCCAACGGCTACGAGATGATCACCTGCAAGAGCTACGACGATATCCGCATATTGGCGGACTTGGATGGCTCGCCGCGGAAAGGAGACTGGACGCCGCCCCACGTACAAAGAGATCGTCCCACACGACGGAGTGGCAACAAGCCGGCCGATCTACCCTGCCGCGTGAACACCCTCATCATGCGTCGTCCGGCCATGGAAGCTTTGCGCGATGTGCTCGAGGCATATGGCGAAATTCTCCCGCTTGCGACCGACGACGGCGTAGAATTGTTCGTGCACAACGTGCTCGGCGTTCGCGAAGCGCTCGATATGGAGCGCTCGGACATCGAGCACGTCCCAGAGACGACAATCTTCTTCATTCGCACGCCTGCGTTCATCGAATCGGCCATCGGGGACGCCGAAATGTTTCGCGTGCCCATCGAGACGAATCGAGTCTTTTATACCGATCGCTTCGTTGAACGCGTAAAGGCCGCCAAGCTCAAAGGGACCGATTTCGTCAAGAAATGGTCCTCGACCGAAGGACCGATCGGCTAACGACTCGTTCATACACCGCACGACGATTCTAACCCATCGCTTGCCGCTTACCGCCCGCACCCTTCATATCCGCCAAGAATTCCGAGCCTGGAGCAACCGCCGTCACCAGCAAATCGTCGCGCGCACGAGTAGGTTGTCATCCTTCGGCTTTTCTCGATAACTATGGTGCGCATCGTCATTGAGAATGACGATGTTCTTCATGCTCGTGAGCTTCCCGCAACATGAACCCATGAAAGTTAACCACGACGACTTTTGCCCGGTTGGCATCGTCCAGCATCTTGGCGGGGAGCTGCTCGTAATAATTCGCTGGATCGCCGATCCAGTGAAAAAGTCCGGCCCTTCGGCTGTCAGCCGTCCGGCCCAAGGAGGGTCCCTCCCCGGCATATCCGGATGCACCGGCGAAAAATTTCCGCAATGTCGTCACTGTCAGACTTGCAATTCCATGACAATAGGATAGGACGGAGCGATGCGTCAGGGGCGGCACAGGCGGAACACGGCACCTGAACGTGCCACACCTGCTTACTCGGCGAAGTTGCCTCCGCAGCCCAATCATCCGGATTCGACATCATGACCACGGATGTTCTGCTCATTTGCGCCTTGAAAGATGAATACGATCATGTCCTTCGCGTTCGCGATGGTCTTGTCGAACCCGGATGGATTGAGACACCAGGTCCGAAAGGTTGGATTGTCTCTGATGGCTCTTTCACGACGCCAACCGGACGCCCATTACGCATTCGAACCACGTGGGCGACGCACATGGGTCGCGAGCAAGCGCAAGCCGTCGCAAGCATGTTGATCCACGAGCAACCCGCGCGTTGTCTCGCGATGAGCGGCATCTGCGCGGGTCGTCGCGGCAAGGTTGCACTCGGCGATGTGATTTTTGCTGACCGGCTGTGGTCATACGATTCGGGCAAGTCGACAGTCGAAGACGGAACGACGAAGTTCGAAGGCGACAGCTTTCAATTCCATCCGCCGTCGACCTGGATTCAGCGCATGCAACACTTCGTAATCCCGAAAGACGCGATTTGGCTCGTCAACCGACCAGCATTGCCGCTCGAACACCAAGAGGATTGGGTTCTCCTGCGGCTCTTGGCCGGCCAAATCCCTATTGAGCATGCCGATTTCAAGACATCGTGCCCCGATTGGAGCGCCGTCCTCCCACGTCTCTGGACGCGTAAGTGGGTGGAACAACCGCTCATATTGACCGAAATGGGGCGAAAGCAGGCCGGCAAGCTGCAATTGCTTTATCCCAATGGCCTGCCGTCACCGCCAGATTTTCAGCGTCACGTCGCTCCGATCGCAACAGGAGCATCCGTCACCGAAGACGAGGGCATTTTTCCACGGCTGTCGACTTCCATGCGCAAGGTGCTGGGTGTGGAAATGGAGGCGAGTGCGCTCGGCGCACTTGGAAACGTCCTCGGCCTACCTGTGATCGTGGCCAAGGCCGTTTCCGATTATGGCGACGCATTCAAGGACGATCGGTATCGCCAATTCGCAGCGCGTGCAGCGGCCGAATGCTTGATCGCGCTGTTGCGAGACGCGGCGGATCTCATTCCGGGCCGAGAAGCGTCCCCAACGGCAACGGTGGGTTCGTCATCCAATAAGATACCGACAGATCTGCTCGATGTGCTCGCCGGAGAATATCCCGATGTGAGCGACGCACGAGCGTTGTGGGAACGAGCTGGCGGAAAGAAAAGCGAAGTCGAAAGTATCGCGCGACCTCGCGACTTGTGGCAACGGCTTTGGCTCCGCAGTACGCAAGGGGCATCCGTTCGTCCGTCAGCCTTGTTGAAGGCGGCGCTCATGGATCTTCCGAATAACTCGGTGCTGCTTCACCACCTTGCCTTGTATCATTGAGGATAAACCAACACGAATTTCTTCCCGCTGCGGGCGGGCGTATGGAGATATCGCAAATGGCCGGATTGCTCAAAGATTTGATGGCGGCTGGGCTTGTCGAAGAAGTCGGCAGCGATGACAACCGGCTTGGGAAAATGGAGAAGGCTGCGGCAGCGGTTTGTCAAGACCTGCTCGCAAAACCGACGAGCTTGATTGGTGCGATACTCGCGGGCCTCGATCCCGACATTCCCGACGACGATCCTGCCCTTGCCCATGCGGATCAAGCGCTCGTGAGCGTTTGGAAAACCATGCGCAACGTCTATCCGAGCACGCCGAAAACGATGCTCCGGGCCATTCTGCTGGACGCGTGTGAACGCGCAAGCAATGAGAAAAATGCTGGGGCCATATTGTGGCTCACGGCAGTCGATACGCTGCCTTTGGTACGCCTGGGCAAACAAGAGCCCGTCGTGCGGAAGATGCTGGAAGCGTGCGCTATGCGAACGGAGGAAGCGGCACTGGTCCTACCCGCGGTCAAGGCGGTCGATGTTAATGTCGCATTAAATCTCGACAACAGTGCGGCATTTACAGCACCGACGGCGCCCAAGATGGATCGGAGCACGTTGTTGTTGCACGTCGCAGGAACCGTGGGACCAACGTATGCCGAGCCTTCTGTTCGGCAACAGGTACTTCAGCGTCATAACTACGGCTTCGGTAGACAGGGCCAACACGAACCACAGGCTCTGGAAGCGGCGAATCGACATGAGCCTGCTACAGGTGAAGCATGGCGTTACGAGTTTAGCGATCGCATGACCAAAGTACTCGGTGACTGGCTCGATTTCGTTGCAAAAGAAACGCTTCAAGGGGTCGCCAAGGCAGCGCAGCAAATGCAGGCCTCGCACGTAGCGGCTGTGAAAGCACTTAGCGCAGGATTTGCCTCGCAGCAACGCTGGGTGCAAGACGCCATCAAGGCCAGCGAATTGCTACAAAAGGCAGAACAACTTCGTCTCGATGCATTATGGTGGTCCGAGGCACTCTATTCGGAACCGCTTCGGTGCGGTTATCGCGAATTACCCGCCGAGCTTGCTGCAATGGTCATGGCGATCGATCTTCTGTCCGTCATCACGAAACCTTCCCCGGCGAGTGTAGGGTATTTGCTTGCCGAGACGGTGCATCGTTTGCCGGGAGCGGGGTTCGAGCAA
>CAZETM010000945.1:0-3775 GCA_964514885.1 uncultured Polyangium sp. | reverse complement strand
ATGCAGCCCGAACGCAGATCCATCCCCAACGCTTTCACGAATCGCATCCCCCAAGTGCCCCGTGCACAGCACGATATTCGTATAACCTGATCCCGCGAGCCGCTCCAAAAGCAGATGCCCGAACGGACGACCCGCGATCGGCAATAAGAACTTCGGCACGTCGCGTGTACGTGGGTACATTCGCGTAGCGAGCCCTCCGGCCAGAATGACAGCTTGCCGTGGAACATTCAATGACGGTGCAGCCATGACCACACCGAGTCTACTCGTAACCTCTCGCCACGCCAATGGTTTCCTCTTGTCAGGCCCATTGTCTTTGGATATCGTTGCGCCATGCGTCCCTCCATCCTTTCTTTTCTCGGCTTGGTTCTCGGCACCTTCGTCGTCGGCTGCGGCGGTGAAGATGTTGATGCCAAGCCCTCTCCGGTCGTCGTCGAAGAGTCGGCGCTCGAGCCTGGTGCGTGGGCCAAAATCGAGCTACCCGATACGGTTTGCGCCAACGGCAGTCAATACAAGTTTTTCGTGAACCCTTCGCCGACCGCCAGCAAAGACCTCGTCTTCATGTTCGAGCCTGGTGGAGCTTGCTGGGATTACGACAGTTGCGCGGGTAAAACAGGCCTCGGCGCATCGAATACCGAAGGCATTACGGATGGGCACATTCTCGGTTGGCAGCTAGCATTTCCCTTCATGCGCCGGGATGACGTCACCAATCACTTCCGCGATTACAACTACGTCTACTTGCCTTATTGCACTGGGGACGTGCATATCGGCAACGTCGTGCAAACCTACAAAGATCCTGCGGGCGTCGATCCCGATTTCGTATTTCACCACAATGGCTACAAGAACATGATGGCGGCGGCAGAATATACCGCCACAACCTTCAAGAATACCTCACGTCTCGTCGTCACCGGATGCAGTGCGGGTGGTGCGGGCGCGATTGCGGGGCATTATTTCGTGCGTAACGCCATCAAGCCTGAAAAGGCGTATCTGCTGGACGACTCCGGCCCACTGTTCCCAGGCTCGGTCCATTCCAAGCCGCTTTACGATACCATTCAAAATGCGTGGAACCTAAGCAGCGTCTTCGACACTCTTCCCATCGCCTACGACGCCAACGACATGGGTGGGCTCGTGCTGCAAATGGCTGACGAATTGCCGGACGATCGTTTGGCCGTCACGTACTTCTTGCGCGATCACACCTTTTCCGCATATTCGTACCGCAGGTTTTTCCCCGATCTAAATGACGAACAGCGGCTCGGATTGTGGAAAGAAGATTCCGACTTGCTCACCGCGGCCTTCGACAAGCACGACAATCTCGCGTATTTTCTGCCTTATTGGCGATCGCGAGCGGACAGCCATTGCACGATCGTCCTCGACTACGAAGGCACCGAGATCCAGGAAGCCGGCGTGGATTTGTCGGACTTCATCGACAACTTGCTCGACGACGGCCAGCCGCTCAAAAGTTATCGCGAAAGCCCGCAGTCGGGCGAAGATGGCACGCCGTGAGTCGGTCAGTCATCATCGTCCCCAAATAACGTTCGTACGTACAATTCCTGCGTGTCAAACGGTTCGGGGCGAATCATCCTGTCCGCTGCGCCGCCAAGAACGGCGAGGTATCCCTCGGGATGCCGTCGATGCAGGAGCACGGTACGCTTCATGGGATCGAGGATCCAATAATGGAGAATTCCCGCCGCATGATAGATGCTGAGCTTGACGCGCAGATCGTGTGAAACGTTGCTCGGTGAAAGAATTTCCGCAACCCAATCGGGTCTTTCGGTAATGACGCCCAACTCGCTCTCACGCGGCTTCTTGGGCAGTCGATCGCGACGCCATCCCGCCATGTCAGGTCGTACACCTTGCCCGACGAGCAGCATGTCGACTTCCGACCCGAACCACCAACCGCCAGGCCGCCCGGCATCACCTGGACGACAGTCGAATGGGGTCAGAAAACCACCCAATTTACGCTGCGCCTGCCCGTGGTCGAACGTAGGAAATGCCTTGTAAACAAGATGTCCGCCGACGAGCTCGGCCCCGCGCTCTTCAGGCTGAGCAAGCCAATCCGCCACCGTCGCCTCACCGAGGCCCACCGGCAACTCGAACACCGAGCGGTCAGGTAAAATGAGAGAGGTCTGCATAGTTCGCATACTCTGCGTCGGAGGTTTGCGATTGTCCAGGGGAGAAATTCTGTAAATTCTGGACGCAATTCCATGGTTTCCATCTCTGCTCCAGGTTCGTCACGGAACGATCTGGCTCGCGCCAAAATTTTGGTCTTGACATTCCGGATGAGTCTCGCGGACAAAAATTTGCCTTCCCTCAGGCGTTGGCTTTACCATCGTATCCAATTCCGGAGGCTCTCTTCATGTCGAACATCGGTGAGCAAATTCAGAATCGACTGCTGCTCAGCGACAAAGTCGTTACGTCCGCCCGCACGAATGCCACGACTGTCGCGTTAGCATTGGCCAAACGGGCCAAAGAGGTCGAAGGGCCCAAAACGTCCTTATCGGCTTCCGATTTCGAGGCTGTGCTTCGTTTCTTGGCCGGAGGTCTCGAACAATCGTCAAACGCCATGCGTCAAGCCGAGCAAACGGTGGCGGCAGAAAAAGCGGATGACCTGGCCATTCGCACCGCGCGCGATTTCAATGCGGCCGAATTGCATACGCTCCTGGCGCGCCTACGCTCGGCCATTGACGAGCATCTGGGAAACGACGGGCTCGGCAGGTATGGCATCGAGGAAGACTCGCCGCGCACTCCGCGAAAGCTCGCCGAATACACGTTCAACGTCGTGCAGTTACTGCACAAATACCCCATCAAAGTGACCTCGCCGTTTGGCTCGTCGCTCGATACGGCTGCGGTCATTGCGGTGCTCGAGCCCAAAGCGAAGGCGCTCGAGACGATTGTCGCCGACGATGATCGTGAATGGCGCGAATTGGAAGACGCTTATGCCAAACGCAATCGCGCCATCGAAGTCTGGAACGACGCATATCAAGGCACGGCATCGGCGCTCGAAGGCATGTATCGATTCGCGGGTTTTGGGGAATTGGCGGCCAAAGTCAGGCCCACCTTACGCAAGGCTCGCGGGGACGATCCCGGGCCGGACGTCGCGAGCGAGCCTGCTGGAGGCAAGTAGCCGGCTTATTTTCTTCCGCAGACGCGTCATGGTCGCTCTTTGACGTGATCGTGCCTACCGCAGACGCGTCATCGAGGCATTGGATCGCGTCTGCGGCGTTCGCAAGAATCTCCATATCGCTCGCGGGTGGGATTGTTCCGAGTACACACCCGCCATGTTCGCTCAGTTGGGTACCGGTTCCGTCGGGCTTGGTGCCGGTGCCGGCTCTTCCGGGACGGGCTCTTCTTCGGGCGCCACACAATAGCAACCGATTTCATTACCCTCGTCGTCGTACGCGATCTCGGCTTCGGTCAGCAAACAATCGCCGTGCATGCTGTGCGGTGACGTCCTCCACGCGCTTGTCGACACTTCGATTGCTTCCCCCAGATGTGTCGACGGATAGTGGCAAATCCACACGCGATTTTCCGGTCCAGCACTAGCCGAGCTGCCCACGACGAATGCACCCGCGATAAAAAGAAACGCTACCAATTGCTTCATGTAAACTCCAAGGTTTCGGGAGGTTTTCGCGGATCCCGGCGCTGCCGTTTCGCTGCGCCTGAGAGCCATTGCAAAGTTCCCACAACCTCCAACGTTTGCAAGACCACAAATCAGAAAGTTGTAGGGATGTTCTGGCCGTACGAGTGGGGTGGGGAGGGGATGTCGGGGGTGAGGTGC
>CAZETM010000944.1:0-3777 GCA_964514885.1 uncultured Polyangium sp. | reverse complement strand
TAACCGTCAAGGTGGTGGGCAAGCAGGTAAAACAGATTGATCTGGACAAAGCGATATTGGCCAAGATTGGCCAAATGGCCCTCGACTCGGTTGGTTACGAAGAAATCATGCGGCAGGCCGAGGAACAAGGGTGGGTCAAATGGGTGCGCGTTGAAAAAGGGCAATCGGCTGACGGCAAGAAGCTCTTTGGCGACGGCCCTTTGCCTCCAAACGTTGAAGCGATTGTCAAAGAATCGTTCAAGTTGGTCATGACCAATACTGCGCCCGTGGCCGTTGTCGCGTCGCAATTGGATACGCCTGCTCCTGGTCTTGGAGATCTCGTAGCAGTGGGGATTTTTGCGGTCAGTTTAGTCGCGGTGGGTGGAATCTCGGTGTACATCTTCGTTAAGAACGAGAACGCACCCGGTCCGACGGCGCAACCTCAGCCGCCGCCAGCGCCGACGCCGCAAGGTCCTCCGCCGCCGCCACCGCCCCCGCCGCCTCCCAGGGAAACGTGCGAGGCAAACAGCGAGCTGAACAAATATATCCGGTGCGACGATCCAAAGATCAGCCACTACAAGGACGAGAGCGAGAACAAGGCGTACGAATCGATCAGAGTCAAGGGGAAAAGAAAGGAGGAATCGAAGACGAAGGCTACAGGTGGTCCTTGCGAAAACCGTGGAGGATTTCACACGAAAGTGAAGAGCGGAAAGGATTATATCGCGAGCATCGTCGGATGTTTTTGCTGCGACGACTCGAGCGGCAAGGCCGTCCCGAAGGAGCGGACGGAAATCCAATACAAACCATGAAGGCGCAGCGAGCGCTCCGACTGAAGAAAGTACAAAGGCGCATGGATAACCGAAGACAAGACTTGCTGAAGAAACTGGAAGAAACGGCGGCGGCCGTGACGCCGGAGCGCCTGGAAGCGGAGTGCAAGGCGATCTGCTTTCAGATCCTGTACGGCCTTCCTCCGGATCTCCAGATCCGGGCGGGATGCTACATGTTGCAGCGCTATCTGCCCATTTTCGAGAAGAAGCAGCCGAACGTGACGTGGGCCCGCCGGATCTTGGAGGACTCCGATGGCGGAGTAATGCCGGACCACCCGGACCGAGCCGATTCGGCCAACGCGGACTACTGGCACGGTATGAGTTCCCTCTTACGCGCTCGCTGGTACAAAGACGATCCGGCACGCCGCACCGCGAACGCCTGCTGCGCGATGGCGAATGTTGCCGAGGCGAGAGCCCGGAACGTCTGGCTCGTGGACGATCCGGAGGCGGCTAGCATCCAAAGGGAGGAGGACGCGTTCTGGGCCATTGACCAACAGCTCCCAGCGGACGCGCCGCCCCCCGATCCTCCCGCGTTGTTCAAAGAGCTGGAAAGCCCTGCGCACGGTCGTTACTACAACGCGGCCTTCATCGCCGTGTATCGACGAGAGTGGGGTATCGTCGCCGCGTGGCTCCGCTCCGAGGACGTGTGGCAATACCCGGAGCCCGAGGACCTGGACGCGATGATGCAAGCTCTCGCGCGCTGGCAGTCGGAGCCCCTCTTCCCCATAGCGCACTCGTGGGAGGAGGACGGCTACCCGCCCGACTACACGCCAGAATGAGCGGCGTGGCGATCTGGCTTTAGCGATCGGCCGTCTTGAGCCGTTGCTCCGTCGCAAGCGTCAGCGAATGCATCTCCCCCGCCCCATTGCATTGAACGCTGGGAGCACAACGATCTGCAGTTGTTCAATACCGAGGCCATCGCAAAGAGCCCCTGCTGCCCGATTCCGATAACACCGCCCCCAGAAACCCCGACCGCGGCCCATTGCTTGCCCAAGCGAGGAGAAACCACGGTCGGGGTTCCTGAGTGCATTGCTGGCAGCTCTTTCGCGGCGAACCCGACTATGCCCTGAAGAGCCCACGAAACGAACTGACACCCTGCGGCCAACGAACCGATTGCTGGCCTAAATCTTTTCAGTGCCGTGCGGCGATCGCCCGATTCGCTTGTGCCCGAAACGATTGCACCGATCCCGCTTTCGCCGCCTGCGGATTCGCCGACGTGTATTGGTCGAGCAGTTCGAGCGCTCTTTCGGGCTTGCCAGATCGAAGCTCCCAAATGACCATCCCGAGCAAGTAGTCGGGCGGCGGCGTGTTTATCGTCGACTTCTTCCCCATCACTTTTCGAGTCACGACGGGCGACACCGAAAGCGACGGCAATACAGTGACGCTCGGCACTGCCTCGATCACTTTTTCCGCCTTGACCATCGACAGCGATAATGCCGCGGGCGTCGTTATGGCGCCGCCCACGCTCGCCGGAAACGCGTCATTCGTCCCAATCGGCTCGGACTCAGCGGACGCATCGAAATTCGGCGGCAAAACCACAACCATGACCGCCGTCGCCAATCCAGCCACCTTACGCATTTGCATCTGCCCCGCCGACTGAAGAAACCTCTTCAGCCAACCGACCATTGCATGTGCATTCTTGGCCAAAGCCAGAATGCTCGAAATGACTACGAAAACGACCGCTCCACGCACTCCGCGCTGCTCGAGCCTCTGGAGCTTCTCTCGAAGCGTCTCCAATGCCTGCCGCCAATACCACTTCGCCGTATTCGGATTCATGCTCCGTCGCTCGGCAACCTCGGAAAATGTCAGCTCGTCAAGCACCTTGTCAGTCAAAATCTGCCATTGTTTCTCGGTGATCGACGGCAATACCAACTCGAGCTGCTCACGCGCCTCCAACACCTGCGAAATGTCCCGCTCGTAAGTCGCTCCCGTAAACAATGCATACTCATGCGCCCGTGCTGCTCGGCCCTGCAATCGTTGTTGCTCCTTGAAGTATGCGAGCGTTCGCAACTTGACCTCAGCAACGAACACCGCTTTCTGCTCCTCCAATGATTCCGGAAGCGTATCGCTCCACGTGAATACTCGGAGAAATGAATTCTGCACGATGTCTTCCGCGTCCTCTATCGAAACTCCGCACGAAACAACGTACATTTGGAGAGGTTTTACCTGCCGAGCCAATTCCTCTATTTCTTTTGCTTTTTGCTCTGTCACGGTTATCCTCTCGCCATCGCCTCATCCCGATCGCATCGCTTGGGCCTCACCAGTAAAAAGCGGAACCCCCCAAAATCGATCAGCGAAATCGACCATGCCCCCTCAAAAAGTTTGCCGACCGGTGTCATTTGGCACAATTGCACCGTCGCTCCTCACCTTTTCGGTTGTCATTGCGTGGCTTATATTACCGAACACCGCGCTAGCTGAGGTGCCGCGTTACCGGATCGAGCTTTCGGTGCCGTCGAGTTTGCCGGAATGCAATCGCGAGCCGGATTTGATTGGCATGGTCTTGCCAATGCTTGCTGAAGCGTCGCTCGAACCGCCTGCAACGCGCGTGGCCCGAGTGCGCATTGCGAGAAAGCAAGGGGGTTATCGCTTGGAGCTGATTGTCGAGGATCTCGAAGGCAAACCGCTCGACCAAGAGCAACTTGAATTGCCAGCGAAAATGAGCTGTTTCGAGGTGCTGTATCGCGCAGCGCTGCGCGTGGCGGCGAAGCTCAATGCGGAGGTGGAAATCGTAAAACAGCCGCACGATCCCCCGCAAAAGACGCCGGTTCCATGTCCTGCGTGTGAAACGTCGCCACCAGAGCCGCCGAAACGAGCGCCCACCGTTCGTAATTGGTTCGGGGGCCTCGGAGGCTTCGTTTCGGTGGGCTCGGCGCCGGCGAACGTCGTCGGTCTGCAACTCGCGGGCGGATGGAAATGGTCGCCGTCGTGGTCGATCGAGCTGAATGTGCGTGGGACCTTTCCTGCGAATGCG
>CAZETM010000943.1:0-3780 GCA_964514885.1 uncultured Polyangium sp. | reverse complement strand
TCGACGACCAGAATGCGTTTGCTCACGTTTCCTCGAATCGTATTCGTTTGGTGGGAGGATGTGGAGGATGTGCGGCAGGTGACTGCGTGGATTCAGCTCGATTGTCGTCCGGAGGCCCGGAGCGCTCGAATGCATCGGCCTCGTCGAATCGGCCTAACGCTCGCAATGCTGAAAGCAATTCGTTCCACAAATGCGTACGCGTTTCGGGCAACAGACCAATTCGCGGATGAGCGTCACGCACGAATTCTTGCAAAGCACGATCGGACTCCAAACCCTGAAAACGCAGGTCCAAATCCTCTGCCGGCTCGAAATTAAAGATTCGCTCGAGCAATGCGACCGCATCTGCGGCACGTCCTGCCCGAGCTAACGCGGTTATCAGCAACGGAATGCGACTCATTCCCTCGTCGTGAATTCGCCAATATCCGGCATTCTTCGCGATCAATGCGTCGGCCAGCGCCACGGCCTCCGCGTATTTCCCTTGGAACATGCGGCTCTCGACCCTCACTTGCTCCACGTGCCGTTTCAGCTCGTTCGAAGCAGCGTACGATTGCTCCAATTCCGCATGCAATGCTTCGCCCATCGCGTCGGCTTCGTCGAATCGCTTTCGAGCCAGCGCGCTTTTCACCAGGCCCAAACGAATCTCCCCTTGTTCGCGAGCATCTTGCGTCTTGGCCAAAGCCTTGCGCAAAATCGATTCGGCTCGCTCCGCTTGCCCTCGATATCCGAGCACGTCCGCCACACGACGCAAATCCCGAGCGCGCGCATTCGGCTCGTCCACGAGCATTGCCGCACGCTCTATCGTCCACCCCGCATCCGCTAAACGGAATTCGTGTTGCAATTCAGCCAAGAGCGCGTACAACGTCAGCACCTCTTCGGGGGGCGTATCCGGATCCAGATTTCTTTCGGCTCGCGACAATGCATCCAATGCATCTCTGCGCAGCCATGTTCCGGCTGGAATTTCCTGGTCGCGATTGTATTGCCCCAATTCGGCCAGCGCCAAACCTTGCACGAAATGCGCCGCCGAGCTTTCTCGTTTATCGAGCGAACGATCGGCCCACGTTGCGGCCACGTCGAAATCACCCTGCGCCAAACCGAGCCGCGCCAATTGCAGCCAACCCTCGGCCGTTCGCTCGCCCGTCCACAAAAGTCGTTCGATTCGAGGGGCATGATTGATGAGCAGCGGATAAGGCCCACCACCACCATAGATTTCGTCGTCGAGAGAGATTCCTTCGACTTTGCGTCGCGGTCTTCCCGGATATCTCCGCCGCAAGGCGATTCGTTTGCCCAGGTATCGCTGCACGTGTGGGGACATGAAAAAGCCCTGCACGGGAAAAAGCTCCACCCCTCCGCGGAGCACCCAAGGCGCAATGGCCGCGCCAGGATCTTCGGAGTCCACCATCGTCGCCAGCAACTCGTCCTCGGGGTATCCTCGGGCCAACAAATGGATCAGGTCAGTCACCACGGTCCATTCCAATCCCGATGCGACGAGCAATCGGAGCGGATGTTTAGCTCCTGCATTCTTCAGCCATGTGGCTTCTCGATGCAGCGCAGATTCTTCTTTATCCAGCCGGCTCCAACGATCGTCGTCGGATACGAGCCAGTCGGCAATGCTCCAGAATGAATCTTCGTAGAAGTTGGGCGTCAACAGAATGGCGCGGGTTTTTCGTCGAGCTTCAGCGACCGCCCAATGAAATCGAGCCGCTTCATCATAACCGAGTGTGTCACACGCGACCCACGAAGGGCCGGCAATCGTGATTTGATATACCAAGTCGCCAAAGGGAATTCGCGCGTCGAGCCATTGCAACCCCCGCCTGGGCAATGCTTCGTGAAAAAGGCGCTCGAAACGTTCTTTACGGTCCTGCGCCGAGCGTCGCAGCTCGTCTCCATAGGCATAAAGTATTCCTGGTGCCCGACACCGGAGCGCTTGCCGTAAGCCGTGTACGGCGTGTTCGGCGGCTCCTTGGGGACAATCGATGCGCTGAGAGATCCAATCGTAGAAGTCCGTGGCATCTCTGGCGAGCGTTTCGGTGACGTCACGGGCAGAGAATAATACGACTTTCAATGCTTTGCGGGCAAAAAGGGGTCGATTGACGTTGAGCCAAAAAGCATGCTCGGCGCGAGGCAAGTACAGGATGACCGAGCCATCGGGCACGGATTGCAATTCCTCGGGATTGGTGACGATATGAAGCTGCGGATGGCGGCGCAGCAGCATACGCCCAAGGATCCCGAGCTTGGTCATCACGGCGTGATCGACCAGGAGCAGCAGCCCTCGTCGATGCAGGTCGATGGCCTGCAGAATCTCATTGATCCAGTCGTTCACACTTTGACGACGTGTCGCAACAGAAGCGGATGGGGGTAATACCATTCCGAATCATTCGGAAAGGGCAAAAGCGTTCCATAAGCGAGCAGTTCTTGGGCCAGCGGTCCTTCGGGGAGCCGATGCTCGGGATCGTGGGCCACTTCTTCGAGCATGCGAATGTGCCCTTTGTGCAAGCCCGTTTCACGATGTCTTCGTCGTTCGTCCAATACTTTTTCGACGATTTCGTCCGTCATGGTCGCAGTATTGGCGGACCAAGCCAATTGTGCCGCGCGCTGGATGAATGTCACGAATTCGCGAGCGCGCCCGCCGGAATAATACGCAAATTGGTCTTGCTGCTCGGGCGTGAACAATGTCGCTGATTCTGCCAGGTCTGCCAAGCGTTTGTCGAGCATTTCTCGAAAGAAAGCGATTCCGGAGCCCCTTTCTCGAGGGCTCGACTTGCGTAGCACCGGCTCGTTGACCAACGGCGGAACGTCTTGAAATCCGCGAATGGCTGCCGTTGCAGGATGATGTCGGAGCGCAAAAGGACCGCATACGACCATCGGGCAGGCAAGTTGCGAAATGAGGACCGAATCGAAGAACAAGGCTTTGGCGCGATCGAAACTGCGAATACGATCCAACCCGTCGATGACGAACAGGATCCGCGTTCCACGCTGCTGTACCAGCCCAATCAACGTATTGACACACCCGAGCAATATTTGTACCACCGATTCTTGATCTTCGAGCGCTGTTGGGGTTTTACCAAAAGGAACCGACCATTTGATGGCGCCTGCTGCGGATTGAAGAAGCTCCAGGCCCAGACCAACGGCGACGGGCACCCCCGGAACCATTCGCGACGAAACCGATACGATGGTCGACTTGGCGAGCGATGAAATGTCGACGGATGATGGAGCATCGGAATGCACGCGTTTAGACAAACCCAACCAAGCCTTTTCCAGCTCCGCGCGGTGAAGGTCGGGAAATTGAAAGCCGAGTTTTTCTTCAGCGGCGCGTAGTAGCGACAAACCCATCAAAAAACAAACTTCCCACGGGCTGACTCGTTCGAGCGCTTGCGCGTCATGGACGACTTCCGAGCAATGGCGTTCGAGGTCGACGAAGATGACGAATTCCCTGTCGGCTCGTTCCTGCGCAATTCGCTGTAGTTCGGTCGTCTTGCCGGTGCCGACGGTGCCGGTGAGCAAGATGCGTGGGATTCCTCGTGGGACATCGAGGCGTTGGCAGATTTGTCGTGCGGGGCTGGAGCTTCGCGATGCACGCCAAGCTGGATTGGGTGGCGAGGACTCGGGATCGAATCGATCAAGGATCTCGAGCCATGTTTCACGACGCGACATTCATGCACCTTTGACGACGGAAGGGTTCTGCAACGACGATGCTCGCGTGTCAAGATTTTCGCACGTTATGTTTCCACCCGTTCGTCGGCGTGCCATCCTGGGCGCTTGCTTTCCTCGTGCCAAACGGCT
>CAZETM010000942.1:0-3782 GCA_964514885.1 uncultured Polyangium sp. | reverse complement strand
CTGGAAACCGAAGAACCGAAAGAGGACGGGAAAGAAGACGCGAAAGAGGGCTGAAGTCAGAAGGCCGCGACGTTCAACGGGCGAGCGACGGCGCATCCATGGAGCAGCGAACGGCTTGTCCATTCGCTGCTCTAGGCTTTTGGGGTATTACAATTCGTGAAGGGACTTCGCGGAGTCCCTCATGGAGCGGCCTGGCATTCAGGCTCGTCCGGGTTTGTCCCACAATAATCGAGTTGGCAACCGGCATACGCAAATGCTTCGGTAGCGCATGCGGTATTTTCTGCGCCGCACGTGAGGTCGGCTCCAGCGGTACACGAGTACAACGCGTCGAGCTGAGCGGCGCATCCAGCTTTCGTCGCGCTTGCTTCTTGGTCCGAACAAGTTTTCGCGCAATCGGCGTTTTTGACCTCGGCCGTTGCGCCCGAACAGCTTTTGCCTTCTTCACATAGGCTTTCGCAATCGGAGCTACACCCGGAAATCGCTGCGGATGCAGCAATGATCAGGACGGAGACGAAAGAAGAAAAGGATCGGTTCGTCAGATTCATCGGAAACTCCTCAATCGAGTGCTTTGGTTTTCGAGCGGTGGTTTGCTGCGCCAAACGGGCACGATGTTCACGATCGAGATGACCGTGCCATTCACCTCGTCACGCAGGCACCGTTCATGACAGAGCAAGTGCTGTGCCACATGGAAGGCAGCGTGGTGTATTCGTGGGTCGATTGCGGTGCTGCGTTTTAGGGGCGTTGTAGCGATCGTTTCCAGGTGACGGGACGACGTTTCTCGCATCGTTGTGGACTGCGAAACCACAACATGGGAGTCATTGTGGACTGCGAAACCACAACCACGTCAATCCGGCTCGAGCCACTCGTTGTGGAAAATGTGGTTTGCGAGTCCTCAAAGCTTATTGTACTTCCGCGCCCGTAATGGTGACCATCGTGATCGATGAGCGCGGCCCGTCACGTGCTTCGTCCCAGCCACATCAGGGCATCGGCGGATCCAGCGAAAGCGGACCGGGAGGCTCGATCCCTTCCGTCATGACGGCGCATTGAGCATCGACGATTGTGCATTCTTCTTTGGCGCGGCCGCATAACCAGCCATGGGTTCCCTCGAACGAATAGTTCGTTGCGTCGACGACTTCGCCCTCGATGTTGAAGGCATTGCACAGAAATGCGCCGCGGGTAATCGCCACCCGCGAGCCGAAGTTCGCGACGCCGGCGCGGGCGTTATGGGAGACCTCGGTGTCCTTGATCCAAGCATTGCCCAGGCGCACCGATATCCCGTCGCCGAAGGACTTCGCTTCGTTGCGTGCCGTGTCGCGGATGATGCTCGTTTCAATGGTCGCGTCCGAGTTAAAAATGGAAATGCCTGCGTCGTGGTTCTGTTCGACGAGGCAGCCGCGGAGGGTCGCGTTTGCGCGTAGGTTCTGGTAAAGGTCATCCTTGATGAAGATGCCTTGCCCGAATTTCCCTGTAGCACGGGGTAGATTGTCACGGATGACAGTGGCCTCGAGCGTCGCGTCCGAGCCAATGACGACCACGCCCGCATCGTGATTCTGTTCGACAACGCAGCCGCGGATCGTCACGTCCGCACGCGATGCAGACTTCCAGTCAGGTTCGGCAACAATTCCTGACCCGTAGATTCCCGCGACTACGTGTGGCACGTTGTCGCGAACCACGCTGGACTCAATCGTTGCTTGGGCGCCGATGATCGCCACGCCAACATTTTGGTTCCGCTCGACAAGGCTGCCGCGAAGGGTCAACACCGTGCCCATTGCATTGCCGGTATACCTGACAACAATGCCACCGTGACAGCCTAGGGGATCGCCCGTGCCGCGAACGACAGTCCTCTCGATCGCAACGTCTGCGGAATTAATAACGTATACACCCCAGAGATGGTTCTGCTCGATAAGAGAGTTTCGCAACGTTACTTTGGTTGGTACGAGGGGGAAATCATTCTTCGGGCCGTATATCTCAAGCCCGCGGAGCCCCACGTCATGAACCCAGGCGTTTTCGATGAGGACGTTGGCTGCCGCCTGGATCCTGATGCCCCTTACGGCGCCTGTGATCGCGACATCGCGGACTTCCGACGCGTCGGCGTCGCTCGTCAGGATGTGAACGGTTGCCATCTCGACACCCGCACCGGAAACCTCGACCATCGCGGGGCACCGGCCCCAGAGTCGCACAGGTTTGCCCTGAATGAGCACGTCTTCCGCATACAACCCGGCCGCTACGGCCACGATCGCGCCACTTGCAGCGGCATTGACACCTTGCGTTATGGTCGTCCATGGCTTGGCTTGCGTTCCGTCGCTATCGATGCCGGGATATGCGCGGTCGACAAATTGCGTATTGGTTTCGACAGGGATCTCGCCCCAGTTTCCATCGCCGCACGGGGCCACCTCGTGACACTCCGTTTCCCCAGGAACGGCCATTTGCCCAAAGGGACATGCCTCGGCGGGTAAGATCGGCTCGCAACCGCGTTTGCCATCGGCGACAAACCCCTGACCACACGCCTCTGGAGCAACACCTGGCAAAGGCGAAGGGACCGCGTCGGGTAGGCCTGCATCTGGCGGCAGGTTGTCGTCGCAGCCGGTGAAGACGAGTGCGACCACGACGAGCCAGCGCCGGACCTTTTCGGCATCGGGACGATTTCCACTTGCTTTCGCGCCCAAGATCTGCGGGGCTCGGGACCCACGGTAGTGAGAAAATGGCTGAATCATAAGCAAAAAACTCCTTGGTGCTCAGCCTATCACCTCGAAGATGCTCCCGTCTGCTTCTCGCGTACGAATGTGTCGAATATGCTGTTACAGTACATCAGGACATGCTTTCCTCGGTCGTGGAGGAGTGACCACATGAACAGGGTTCGAGGGGGCAAACGGATACTGGGTTTTGGGCTCGCGATGATGATGGCGGGAGGTTGTTCCCACGGCGAGAGCGCTGTCGATGTCGACCGGGACGGCTATGCAAGCGATGTCGATTGCAACGACTCGGATTGGGTCATCAGCCCAGGTGCAACGGAGAAATGTTTCGACAGCGTGGACAACGATTGCGATGGTCGCATCGACATTGAGGACACTGATTGCCAAGGCGGTGGGGGAAGTGGCGGGGCGGGTGGAGGTGCGGGAGGATCAGGCGGGCAGGGAGGCTGTGTGGCGGAGCCGGATTCGAACGCTGGATCGATTTGTGCGGGCGAGTGCGGTCTGCGCTTTACATTGTATTACAACTGCAACGGCAGCACGCACAAAGGCCCCTGGTACGAAGACACGAACGATCCGGACTGCAATTGCCCGGAGACGTCGTGGTATCGATGTGCGAACAACTCCGCGACATGTGCCGAGTATTGCGCGTCGATGGGCAAGACGTGCGCCGAGGCGTGTTCGATCACACTAGATCCACCGTGGACAGCCTGCTCCGGGGTGAACCTAGGCACATACGAGACCGAGCTCGGCAGTTGTTACTTTACGGGGACATGCGCCACGCCGACGCCGAATTGCACGAACGCGTGGAATACGCATTGCTGCTGTCAGTAAATGTTTGATGAGCAACGTTGTGGACTCGCGAGCCACAGCTAGCGAAAGATGTGGACGCCGAAGCGACAAGTTGCCGCCTTCGTGCGGGCCTTGAAACGCAACGCGGGGCATACGGCATGGCACGAAAGCTGCTTTGCGTGGTATAACAACCACCAGTTCACGGAACGGACAAACCAATGACAATCATGCACAATCTTCAGCGCACAGCTACCTTGCTCGGTTCTTCGGCGCTTTTTCTCAGCATTGGATGCTCAAGTA
>CAZETM010000941.1:0-3783 GCA_964514885.1 uncultured Polyangium sp. | reverse complement strand
GTTCTCACGGCAACGCCCTACAAAGTCGAGCTTCGCACGACGGATGGTCGCCACGATCGCCTTGGTCGACTCATCTACTTCACCACGGAAGCTTGTTTTCAAGATCCCCATGCATCCGCCGAAATGGTCGCGGCTGCGCAGCAAATCCGCGAGGCGTTCATCCCGTCGCTCGACGAATTGACCGATTCGTATGCCACGGAAGCCGAACGCGCCGTGAAACGCAAACCGCTGCTTTTGTCCCTCGGCGACGTATTAAAAAAGTTCACGCTCCCTTGGGAAACAAACCGAACGTTATTGGATGTCGCGACATCGTTCGTGGAAGAAGGCGAAAAGCTCAATGGCCTGCTCAACGACCGAGCCGACGTGCCCAAAGGAGTGCGCGCCCAAGCGCTCATATTGCGAAGCAAAGCGATGGCCGTCCTGAATCGTTTACGCAAAGACCTCAAAAAAGAGGTAGCGCGCGACTTGAGCCTGCCCAGGGACCTCGAACAACGCGTCTTCGGTTTCTTCGATACCCTTCACGCCATGGAAACAGCAGGGAAGTCGCACGAATCGCCCGACGACAAGACGCCGTAATAGCCCAGGTGCTTCCGAAAGGGCATCGTTTCATTTCGCAGATAGCCCGAAACGTTTCGCGAGCACCAAGCGACATCCCACGACTTATCACCCAGTCCTTTCGAGACGCCAGGCGCAAAGATCAAACATAGCGCCTGGTCATCTCGGAAGCCCTGCCGCAAGGTCGAGGCATGTCGGGTGGTGCTTCGGCGAGGCCTTCGGTAGGATAGCGACACAGCGCCTGGTCCTCTCGGAAGCCTTGCCGCAGTGTCCAGGCATGTCGGGTGGTGCTTCGGCGAGGTCTTCGATAAGGTGGGCGCGTGTAACGTGGCGGTATCGGGAGGGGTGGGGAGGGTTGATGGATGTTGGGATACACTCTCCAAGCGCCGCGTGCGGCGCGGTCAGGAGCGGCGCCCTGGATCAGGAAAGCGCGCAGGGTGGATCCGAAGAAACGTGCCGCTGAAGCGCCTTTCATCCCCGTCTTTCGTCTCCCGTCGTTCAGCCATCGTGCGCGTGTGCGTGCACAATGGCACCTCATGGATATGCGTCAATAACAAGCGCGTCATCGTCTGGTGCCCCGGCCTGCAACCAAAGCACCGTTGGCGCATGGCATGGACGAGCCCAATGTATCGTGCCAAGTATCAACGACCAACAGCACCGTTCGTCTCCTTCATAAACGAAGCATTCAGGAACCGCCGTTGGATGGCCATCTCGACATCTGCAAAATCAACTGGCCAATCTCCGTAGCCCCCATCGCCCGTGATTTCCGCTCGGCGAATCGTGGTAGCTCCTTCGGCATCTCGAGAGAACCAGTTGAGTGAGACGAGGTCGCGCGTTTGGTTCGTGGCATCCTCGGCAATTGCGACCTGAACGGCCTTGAGGAGAACCGAAGAATGCGTCTCGACAACCACACGAACCCCGCGTCGGGCGGCTGCCAGCAAGAGGTCAGCCATCGCGACTTGAGCGTTCGGATGAAGGTGCAGTTCAGGTTGCTCGATGTGAACAAGCTGATTCGGTCGAGCCGCATGCAATGCCACGACCACCGGCAACACCTGAGACGCTCCGAAACCAACATCGGCAATGTTGACGATGTCCTGCTCTGTTGGAGCAACTGAATTCACATTTAGGCGTGCCACTTGAACTTCGACCCGAGTGTCCTGAATGCGCCGCGTGCACACGCTAGACGTAAGCCCGAGTCGATGCAGGTCAGCACCTACGGATCGAAGACGTTCATCACCCTTTTCGGTCCAGTCATCCAATACACTAGCAGTGTAAGGGGGAAACGGGCCTGGATACCTTTTCGAAACACGCGTCCGACGGTTAGCCGCGTCTCCGCGACAGTGATTCCTCGATTCGGAACATGTACGTAGTCCATGTCTATCCACGAGGTGCCGTCAAAGAAGCCGAATGACCATTTTCGTGCTGCGGAATCTTTTCGGCCAAGCCAGAACAAGTCGCGTGCGTCGTCTACCTTCACGCACGTGCCATTGAGCTCCAGAACTCCGGGGTCGTGCTGAGCCTCGAGCGTCTGCTTCATCAATAGCAGAGGCTGGATGATTGACGATTTACCCCCGCTATTCTCACCGGCCAATATGGTGAGCGGCCGAATCTCGAGCGTGTTGTCGTCACGATGCGACTTGAAGCCGCTGATGCGGATCTTTGCGATTCGAGCCTCAGGCGCTGGTGCACGTTTGTCGCTAGCCGCCTGAGCTGGCTGGCGAGCTTTCGACTTGGCTGGTTTCTTCTTGCTCACAGTTGCTCCTGGTCCAATGGTGGCTCATTGCTGAACGACGCGCGGCGGCAGCATAGCGAATCCAACACGAAAGGCGAGCATCGAGGCAAGGGGGCTCAGAGATCTAGGGCATCTTGCCGATCGAGAAGATCGTTGAGCAGGCCGCACAGAATCATCGGGGGCTTGGCGAAGATACGCTGGAAAACGAAGTCGTTTTTCAGATCGGTGAAGACCACGCGTTGCTTTTGCCAGAGGTTGGTCCGCGACGCAAGGGGTTTGACGGGGTCGTACGGCACCTGGATTCAGCGCCGACACATCGTGCTCGCGCGGAGCAAACGGTTTGCTCGCGCCCGCATGATTGCATTGTGACCTTGTGGTCAAAAAGTGGGCGGCACTTTATTTCAGCTCTGTTATCTATCCGGTTTTTTCTCGATCGGAATCCGCTTGGGTGGTAGCCGCACGATTGGGCGACCGTTTTTCGCCTGCCGCTCCTGCATTGCACGACCGATTCGTCCAATATCATAGTCGAAGTCCTTGGCGATGGCGTCGCGAGCCGCACGAACTTCCTCAACGATCAGATCACGAGACAACATGTTATTCCTCCATCAATTCCCGGGGTGTGCAGAGCATTGGGGGATCATAGCCGGCTCCACGGCAGAGGCCCTCGATCTTTCCGCGCATTCTAGCATTCGCGATGTGTGTACAGTTCCAGCTCAAGAGATAGTCGAGACCATGTACCGCGGCGACAGCAATATGGAGCGCGTCAGCACTCGCCTTCGGTGGAAGACCGCCAGCCGCAACGAGGTGCCGGCCAAGCGAGATGGCTTCTTCTGTTGTGTCAAGGATGGCCACCTCGTGCAACGCCACCAACCTTCTTTGCGCAGCATCGGCATCACCAGCGGCCGCTTCATCAAGAACCAACTGCGACATGTAGAGCTCGAACGTGTGCCGATTGTCCCACCACTCTTTCGTTATCTCCTGCTCAGCAGCCCGAACCAGGTCACGAGTTGATCTCGCGGTCAAATAACTCACAATGGTGGTCTCGATGTAGGCACTCGGTTTCATAGTTTCTCCAGCAGACTAGCACATCAGCGCTCACCGATGCGGCATTTGATCAATCCAGTGTTCGTAATGGGTGACGTCAGTAGCGTCGTCGCGTTTGGTTGATGTGCCATTGTCCTGCGGTCTGGTTGCAGCGGGCGTCGCTGCGCCGCGCCCGCTGCAACCAGACCGTCTAGTGAACAGCCTGTTAGACTGGGTCTGCTCCGTGGTCCCGATCGACTCATTACCATAGGTGTGTATCCCAAAACGGGCGTAACTTAAGATCCGGGATGATACCGTCGTGCTCCACCTCGTGCCACTCAGAAAAATCGGCGCGCGGCTCCCTGAGCCACTTTGACAATTCTCTCACGGCCTCGACAGCTTTTTTCACCTTTGGGTCGTTGTCTGAGACCTTGACACCTTTTTCATTGTCATTGGGGGTCAGTTGACCACAT
>CAZETM010000940.1:0-3784 GCA_964514885.1 uncultured Polyangium sp. | reverse complement strand
AGGCGTACATCGGGGGGCGATATGATTGCGCCCTAGAATTGATGACTCCGTTGAACAAGTTGTTCGAGAATGAAGCCGCCCAAGAGCCGCGAACGCGGGCGTTCCTGCGCATACTTGCGGCTGGACATTCGAGCGTGAAGTGGCAATACGACGAAACGCTTCGGAATTCGTTGGAAGCGGGGCGAATCTTCGAGCAATTGGGGGATCTTCGAGGTGCCGCAGGACAACGGCTCGATGCCTCATTCACGCTCATCGACGTTGGACAAACCGAACGGGCGGTGCAGATTTGCGAAGAAATCGGCGTCGTGGCGGATCGTCTGGGGATTACGCGGCTGTATTCGATATCGAAATTGATGCTCGGCGCAGCTCTCGTGGCGGCCGGTCGATTGGACGAAGCGCTTGGGACACTGCTCGACGCTCAAAAGATGCTCGACGAATTGCAGGACGCTCGAAATGGTGGGAGCGCTCGAAACAAGCTTGGCCGATGTTACTTGTTGCGCGGAGAATTGGACCAAGCGGAACGTTCGCTCGACGAAGCCGAACAAATGCTTGCGGCCATGCCACGCACGCGCGCGATGTGTCATGCGAACAAAGCGCTGCTGTACGTGGAGCTGGGACGAAGCGATGCGGCGATCGAACAAGCATTGATGGGGATGAAGATTTTGGCCGACTTGGGTCGCATTGGCACGGACGAGATTTTGGTGCGTTATGCGTACGTTGAAAGTTTGCGGCGAGGGGGGCGCGTCGAAGATGCGGCTCGGGAGCTTGCGATCGCGAAAGAACGCGTGTTGTGGATGGCGGACAAACTCAAGGATGAGGACGTGCGGGGCACATTTTTGACGCGGGTGGACGAAAATCGCAGGGTGCTTGCAATGGAGTGCTGACGGCGGCTATCGTCGAAAGCGATCGACGAGCAATCGCGGCCGGCAGCGTGCGCGGACGGGGGCGCCTTCGTTTCTTTCAGATCGGTCATCAGCGATTCGACGTCGAGGATATCGCTCAAATTGAAGCAATGGTCATCACGCGTCGAGGGTATGAATGCAGTGGTCGGTCGCGGAAATACGTTTGCATCTCTTCGTCGTCGCCGAACACTTGCGCTGCCGGACCGAATGCCGCAGGATCGTAAATGGCCCAATGATCCAATTTGCGATCACGAAACAAGAGCACGCCATGGTCGGCGGTCGAGCCACCAATGGCCATCAGATGTCCGGACGCATCTTGTGGCGTGAATTCGTCGACATCGTACAGCTCGGATGGAGGCGTTGCCCCAAACAATTCCGCAACCAGGTCATTGACTTGTCGTTCGTCCAGACCAGCAACGACCGCGGAGCCTTCCTGTGAAATTGCGCGTATTTGCACGTAGATTTGCTCCATCAACAAATGCAATGGTCCGGGCATTGGCTGCTGCACGTCGACGATCACCCCGAAATAAAGCGCAAGACGTTCCAATGCGGCCGGGCCCAGCACGATCGCCGCCGCCGTGAGCGACGCTGCGCCACACCGCGCTCGGTCTTGTCGTGTGACGTCCAAAAAATCATTTTGCCCGAAGGTCATCATCGCCGTCGGGTCGTCGTACAGACCTCCCCGAATGAAAGAGCCTTCGAGTCGTTGTGAAAACTCGCGATACGTCATCGTGAATTTGTGAGCCCCGACGGACGATTGCAGCGAATTCGGCCATTTACGCATTGCTGAATCCACGCTCTTGGCCGCAGCGACGACCTTTGGACCATAGGACCGACACAGCGCGGCACTTGCTAAGGCAATGGTTTCTCCAGTGACCCTCTTGGCCTGGACATCCCCGAGAATTCTAGTCAACGTCTGCAAGTCGGCGTCCTCGCATTCGTCGACGAGCGCTTGTTCCAATTGCTGCAAACGCGCCGCCCAGGCGCCACCGTGAACGCCAATGGCGGATCGAATGGCCCTGCAAAGCTGCTGAAGTGCGGCCAGTTCATTCGGACCAACGCCGCCGTACATATGGGCATAACCCAGAGCGGTTTCCCAAAAGCCTACTTGCTCGACGGCGGGTTTGTCGAAAAAACCAGGTTTGGCTTGCTCTCGTCGAATGAACGTCGCAATGTCGTGATTGTCAATGACGACTCGGTTTTGGTTAGGGTCCTGAATGACGAAGTGCGTACACGTGGGGAGAAAATTGGACGTTACCACCACCCGTGACGGGAGCGAGCTTGCTGCAATGCTGGCCAAAAGGTCCCCATGGCGCCCGGAACGCGTCAATGAAAAGACTTCGTACTCGCAGCCCACGGTGATGACGACGGCTTTGTCACCATCGCGCGCACACGCAAACCGGAGCGCGGCAGCAGAATCAGCGAAGACGCCCAGGGAATTGGTCAGTTGTAAGTCGTACATCATGTTCGAGATGCAATACACCAACAGTACGGCCAAATGCAAAAATTTGGCGAAGATAAGCATCCAGCGGTGAATGCTATATTACGAAATTGTGACCTGTTCGCTCACGTGGTTCGTCTCACCAATTCGTGCGTCATTACGACTTATCGCACTGCTTGCTGAAGTCATGCGCCGCGCCGCCGCGCTGCTCGCTGCCCCCACCCCCTGATCTTCCCCCGATGGCCGATGACCACAATGACGTCTCCGGCCCATTCACGCCCCCATCCGTTCCGCCCACTGTCGATACACTTTGCTGCAAGCTCGCAATACGGGCGAACGTTTCGCCTCCTCAATCGGAATGGCTCCCGTCGTCACTTCACGCAATGCAGTCGTCGTGGCCACGCGTTCGATCGCGTCTTCGGGCAGCTCTGCTTGTTCTGCGAGCGCAGCCTCGAGAATCGCGCCCGTTCCCAAAAGCCTGAATACGAGCGTCTCCCGAGTGACCGGTATTTGCGAAATGGTGATGAATTGCAATCCAAACCCAGGGGCATTGTTGTAAATGCCTGGAAATTTTTCCCGATCTGGCGAAAAACCGAATCCAGTCAGTATGTCGTTCGACAGCTCTGCCCCAACGATCCAGTGTTTCGGGAAAAAATGCGCGTCACTCTTGGATTTGCGCTTTTTGCCCTTTCCTGACGGCGCGATGCCGTTCTTGTACTTATCCTCCGACAAATTAAACGAATAACGCAAGGCATCGTGAATGTCTCGTTCCCCAGGTGGCACGCAATGCAACGTGTAACAACACGGCGCGCAGGAAATTCGTCCGAGCAGCCCCGGAAGAGCCGCAGGATTCGGGTGCGGCTCGAAAACGAGAGGAATAAAAATGTCGTACCCACCAATTTGCTCATCGACCGCGTACATTCCGGCGTGTTCGGTAACGGCCGTAATCAAGTTTTGAGCTGGATCGGAGTGCGGCTTCGGAGGTGGCGCGGGATCATTGTCCGAACGACGCGGCATGTACACCCGAACGATCTCCTCTTTGATGTGAACGCGATAGTCGCGGTGAATCACACCGCGGCTCGCCAGCGCGGCTTCGAGCAGTGCAGCGCCAAAGCGCTCATGAATGGTTCGTTCCGGAGGACTGTCGGGAAATTCGTTCATACCGACAAACGTAACCCCATCGTTGGGACAGGTCAAACGTTTGGTTCATTCTGGCGCAAAAAAGGCACGTTTGTCGCGCCCGAGACGGCTGTGCCTGCCGGCGGCAAACCGGGTTTGGCGCGATTTTTCCCAGGCACTAACGTCGTCTATCAGTTCTCGAGCGGCGTTTTTCGCGCGAAAATATAGGGCCCGTCCGTTGCTCCCCACACCTGCGCGTCATTCGCGTCGAACCCTTGATCCCACGATCTCAGCTCGGTGGCATTCAGTGTCACTTTGGTCG
>CAZETM010000939.1:0-3796 GCA_964514885.1 uncultured Polyangium sp. | reverse complement strand
TTTTTTCACACCCTCGTCGCCCTTGGCTTTTTCGACATCGCGACGAAGCACGGCAGTCCGCAGTCTCGCAGAATCGTCCGCAAGCTAGCCGGACGCCATGGGTTTCCCCAAAGCCCTGCGATCCGTACCGGCTCACGCGGCAAGGTCGACCACGAGGTACATCCGCAAGCGTTGGAGCGGTGAACTCGTTTCATCAATGTGATGGCCAGACGCGGGCTCTTCGTTCTCGATAAAGTTATCGTTGGATAGCCTTGACTTCTCAATAGACGGGTGATACGCGCGTCGGCTCACCGAGCTGGGTGGAGGAAATGCCGATATGGCTGCATCATCAGCGCAACGTAAGAAACTCGCGCATCCCAAGAGCGGGGCAACAGGGACCGAAATGTCGGGAGAATCGGTTCAATCGGAGCGAACCGAATCCATTGAGGGGTTGGACACCGCGGGCGGGTTCCGAGATTATCCGCTCGACAGTTTGATGATCCGCACTGAAACTCGAACCATCCATGATGTAGTGATTCGGCGCATTGAGAAGGGCGGATATATTATGGATCCGGACTTTCAGCGCGAGTTTGTCTGGGACGAGGAGCGGCAGAGTCGGCTTATTGAATCCGTGTTGATGCGTATTCCATTGCCGGTGTTTTATTTGGCCGAGACCATGGATGGGAAGCTGGTGGTAGTCGATGGGCTCCAACGGTTGACGACATTTCAACGATTTCTAAAAGGAAAGCTCATTCTTCGCCTCGAGAATGAAGAGTTGAAGAACAAGGTTTTTGATGATTTGCTCCCGAAGCTGCAAAATCGCATCGAAGATACTCAACTCACGCTGTATTTGATCGATGCGAAAGTGCCCGAGCGTGCGCGACTCGATATTTTCGAGCGTGTGAACAGCGGCGTTGCATTGTCACGGCAGCAGATGCGCAATGCGTTGTACCAGGGCGAAGCGACGAAGATGCTCCGGGAACTTGCAGAGATCCCGATCTTTTTGGAGGCGACGGGCAAGAGTCTGCAAACGAAGACCATGCGGGATCGCGAGGCCATCAATCGATTTTGCGCCTTTCATTTGTTGGGTCCAGCCACATACAAGGACGACATGGACCAGTTCTTGGCCGATGCGCTAAAACAAATCAATCAAATGAGTGAGAAGCAAATCGGGGTCTTGAAGAAGGTTTTTTTGCAGAGTATGCAAAATAATCTCGACGTATTCGGCAAGCATGCGTTTCGCAAGCATGATGGTACGAAAGAGACACGAAGCGTGTTCAATATGTCGCTATTCGATGTCTTTTCCACGGGGCTCGCGCAATACGCGCCAGTGGCGGTAAAGCGTCACAAGGATAAGCTCCGTGCTGGATTCGTTCACTTGATCAAACAAGAAGATTACGCGCGAGACATCACTTACGGAACGAGCGACCAGCTTCGGGTGAAGGGGCGTTTCGCGGCGACGGAGAAAATGCTTCGCGAGGTCTTTGATGCTCACTGAAATTCATCTCGACACGTTCAAGTGTTTTCGTACGCTCCGTTTGCCGCTGGCCCCGTTTACCCTGCTCACGGGGCTCAATGCGTCTGGCAAGTCCACCACTCTTCAAGCGCTTGCGCTCCTGCATCAATCGGCTGTGGACACGCAATGGGGTTCACGTTGTCCCTTGGAAGGGTCGCTGTTCGGGCTAGGCACGTTGGGTGACGTCGTCGACAAGGTACATGGCCGACTTCAGTTTTCCATTGGGCTCGTAGGTTCGCATTTCGACTGCATGTGGACATTGGGGGGACGTGATGCGGATCGGGAAGACATTGCGGTTGCCGTGGCGCGTGTACGCTTGCGAGAAGGTTCGACCGAGCTGATTTCTGAAAACGATCCGCGTAGTCTGTTGCCGCCGCATCCCTCCGCGGCACGTCAAACGGTCGTCAATCTCATTGAAGGACTCAACTACATTTGCGCTGAGCGGATGGGTCCGCGAGAAACCTACCCGCTGCTCGATCCTGCTCGCCATCGCACGGTTGGACATACCGGGGATCGTGCGCCGGGCAAACTTCATTGGTTTTCTGAGCATAGGGTCACCGACGGATTGCTTCATCCAGCGGAGCCACGTGTCACGCTCATCAATCAAACTGAAGCTTGGCTTGGGGAGTTTTTTCCGGGCGTCAGTATCGCCGTCGAGCGTGTTCGTCGCGCAAACCTGGTCACGCTTGGTATTCGCACTGCGACCGATACTGATCATCATCGTCCTCAGCACGTGGGTTTCGGGATAACCCATGTGCTTCCGATTCTCGTGGCATGCCTGCATGCGCAAAAGGGCGACGTAGTCATCGTCGAAAACCCCGAAGTTCACTTGCATCCGTTGGGACAAGCCAAGATGGGACTCTTTTTGGCTCGAGTCGCCTCTGCTGGAGTTCAAGTTCTGGTCGAAACTCACTCAGATCACGTACTCAATGGCCTCCGTCGTGCGATGAAAACTGGCATTCTGACGCCCGAGCAGGCTGTCATCCATTTCTTCCAACCGCGAAACGTGGCGGCCGAGCGCAATGAGTCACAAGTTATCTCTCCGCGATTGGATCATGAAGGAAACATCGACCGTTGGCCGGATGGATTCTTCGATCAATTCGAAAGAGACATGAACTACTTCGCCGGCTTGGAGCCATGAGCGATGGAATTCATCGTCAATGATCGCTCGATTCACGAGCAATTTCATTCACAGGCCGCGTTTGTAGAATCGTTCGTGCGCATCCTCGCGTTGCGGGCAGTCATCGAACGCAATCGGCGCGTCGTGCGTTGCGCGCGCGAACTGCTGAATGCCAGAATCAGCCCGGAAGTGACGGTCCGGCAGGCGCTTCGAGGTATGGACCCGAAGCTGCGCATCGTTGCTACCACCTGGCTTGCCAATAAAGGACCTTTTTGGGACGACCAGCCGATTCATGGTAACGACGATTGGTTCGAAGACGAAACAGGAGCAATTGTCACAAACACCGGTCTGGGCGAGGCGGCTATGGCTGTCTTGCGCGACTCGGCACGGGCATTGTTGACATTCGACCCATCTGATTGGTTGCGCACGCCCCTCGTGGTAGATCACGTACGAAACGATGATGCACGTCAATCGCTCGGTCTGCAAAACCATTGGGCATTGCCGCAAGTCGAGCGATGTTTGCGCGAACTCCGACCACCTCTCGGATCATGGCAAAACCTCGTAGAATGGGCGCAGGACGAGTGCCCGCACATTACGCTTACGCGCGATGTCATCCGATCCCTCGACGGCCATCCATTCGTTCCGGGCGCTGCCGAGCGATTTCAGGAGCTGCTGAAAGTACTTGACTTGATACAGTCTCAGGTCGGTTCGGACGATCATCTGCAATCACGAGGCATGGAGCTGTTCCAAAATCACTTCGTTGGCGACAAGGCGTGGTTTTCCGATTCTTCGGATGATGAAAAGCACCGGTTCCGGCACGAGCTTTCGTTTCCAAACCCGGAGCGACCGGAAACGCCCATGCCTTGTACGTGGCATGGGAAGGTCAAGATTCATCAAATGCGCGTGCACTTTACCTTTCCGTTTCGGCACAATCGCCCACTCTACGTCGTTTATGTCGGGCCCAAGCTCACGAAGCGCTAATCACCGCCAATACGTTGGCCAGCGCCGAAGACATCACTACTGCCTCCGAAGCCCTTTACAAACTCGAAAAACGATTGATCGAACGCTTCCCGCGTCAAAAATGCTCATGTGAAAGCATTCATTTATGACGTCGCGCCCGCTCGCCACGCAATCAGAACCATTGAATCCGGCGCGCCCGCTTGATTGAAACCATCCAATCG
>CAZETM010000938.1:0-3796 GCA_964514885.1 uncultured Polyangium sp. | reverse complement strand
GCGAAACGCAGGAATCGATGGAGCAGCACAATTTTTCGTCCGACCCGGCAACCGCGACGTCGGATGACCAGCAATTCTTGGCGCTTTCGACGGAGTTATTCTGCACGGTCGAGGTGCGTGACGGCAGCGTGCGTAGCCTGCGCGGCGCATGGGCGAGTGTGGTGGGGTATTCCGAGGCGGAGCTGCGGGCAGCGCCCATTTTTTCGTTTGTGCATCCGGAAGACGTCGAGCAGACGCGTTTGACGTTCGAGACGATTGCGGAGGTTCGCGAGACGGGTTGGTTTTCGTTTCGTTTTCGCGCCAAGGACGGGACGTATCGAACGCTGGAATGGACGGCGCGAGCGGGGAACGTTGCGGGAGAGGTGGTTGCAGCGGCGCGGGACGTGACGGAGTTCGAGGCGGCGAAGCAGCAGGCGCAGGCTCATGAAGAGCTGATCGGGCAGGTAGCTCGAGGTGCGCCGATCGTCATATCGCTCTTCGACCGCGATGGAATCATTCAGGTACAGCTTGGTGCAGGCCTCGAAAAGCTGGGGCTGAAGCAAAATCAGCTCAAGGGCATGAGCGTGTTCGAGGCATTTGCCGAAGCCGGGGATGCGCTCGTTCTGATCCGCGCAGCGCTGGAAGGGAGAGAATCGACGAACACGCAAATTCTTGGCCAAACGACGGTTTGGGACAATTGGTTCAGTCCAATTCGTAATGCGCAGGGTACCATTACGGGTGCCATTTCAATTTCGACGGACGTAACGGAGCGGGACAGGTCGCAGCAGGCATTGGAGGACCGGTTGCGGGTGATTGAGGAGCAGAGTCGAGCGATTCGAGTGATGTCGGCGCCGATCATTGAGGTTTGGCAGGGCATATTGGTCGTTCCGGTCATCGGGCAGCTCGATGCCCAAAACGCTGCGGACATGATGGAGCGCTTGTTATCGACGGTCGTGTCGCGCGGGTCGACTTTTGCGATTCTCGATTTGACGGCGGTGGACCGTATCGAGTCGACGACGGCCGAACACTTGTTGCGAATGATTCAGGCGCTCGGGCTGCTCGGCACGCGCGGATTGCTTTCTGGTATTCGGCCTTCGGTGGCACGAGCGTTGATCGAGCTAGGGATCGACCTGGGCAAAGTGGTTTCGGTATCGAGCCTGCATGCGGCGTTGCGGATGTGTATGGTCGGCAAACGGGGTCGCCTTACTTCCTGACCCTCATCGTAAAAAGGTTTGTCCGTCTAGCAAGGACATTCGCGCCAATCGGGCACGATTTGTATTCATCTGGGGCGTGCAGTTTGCTTTTTATGACGTATATACTCGGGCCATGACGCTTCCGGCGCCCTTTGTCACCGAGATCGAGACGCATCTTTGTTTGTCCGGGTGTTACGAATCCGAGCAGCCGACCTACGTCTGCTTGGATCCGAACAGGCCGCTGGAGAAGGTGATTTGCGTATCGTGCCATGACTGCTTGATGCACCACATCGGGGCGCTTTCGAGCACGTTGCCGACGGGAATGGACGGGTATGCGCTGGCGCGGGAAGCGAGCGCGCACGTGCGAGCGCTACGCGGGTACAAGTGGTCGATCAGCGGATATCACACGGCGGGTGGTGGGTTTTGGCTGACGGCGATGTCGTACGGCAATGGGATTTTGCTCGTGGATGGATCGCGTCATTCGAAGACGAAGCAGACGGATTTGGATTTGTTGATTCACGCATTTTCGAACAAGGTGTGTACGCCCGAGGATCCGCGCATGACGGATCCGGCGCTGTATACGACGGAGACGGTGTATCTGCGGATGGACAAACCGATATTGCCGGTGAGTTGCAAAGCTGACGTTTTGTCGTCGTCGCAATGCAACAAGTCGCCGCAATCGGGATATCGCAAAGTGACGTTGGTGGAATTTTTGCCGATGCAGCAGCACGTGCAGTCGCCGACGATGACGCAGATTGCGGTGGGTAGCTCGCCGGTGGCGACGGCGGTGGCGACGCCAGCCCCTGCGCTGATAAAGCCATCGAAGCCGCTGGTGCTCGGCGACATTTGCCCGGTGTGTCACGAGGAAGTACGGGAGCGGCTATTATTTACGAGTACGTTTGTCGGTTGTAAGTGTGGGTAAGCCATTGCCCTAGGTTGCCCTTTTGAGGTTCGTCGAAATGGTACAGACCCGGACGAACGGTTCCATTCCGCCGAACCCCAAATAGTAACGACAAACTTGTACGGATGCGTAAGCGTCGAGTATTGTCGCGTCCGTGCCTACGCTAGAACATGAAGCACTGGTCTCGTTGTTCCGGGAAAACCCTCGGATTGCTCCTCACTTCGTCCATACGCTGTTTGGCGTGGCCATACCCGAGTATGCGACGGTAGCAGTCAGCGAATCGTCGCTTGACGAGATGTTACCGGTTGAATTTCGAGCGGACCTGGTGTTGGAGCTTCGCGACGCATCGGGGCGGCTGGTGCTCTCGTGCATCGTGGAGGTGCAACGCGCCATCGATCGCGGCAAGGAGCAATCATGGCCGGTGTATTGTGCAGTCGAGCGATCACGAAAGCGTTGTCCGACGATCGTGCTCGTGGTGGCGCCGGATCCTGACGTGGCCGAATGGGCTTCGCGCACGATTGACTTGGGGCTGGGCCGGCACCTGATGAGTCCCTTTGTGGTCGGTCCCGGAGTCGTCCCGATCGTGACGGATCCTGCTGTGGCCGAGGCAGATCCCGAGCTATCGATTCTTTCGGCGTTGGTTCACGCCGAAGGTCCACAAGCGCTCGACGTGGTGCTGACGGCACTTGGAGCACTGCGCAGGTTCGACCAGGAACATGCTGGTATCTACTTTCATATTGTGTCGCAATACGGGCGGCACTAGTGAAGGTATTCCGGACGATCCGCCTACTTCGATCCCCCCGATCGCATCCGTTGACGTAGCCGCTGCGCCACTTCCGATCCCCCCTCGCGCCAATACTCCCCTCGCGCCGACGGCGCCCTCGACTTCACCCGAAACGAGTCTCGACGGAATGCGATCACGCATTCTCGCACGTGCGCTCGCAGCCGATGAAGCTGGCGATCATGAGCGGGCGCAACAATGGCTCGCCACGCTCGCCGCGGTCGGCTCACCGCCATCGGCTGCGTCCACGATTGCGCCAGCGGCTGCGCCATCGAACGTGATCCCGATGCGACGGAAAGGGGGTGCGCGATGATTCGGACGTCTCGCACTTCGCGCTCTCTTTATCGTGGTGGATTGATCGAGCTACAGCGCTCGAACCTTCGCGCATTACTTCGCCAGCTTCATCGGGAAAAACGATCATGGTTTGCAGTGACGAACGCGGTGAGAATTCGTCGCTCGATTGTCGGCGCATTCATGACCGGAAAAAACCCGGGTGACATGACGCTTGCTGAGAACGTTGCAGCGGCGTCGGGACTCGATCTCGACGTCGCGCTCGCTGGTCACTTCATCATCACCGCAACGGGCGTGAAGCCGAGCAAGGGGGCGCGATGAAGTTTCTCGTCAACCTTGCTGGCAATCGGGTCGTGCATGCCACGCCCGAAGAAACACGCACCTTGCGCCCATGCGTCTGCGCAGCGCTCCGCCGATACGGTTGTCCAGAGCGGGAAATCGACGACATTGCCCAAGAAGTCGAGATCACCACGTGGCGATGCCTCACCGAGGGGCGCGTCGTCGGTCACGACCTGCAAACGCCACGGGACGCGCTCGTCATGTTCATGATCGCGGTGGGTCGAAATGCGTTCCTGAACTATTGGACCAAAGCGTCCACACGTCGTGAGGTAATGCCTGATGAGCCGATCGACGTAGCGTCATCTTCACCCG
>CAZETM010000937.1:0-3802 GCA_964514885.1 uncultured Polyangium sp. | reverse complement strand
ATCGCGTCGACTGTGTCGTGGCACAGCGGAGCATGCAGCACACCGGAGAGGATTGCTTGGCCTAAGCAGTTGAGAAGGCGGGGCGTCATATGTGGAACCACGCTTGCCTCCACGCTCAAGCACCGACGCTCGTTACCCGACGATTACCGTTGACAAAAGCCGATGCAAATCTAGAAGATACTGCGCGTTGCGCGGATCCGCGCAAAAATCATCTAACACCGGCTGTGTTTGCCTCTCGATTGGCAATTGCTCCACAGAATCGTCCGCACGGCAAATAAGCAAATAGCCTTCATCGGTTCCATCTGGCCAAATCTTACCAAATACGGAGGAGTACGTTATTCCATGACGTTCGACAATTTCTAACGCAGTACCTGGCGCGCTGTCATTGCCTAATTGCAAAAGATACGAAAACATCCGTTGACTGAGGTTCCCGCGACCAGGAAGCACCGTATTTAAACTCGGTAATGTTTCCGAATCCCACACAAGACCACCGAGTAGCATCAATTTCGATCCGTCGGGCAACTCCGCAGTTGCCATTAGTTGGGGCACCAGCGCATCGTCTCCCGTAGATGCATATTTGTCAATTGCTCTCAGCGGATCAAAAAAGTCGACAACGTCGATTGACAAAAATGTGTTATCCTGTCTCAGATTTTCCAGCTCCAAAAACCATTTCACATGTCTGCCCCAAATAACGTTGTGCTGCATAAATTGCGTCAGTGCCGTCTCCATCCGAGCCCACATGGCTCGATGGTCCGAATTGCCGCACCAAGAAAAACCGTATCGGTTACCCCCGTCAATGTGTGCGGCCATTCGACATAGGTGATTGTCCGAGAACAACTCCTCTCCTTGGGCGGCAAATCGGCCTCCGCGAATTGTTTTCGCGACGGTCCAATCCTTTAGCATCGTTGCGATGATGGACGCTGTGCCATCAGCGTATTCGCAATAATTGGGACAATTCGCCTTTCTTAGCGCGTGATGCACTCCGACAAGCGCTTCGCGCAAGACATGCGATTGCGTCACATCCTCAGCATTGAGACCATATGATGATGATACGTGCTTTAGGATTGTCGACCGCCGCTCCTCGTCAATATAGCCAGGGACAAGATAAAAAGCATACCGGTGGACTACCAATGGATTTTCACCAGTATAGTCCAGTGCAAATATGACGCAATCGTCTAATCCACGATGGTGGACATCCGACTGAATAATGGTTAACGCATTATCTCTAGACGCTGCATCGGAAAACAAATAGATACCGTGCTCCATTGCAAGTCCAATGGGACGTGCTGCTGGCAATGGATTTACTTTTACGGCGGCACGAGGGACCTCATTCTCAAGTTTCAACTCGTAGCCGGTCACATGATACGGTACAGTTCGAACCATATTCGAAAATGCTAGTATCAGATCGCTCCATTCAGTCGCGGCAATGATGATTCGAACATCTTCGGGACCGACTCCGTGTACGCGATGAAGCAACTCTGCGTATTTGTGGGCCTCTTGCATTGCCTCGCGAGCGGTTTGCCTGCTTCTTTTGATCTCGATTATTACGAATACATTAGCCCGATCCCTAGCGAGGATGTCAATTTCGCCCCAGTTTTTGCCGTACGTGATCCGATATTTTTCGTCAATAAGTTTCAGGTGCGATTCAAGCAGCCCAAGATTGGCCGCCAAATGCTTCTGAATGCGCTCCTCTACCTTGTTGTATGGTGCTCTGCTCATAATGATTTCCTGGCTTATTCGAGATTCCTGGGCAAGTACAAGCGTAGCCGAGTCGTGTCGGGTTCCGCAACCGCAGAGTGCCCTGCAGACGATTTTTTTGCGTCTCTACTTCTGATCCGCCCATATGGCAGGCATCGTACCGCCAGCGACGGCGAGCCCTATGCCAACGAGCAGCGCCGTGTCGAACTTGGGTACATGACTATCAAGCGTTCACTCGCCGAGTCGTACCTCCGTGCACGGAGCAAACATTATCCCGCGGTCGTTGAGATATTCTCTCTGAATCGTTCCGGATGTATCACGAGCGCCGCCGGAGCCAATGATCAACGCTCTTCCATGACGTGCATCGCGTTCCGGATCGATCACCCGCGACTCTAGCAGCGAATAGAGACGACTTTGGCGGAATCGCACTCGGTTTGGGGAGAAGTAGTTTATCAAAAGGCGTCTATCCCCCGGAGTACACAGTACTGCCGCATCGATTTCGGGGCAAACCTCAAATAGGTTCCTATTGAAATGGTAGCAGTCGACAAATTTGCGCGACGGATACAGGCAAAGATGTTCTACCCCATAGAAGCTCGCTTCGAGTTGCCCTGCAAATCCAGCTATGCTCACAGCTCGCCAGAGGATTTTGAAATCATTCTGACGAGAGGATTTCGCAGCCAAAAGCCGATCCCTTGCCCCCATTACCACTTGCGACAAGCACTTCCACGACAAGGCTCTGCGCTCATCGCCTCCAACATCATTCATGATGAAGGACCAATCCGCGAGAGAATTCGCGTCGAGTATGTACTCGTCGCGATCCGTACGAGCGCGAAAAATTGTTGTCCCCGACCTGCCAAGTGGAATCGCATCGACGTCAAAGTTGTGCTCGCCAAGGAAACTGCGCGCATGGTCCACCGATTCGTCGTAAATCATTTTGTCCTCCGTGGGTGTGGGTGTCGGCTTGGAGCCAGTTGTTTGGTCAAGCCCCGTACTTCGCTCATCTTCGGCGGCTACCATGGCGTGTCGATTTCTTGGTGCAACCCGACCTCCGGCACTTCTTGAGTCCGCTCACCTGGCGGCATTTTGCCGTCCGCAAGGCATGTGCCATAAACACGTTCGAGAAGAACATGATGTGCACCACCACGGTGACGCCGACCGTCGATATGATCGCGTGAGTCGCACCGTACGTGGTATCGCACGGCTTGCGGCTCCGCTGTCGCAGCTTCGATGTCCTGAGAGAATCGGGCCATCCTCTCGCGCTAGCACGCGACTTAGCCCAAGCAAGCCTCGGTCCCTACACATCATTTATGTCGTCCGCCTCCAAACCCAACCCTCCGCACTCGGCGCTTCCTTGCCCTTTGGCGGGGCACCGCAGTCGCTTCGGTTCGACCACTTCGCCACGCAAATTCAGGAGCGCACCGCTTGCTTATCCCGTGGCCATTGTCACGGCGTTCGCCCATTGCATCGTGATTCTTTCCGTACCGACCACGATCCGCTCGACCATTACCGCAATGACCACGCCCCATTGACTTGATCCATCTTCGTCCGGCGCGCAGCTACCTTTTCGGTCCATCGCCGCGCACCGTTCCGACTCCTTCAATCGTCCTGCGCCGGGCCTTAATTCTTCTTCCGCCGCATCAATCTCGCCGCGACCATTCCCATGGCCGCCACGATTGCCGCTCCGGCCGGCACCGATTCACCATTCGCTTCGCCCACGCGACATCCAGAGGCTTTTTTCGTCGCAGAGCGTTTGGTTTTACCCGTGGGCATACGCGGCGAACAACACTGTGCTCTTGCGATGTCCATACGTTTGCGCATGGCGACGCGAAGGGCACGCACCGCACGACAGCTCGCATCCCTCAGTTCCGTTACGCGCTACACACGACAAATGAACGCGGTACGCGGTGCGTGTTTTCCCGTCGTCGTGCCGCTCGATGTCGATGATGATGCCACGGACATCGCGCTTCGCTTCGCCGGTCATGAACGTGAGCCGTGCACCTCACGACGCGTAGCTCCGTGTGGAAACCTTCGATGACGAATCGAATGTCCATAGGTCCCCCTTACGGCATGGTCACGTTTCACCGCTTGTTTGAATTGGCCAAGT
>CAZETM010000936.1:0-3808 GCA_964514885.1 uncultured Polyangium sp. | reverse complement strand
CCACCCCGTCGCCTTTGCCAACCGGCTCATCGCCATATCCAATTCCATCGTCGCGTTCATCCACGCAAACCGATTCGTCGCGTACGCTTTCGCCGGATCCAAAATGTCTTTCTCGTCCTTCGTACCCACGTCGATGCCTTGTTGAATCGTCACCATCCACTTTTTCGCATACGACGCCGCTTTCGCATAAGCATCCACGCGCTTTTGCCAATCCACGACCTCCGCATACGCCGTCTCCACTTCAGCCCCCGTCCCGCCCAATGCGAATCGTTCCGTCGCCCGCATTTCCTCGAGCTGCGCCTGAGCGTACCGAATACGCGCCGATTGCACCGCAAAGTCCAGCTTCCAATTGAATACGATCCCCGCCCCATATCCAAATAAGTTCGCTCCGTCCGCGCCAAACGGATTGATCTGATTCACCACCTCCGGCGCCCGTGCATACGTCGCATTCAAACCCAAACCAATATCGGGAAACATCTGCGCCCGAGCCACTTGGAGCTGCGCCGAACGAGCCATCACGCCCGCTCGCGCCATTGCCACTTCCGGACGATACAGCCGCGCCGCCGTCAAATATCGCGTCACGTGTCCAAGCTGATGCTTGGGCGGCCGAAGAGGCTCGTCGGGAATGTCGAGATTTCCTATGCCCGTGTAAAACCGCAGCCCCGCCAGCGCCACCGCGGAAAACCGAGCCACCTCGGCTTCACGCACTTCAGTCTCCGCCGAATACGTCTGCAGCTTGTACAGATCAATCGGATCGGCGTCCTCGTTCTCCACCTGCTCCGTAACCTTATCGAGCGCCTTTTTCACCGACTTGCGCACTTCTCTCAGCAGAATCTCCCCGTCGCGCGCCAACTGCAATCCGAAATAAGCACGCCGTACGTCGAGACGCACCGCATCGCGCTCTTTCTCGACTCCTGCTTCATTCACCTTTACATTCGCTTCGGCCGCATTCCACACATTGGTCATTTTGCCAAATGTCCACAGCGGCACCACCCCATCGATGCTCGTGCGCCAAGCAAGCCCAAGGCTACTCGTGAGCGCCACGTCCGTATTGGGACTGAATATATTGTTCCCGAGCACCGTGGGAGCGAGACCCACTCCGCCAGTCATGCGGAATTGGCTAAATGGAGCGCGGTGAGCTTCATCGAGCTGCGCACGTACGGCCAATACCCGCGCTTTGGCCGCCACGATGTTGGGATGATTCTTATCGGCAGCTTCGAGGATCTTGGGCAGATCGTACGTCACGGCCGATGTCGTCTCTGCATTGGCCGTAGAACAAACGGACAAACCAAAGACGACTGCGACCACTACACTACACTTGCTCACGACGTTTCCTGCCCATTCTCTTCCGAATCTCGAACTTTCTTGAGCAGCCTACGGAAGTTCGACCGATCCATCCCCGCCTGGCGCGCCGCCTCGCTCACGTTCCCATCTGCGCGTTTCAATAGCCGCTCCACGTACGCTCGATCGAACAATATCCCTGCCTTGTCCTTTGCCTGCGCATAAGGCAACTCCGTCAGCGTTTCGTCCCATATCGTCGAAGGAGCTGCCGGGGCTTCGTACTCTTCGTCAAACGACGCCGAATCACTTGACGTAAATGATGGCAAATCGGAAGGCATGAGGCAATCGCCGCGCGTCATGACCACCGCATGCTCGATGGCATTTTCGAGCTGCCGGACATTGCCCGGCCAAGGTTGCTCGCGTAAAACCCTCAAAGCTTCGGTCCCGATACGCTTGATATCGCGCCCGCTTCGCCGCGCATATTTTTGCAAAAAGTGATACGCGAGCAGCGGAATGTCTTCTTTGCGTTGTCGCAACGCCGGCAAATGCACCGGAATGACCGCCAAACGATAATAGAGATCCTCACGAAATCGCCCCTGCGCGATTCGTTCCTTGAGGTCCACGTTTGTCGCGGCAATCACGCGCACGTCCACGGTCTTCGGATCCGATGCCCCAACCCGCTTGATTTCCCCGACAGCCAGCGCACGTAACAACTTCGCTTGCGCGCTGAGCGGTAAATCTCCGATTTCGTCAAGAAAAACCGTACCCTTGTCGGCCAATTCGAACAGGCCCGCCCGATCCAGCGCCCCCGTGAATGCCCCGCGTGTGCTGCCGAAAAGCTCGGTCTCCACTAGCGTTTCCGGAATCGCACTGCAGTTGATCGCCCGCAGAGGTTTGTCACTCCGTAGGCTGTGCTGATGCACCGCGCGAGCCACCAGCTCTTTGCCCGTACCGTTTTCTCCCAAGATCAGCACCGTCGACGTCGTCGGCGCCGCGCCCAGGGCCACTCGGTAAACCTCCTGCATCCGCCTCGATCCACCGATCAACTCGCCAAACCGCTCGTGCGTCGCCAAGCGCTGTTCGAGCTGTCTGGTGCGATCGACCAGCCGCTTGTGCTCGGCCGCCTGGGCCAACGCAATCGACACCGTTTCCGTAGGACCGAACGGTTTGGTCAAGAAGTTATACGCGCCTTGACGAACCGCAGCGACGGCAGTGTCGATGTCGCCAAAGCCCGTCATCATCACGACCTCGACTTCGGCATGATCTTTCTTGATGCGCGCAAGAACATCCATGCCGCTCATGCCCGGCATCATCACGTCGAGCAGCACGACATCCACGCGAGTCGTTTGCAGGAGCGATAACGCCGCCGCGCCATCCTCCGCGGTGAGCACATCGAAGTTCTCGACCGACAACACGCGCGCCAAACTGCGTCGAAGCGCCGGTTCGTCATCGACGACGAGCACCCGGGGCTTCGACAAAGCTTCCGATTCTTTCCGCTCTTGCCCCGCCGAATCGTTGGGCAAAAGGTTTGTCCCCCGCGCGTCCGCGCCTTTCATCTCCGCAAACCCTCTCGCGTTTGCCCCAGGTTACTTTGCCGACGCTGGCTTGGGTGCTTGGCCTTGACTCGGAGGCGCTGGAAAGTCCACTTGCAGAATCATTCCTTGGTCGGTTTCCACGATCCGATGAGTCGCTTCGCTCGGCTGTCGCAACTCCACCACCAGCTCGATGTCATCATCGACTTCGACGAGCATCAAGCGTCCGACGGGCGTGCGAAAAAAGCTCGTCTCGAGCGGCAACAAGTTTGTCTGGACAGGCACCTGCGTATTCTTCAGCCGGTAGGCGAGGCGCCCTTCCGCTTTTCGCTCGGCCACGATCACTTTTTCACTGACCTCGAGGTTGATCCGACTCGATCCATCCGGCAGGACGCGAAACGAGGGGAAATTCGCCACGGGCCCCTTGACGACTGCACGCTTTTTCTTAGCCTTGCGTGCCTTGGGGCGCTTGACTGCCTTCGGCGGCGTTTCGGCCGTACTTGTTGACTCTTGCGCGCCCCCCGACGCGGATCCAGATGCGGAATTTGGCACTGTACCGGTGGCGGCAGGTGGCTGCGCTGGAGGATCTTGCGCCAACGCGGCGCCAGGTAGCGAGAGCGAACCGACAAGAGCGAGGGGAAGCAGGTGGCGCATGGAACGATTGAAGCACGAACCTCGCCTATCGATCCAGTTTCCGTCCATCCGAAGCGCTGTGTTTTTCCGCGGTCCAGGCCGCTCCGGCAAACCAGGTGCAACCAGCCGGCAAACCAGGACTGGCAACCCCGAGGAACGCGAAGAGTTTGGCCATCATCAAAGAAGCACTTTACGCTTGATTACGGAGCGTTACTTTGGTTTCAATGCGCGCATGCAGAGCTGCAAGGAGCACGATGACGATGCTTAGGCGATGGGTACCGGCGGGTCTGCTGCTTTCGAGCATGGTGGCCGTATCCCCCACGATCCTGGCCCAAACGGCACCGGCCAAACCGGCCGCGACG
>CAZETM010000935.1:0-3809 GCA_964514885.1 uncultured Polyangium sp. | reverse complement strand
CGAAAATTCGTCGTGCCGGCGGGGAGGTCATGAACTCGACGAGCTGCCGAGAGGTCACCCGATCGTGTGACTCGGTAACCACACCTGCCCAGATCTCCGGGCGCGGAGCCCACGTGCCTTTGCCGACATCGAGGACCTGAATTCCCCTCACGCCTTGCACCTCCGTGCGATAGACGATTGCCGCCGCCACTTCGCCTCGCTGCAAGTACGCGAGCACGGCGGCAACATTTGCGCCGAAGACGATCCGCCCTTGAAGTTTGTCCCAGAGCAACAGTCGTTCAAGTGCTTCACGCGCGTACTGTCCGACGGGGACACTGCTAGGCTCGCCGATCGCGAGGCGTTCACCGACAGGGAGCGTGTCGAGCGTTTGAAAGGTGAGCTTGGGACCTGGTTCGGAGCCGACCAACACCAGCTCGTTTGTTCCGACAACCCGCGTGGAAATGGCATCGATTCGGCCTATTTGGACGAGTTTGTCCAGAGGTGCCTTCGAAGCAAACACGACGACATCGACGCCTGCGCCCCCTTCGACTTGACGAGCAAGATCGCCTGATGCGCCGTACGTCACGACAATTTTCGTTCGAGGATGAACTTTCTCGAACGCATCAACGACCTTGGGCAAGGCATGCCGCAAACTGGTTGCAGCACCAACGATGATCTCATGCGGCGTGGGTTTGGACTGACAACCGACAAGCGAAACGAGGGCAAGAAGGACGGAGCGGCGATTCGTCACGGCCCGCACAGCCCCTGTTTCCAGCGATTGTAGGAGAGCAAAAAGAATTCATCGACCGCGGTTTCCATTTGGGATGAGAGCGTGAAGACGGGGTGACAAGGCTCCTGATCGCAATTCTGGCTTTCGATGCCTTTGTCGATGTGTCTGCGGGCGGCAACGAGATCCATGAATGCGCCATTTTCGTCCACGGTACCGACGGCGATTTTCAATACGAAGGGGAAAAGGCGATTGTTGTCGAAGGTGACGACAGGATCGGTGGAGAGATAATTGCCACCCATGCCGGCAAAGTGACACGTTTTGCAGGCTCCGAGCGTTGTTGGCTGGTCGGCTAGCTTGACCATTCCCGTGTTTTGCCAATCCTCCCAGGTCATGCATTGACCGAACTGGGCGAGCGCATCGAAAAGGGTAATGGGCGGCCCGCCCGACGAGCCGCCACCGCCGCCGCCGCCTTCGGGAGCATAATATTCTTCGCCCACGAAGTTGCGCTCATTGACTTCGGTATCGAGCCAATGGGAAATGGTCGCCTTTTCGTCCGTGAGCAGCGCCGGCCCGGTGTGTTCGCCTTTGAGGAGAAACCAGCTATTTTCGGCATATGCAATGAAAAGCTTGGGGTAAGCTTCGATTCTCGCGTACGAGGTGCTGGCATCGACGCCCATCCAGACGGGAGCTTCATTGTGTCCGAGCGAATGACATGGGGTGCAGCGACTGGCGAAAATGGGATACACGTCGCGGTCGAAAATCTCTTTGCCGGTGTCATAGCCATCATCGACGAGCCCACTGCCCGATCCTGTGGGCAGAGGGCGCAATTGATTCGAAGGCTCTTGAGTGCAACTGAAAACGAGCGCGGCCAAGACGAAGCACGGCAGCGGTAAATCTGAGTTTTTTAGGGCTGAATTTTTCATGGAAGGCATGAATGATCATGCCTCACGGCACGGCCAGGCGTCAACGAAAGAGCCCGAGTTGAACGGAATTACAGTCGCCTCCGTCTTGGGTCACGAGACCTGCGAATTGTTTTTCAGGCGGATAAATGTAGCCGAATAGCGTGCACATCTCGTTCTTGCCAATACCGAAGTGAACCTCGAAATCGTACGTATTGGCAAATGTGCACTCGTGACGAATCGTCGCGGCATCGTCCAGAGAGATTGGGGGATCGTAGGCTCGAATATCGCTTTCCAAGTCGAAGGCACCGTCGTCGAAGACGCGCGTGGGCCCAGGTTTGCCTTCGAGGGGGAATGTGTCGACGGTGAAGCGTTGGGCGAGGTCATGGGTGTGGGGCATGATCATGGTGACATTTCCGCCAAACACGGAGCATGTCGTGCCCACGGCTTCGGTGGTATGCGGAGCGACGGAGAATTCGGAGATATTGACCACAAACGGTGCCACTTCCTGCTGCAAGTCGGACGTGGGCATGGTGAAAAAGTCATAAACGACCTCGATGAGCTGCGGCTCGGTGGTCGGATTCAGGAAGTGAATGTCGGTCGAGATCTCGCGGGTGGTGTCGAGGACGTAGCCCATGCCATTCGGAAAGGCGATGGTTTCACGTCCAACGACTTGGGTGGAGTTGGCAAAAAGTACGTCGGGAATGCCCGCTCCGATATTGCTGATGGGATCGGCCGCGCCGGGGTGGCAGTCGGGGTATGGATTGGGACCGAGGTTGGCGACAATGGGCTTGGCAACGACGTTGGAATGGTGCAGGCCGGGTGTCGTGTACAAGCGGGCTGCGTGCACGACGGAAAACTTGAGGTCCGGAATGGGCCAGGACAAGCAGAAGTCGACCTCCTTGCCTGGTTCGAGCATTCGAGGCGGGGCGACGATACGAAAACCGCTCTTTGGTGGTGGCGGCAGATTGAGTTTCGTGAGTGGGTCGCCATAAGCGACGACGTTGTCCTGGTCGAGCTGTAGCGATGGTTCGTAGCGACGAACGGGGTCGACACATGCGCCTTTGAAGAGCATGGAGCCTTCGTCGCAGACGGTGGGATCGGCGGTGCAGCCGGTCAGGACAAACGACGGCAGAACAAGGACAAGAGCAAAGTCGAGTGCACGCATCACTGGGTATCTTCGCGCGTTCGGAGATGTTTTTCCAGGTGGATGTCGAGGAACGCGTTTGTCCTCATGGGGAAACTGTTTGAGGTCAAAAATCGGGCTCATTCGTGAAGCGGATTCGACGGAGATTGAGAGGGACGTTCTGGAGCGCCAGGGATCAAGTTTTTCCTATGCGCTCAAACGAATGGCCGCGTAAAGCCGTTTGGGCGCGTTGTGCAAGATATTTTTGCCAGAAAGCCGAAGTGCCGGCGCTTTGGCTTTCCAAACTATGTCGAGCCAACGGGCGGCATTGTCCTTCCAAACCTTGCATCTCCCTATTGCCATTCGTAACGGATGACCCGTACCCTTGATGTTGCTCGCGCCATCGTTTGGCAGCGGGCGCGGAGGTCAAACGATGGCGACGGACTCGATACGCGTATCGGCTGTGATCGCAGCCAGCCCGGAGCGTCTTTACGGCGCGTGGCTTTCCGGGGCCGATCACACGGCAATGACCGGTGGAACAGCAACGGTCGAGCCGAACGTCGGCGGCCGTTTTACCGCGTGGGATGGGTACATCTCGGGGGAAACGGTGGAGCTCGTCGAGAACAAGAAGGTCGTGCAGACTTGGCGCACGACGGAGTTTCCCGACGGAAGCTCGCATTCGCGTCTCGAAGTGCTTTTCGAAGCGGTGGACGGTGGGACAAACGTCACCTTCGTGCACTCCGCGATTCCTGAAGGCGACGGGAAGAAGTACGACGAGGGGTGGCAGCATTTCTACGTCGCCCCAATGACGAAGTTTTTTGGTGCGGAAAAACTTGCCAAACGCAGTGCCGCTCCTCCACGCAAAGTCGCGGTCAAGACAAACAGCAAAAAGAAAGCGGCTCCGGCGAAAGCCGCGTCCAGCAAGAAAGCAGCCCCAGTGAAATCAGCTCCGGCAAAGAAAGCAGCTCCCGTGAAAGCAGCGAAAAAAGCAGCCCCCGCAGCACCCCCCGCAACGAAAACAGCAGCCAAAGCCGCGCCCGCGAAAAATGCAGCTCCGGCTCCTGCAAAGAAAGCG
>CAZETM010000934.1:0-3809 GCA_964514885.1 uncultured Polyangium sp. | reverse complement strand
GTTTCTCGATGGCGTTGGTGCCGGTCTGGCCGATCTTGTCGACGACTTTTGGTCGTTCATTCCCCTGACGCCGTCGTGGTCACGAAACACGGTGGACACGATCGATCACATAGTGACCGCCTACCAACAAGGCGACGTCATCGACGCGTTCAACGTCATCAACCCATTGATCCCAGCCGCAAACATCTCGCTTGCCGTGGACAACGGCGACTGGTATGCGGTCGGTCAACAAGCAGTCGGCGTAGGGGTGGCGATACTCAGTATCGTCATTGCAAAGAAGGCACCAGGGTTAAGAAAAGGGCCGAAGACGACAAGGGGGCCGCCGAAACCGACAGGCATCCACGATCACCATTCATTTCCCACTTTCCTGGGTGGTGATGCAAAGCAGCCGAAAACAAGGGTGCCGCAACATGTACACCAGAACTTGCATCGGGATCTCAACAATTTCTTGCGGGATCGAGTGGATGCGGCGGGCGACCACATGCGCCCGCAGCGGGGAAATTCTGGAAGGAGAATTCGAGAGAATTTTGGCCTTGATGAGCGACGTCAAGCCATGGCCGATTTTTATCGGCAATATGGAGATAAATACAATGATGCCGCGCGTGATTTCTTCGCGCAACATCCGGATCTCAGGTAGGGGAAGGAAAACGCTGTGTATGTGGTTTACGGACACGATAACGGCCTGTATTTTTTTTACGGGCGCACGGATGTACGCCGCTGTCGTGTCTGCGGGCACCTGCTGGCCAAGTGGGACGAGGAACTGAGAGTGGCTCTTGTCTCGAAATTCAGAAAATATGACGTTGGTGGGAGCTACGATGGCGTGCTCGTGTTTTCCCGCCGAGCCAAGGAGGTTTACGAGCAAGCGTGCATGACGGGGCTTCAGTTCATACCTTTAGATCGTCCCGATTTGTTTGCTGTTCGAGCGAAAGACGTCGTGCAATATGATCCGACGATCCGCGGAACCAGGTTTATAGACAAATGTGATACTTGCGGCCAATTCAAGTTCATCGGTACAGGCAGGCCTATAACTCTTCTGCCCGGAAATACCGTTCCACCGCTCGGATTCGCTCATACCGACTTGGAGTTCGCCGAGAAGGACGAAAAGCATCCTCTTCTTATTTGTGGGGATGAAGCAGCGGCGATTCTTCGAGCTGCCAAATTAAGAGGATTGGACCTCGAAAAAGTAAAAGAGTGACGAATGCTTCAGGACCTACGTCAACTAGCAGGCTATACTTTCATTTGCGGTGCGCATCCGTGAATGGAAACACGCCATTTTCTTTGAGCTTTGTCAAAACAACACGGGGGCTATTCTTTCGGCAATTGGCTAGCTCGAATTTCGTGATGCCAATGCAAAGCAAGAGACCCGCCTTGGCTTCATTGACTCTAAACTCTCGGTATGACACGAATAACAACGCAACGATCGTTGATCTCTTGGGCATTGCCGGCGAGATGTCCATTGTTTCGCCTGGTCTCAATGGCGTCTCTAACGTGTATGGAGCTAGCCGAGACAATAGCGAAGGTGCCCAATCGTTTTCTTCGCGACAGCACATCATGAGTTCGTACTCACCAAGTTCATTTGCTGCTTGGCCTACGTCCCCAATCAGCCCAGCCGTGACATAAGCAATCCCGTCAACGTGGTTCTTGAACGTCAGGACATCCGCACCACCGCCCATGTAAATAGGCGTCGATGAGATTGCAATCTTATCGTCTGACTTGCCCAATTCATGTTCAAGTCCCGCAAGTCGAGAATCCCATGTCCTTTGCCAGTCGTCTCCGGCGCTATCGGTGCCCATCATCATTGGTTTCCCTGAATCTGACTCCACCCACGCGCTCCTACCACTGGGCAGTTCGGCATGCCAGCGGCACCGTACCTCGTTTCGATCAAGGGACGACGAGCAGCCGGACCCGCATTCGGTCCATGTCGAACACGCCCGAGCTTCCGGCTTGGTCGCAAGACCCCTCGAACGACACGACGCGTTGCTCTTCGAGGCGCAGCAACGCCAGCAAAATGCCTCTCGCTTCTGGGATGTCTTGCACGTGCTCACGCAGGTGTTTGATCGGTATCGTCCCGTCTGCGTCGGGCGGCATTCTCGACAATGCGAATACGACGAAGCCCGCTGCGAATACGTCGTTACCACGCTTGTGCAATGCGCGCGTCGCTCGCGCAATCACAATCGCGGCGTCGAAAAGCGGTAACGATTTTTTTTCGATGCTACTTCGGCACCGATTGCGGCGTCTTGGGTGGCGACGGCTTCATGCAGCAAAACGTGACCGCGTTCGCGGTGTTGCCGGTTGCCATGCCTTTGGGTTCACCGCCGCTTGGTCCACACGTGCCCGGAAGGTAGGCCAAGTCCGTCACCCGCTTGGAGCCAATGGCGCGGCCCGTTGGGAAGATCGTCGTGCAACTGTCACCCATCGACCCGAGAAGCATGGGGACAACCTCAACGGAACATGCGGCGTCGTCATAGAGCCGGAGCATGCCGATGCACGCGCTACTCGCGGGCGCGCCGCACGAGCACTCGGCGCAACCGCGATCATCCACAGGCTCGTACGGGTAGAGCCGATGCACGCTCGCGTTGTACTCGACGGGGCAGTCGCTCAAGTTGTGGATGCCCGGCTTATGCACGCACGTAAGCCATTCATGACCGAGGTCCGCCGCGCAGTATTGCGTTTCCGACGAACACGCATTTTGTTTCGTCTCGGCTTGACAGGCGATGCCACGCGTCTGCCAAGTGAACTCTTTGGTGGACAAAGGAATCGTCGTCGTCGGCAAACACGCGTCGTCTTTCGGCGCGGGCAGTGGCGAAGCCCAAACCGACTGCGCACACGGCTCGTTTCCGCACATCGCACCCGCGGACAAACCTCCTTCGCTCGAACACGTTCCGGTCCAGTTCGGCGGCCCGTCGAAGGGCGAGAACGGCACACCGCTCGCGCCGCATGCACCTGCGCGGATCTCGATCTTGTCGGGCGGCTGCGAGCACTCGCCTTTCGATGCTTCGCACGTGCACGCGTCGCACGCGGCTGGAGGCGCAACGAGCTCGTCGTAGAGCCGTCCTACTTCTGTCAGATTCTCAGGGCACGCGAGCGTCGTGCCATCGTTTGGACCGACATACAGGCTGACCGGCACTTTATCCCAACCAATCGCGCTGCCGCTCAGCTCGGGCGCACAGAAACCATCACCGCATGGCTGCCACGCTTCGGGATCGAGGCCCGGATCATCAAAGCCCGTGGGTTGTTTTGTGGGTTCAGCATCGCCGTCGGTGCCGGCGTCAGCTTTCTCAGAACATTTTGCGCTCGGAAAATCCGCGTTCGGATCGCAATCGCCTGGCGCGTACGAGGGCGGCGCACTGCATGCGCCAAGAATGATTCCACCGAGCCCAACCGCAACGATTCCTACGACGATAAACGTTCTCATGTCTAGAACTCCCATCCCGCGGCTATTTGCGAACCTAACATGACGGGCGGTTGGTCCACAAGAACCGTACCTTCGACCCCAACCCGAATTCCGCTGTTCAGGACCATGGCATCGATCGTTCCCGTCAAACTCAACGAGCGCGACAAACGGACCTTTGCACCGACGCGACCGCCGCCAGCCAGCTTCGCAAACGTGTACGACTTCGCGATGAACGTTCCTTCCGAGAAGTCAACGCGGATCGCCCCCCCATACCCCAGCGCGCACCCGAAAAACCATTTGACATGGCCGCAGGCCGAGACCAACCCACCCCCAGTCATTGCGCTGATCGGTTCGCCTGCGACGCCCACGGTCAACCACGCCGCTCGTCCTTCCAAACCAAGCGAAAAATATTGGT